>NZ_JAUCML010000013.1:0-86242 GCF_030362955.1 Curtobacterium citri
CAGACGGTGCGGCAGTTGAAGACGTGGTCGGAGCAGCACCGTGACGAGGTCACGGCGCACCAGGAGGACTTCGACGCGACCCGCTGACGGATTGGACGTACTGAGTCAGCCAGGATCGCGCTACGTACGACCTCCGCGGACCGGTGGCGGGCAGTGAAACGGGCTCCGGCTGGGGATTGCTTCTCAACACACCAGAACCCCCGTCTCGATAGACGACCGGCTCCTGAGACGGGCTGGGACCCAAAGCGGTTCGCATGCCACGGCGGCGCGGCAAGTTTCGACGAGGATGGAACTGAACCGGGAGGATCGGGCAATACCAGTCGTGCCCAGTAGTCATCCCCCTCCAGGAGCCGCAGCCGAGCTCGGTCGCCAGTTCGACGAGCACGGCCGCCGCATCCTGCTGTACCTCGCGCGCCGGACTGACCTGCAGAGCGCCGAAGACATCCTCGGCGAGACGTTCGTGACCGCCCTGGTCCGATGGGATTCGTTCGATCCAGACCGGCAGGACCCGCTGCCGTGGTTGTTCGGCATCGCGTCGAACCTGCTCCGTCGGCACTGGCGCTCACAACGACGAGCTGACCGTGCCATGTCCCGCGTCGCAGTTCCCGAGCGGCTCGACGACGACGCCGGCGAGCGTCTCGACAACGAGCGCGCCGTGCGGACCGTCGTCCGCGAGCTCTACCGGATGCGTCCGGTGGTGCGCGAGACGGTGCTGCTGCACGCCTGGGCGGAGCTCACCTACGAGCAGATCGCGGAGGCGACCGGCGTCCCCGTCGGCACCGTCCGCTCCCGACTGAACCGTGCCCGATCGGCCCTCCGCGCCATGCCGGGCACCACCGACTCCCTGAACGGACCACTCCATGTCTGACAACTTCACCGCGCTCCGCTCGCTGCGCCGCGACCACGACCTGCCGCCCGAAACGGTCGACGCGTCGCTCGAGCGTGCTTGGCTCCGATTCGAGACGGCCGCCAGGGCGACCACCGTTCGGACGGGAGGCACGGCACCGGCCCGCACCGCCCCTCCCGTCCGGTGGCTGCGTCGTTCCCGACCCGCCCTGCTGACCGGAGCAGCACTGGTCGTGGCCAGTGGGTTGGTCGCCACGGGCGTCGGGGTGACGCACTGGGGATCGCCCGAGTCGGCCGCAGCGGCGACGCTGCACGAGGCGGCCGCTGCAGCGGCCGCCGACCGGACGCCGGCCGGCGCCTACACGAAGGTGGTGGAGTCGGAGCTGTCGATGGTCTCCGCGACGTCCGACGGGGAGCACTACGACGAGGGCTACCTCGAGCCGACGACGACCATCACCTGGGTGCCGGCCGATGTCTCCGCGACCTGGATCCGGGAGACGCGGTCCGGCGAGCCGACGAAGTTCTTCGGGGGTGCTGCGGCGCGCAAGGCCGCGTCCGACGACGGTGCCACAGAGCCGTCCGCTCCGGTACGGGAACGCGGCGTCAGCGGCGACTTCGCGGTCGGTGAGCTCGGCGGTGAGCGGGCAGGCAGGCTCGGCGCGTCCGACATCGCCGACCTGCCTCGTGACCCGCACGCCCTCGTCCGCCGCATCGAGGCCGCTCCTCGCGCTGTGGACACGACCGACGAGCTGCACGTCTTCGACACGATCAGCGGTCTGCTCCGGACGGGGCTCGTGCCCGCCGACCTCCGCGCGACGATGTACGAGGCCTTGGCGACCCTGCCCGACGTCGTCGTCACCGAGGAACAGGTCTCGCTCGACGGCCGGCGCGGCACCGCGATCGGCCTCCCGCACTGGAGCAGGACCGAGCAACACGACGTCATCATCGATGCGGCCGACGGAACGTATGTCGGCGAACGAAGCATCCAGACCCGGCGGATCGGCAGCATCCCCGCCGGCACCGTGATCGACTCAGTCACCGTGCGGGTGACGCCGGTAGATGACCAGCCGTGAGACTAAGCCTGAGGGACCGGTGCCGCGGGGTCGAAGGGGAGAGATGGTTCAGCGCTCGATGAGCGATCAGCGCCGTCACTGCCTTCTCGCTTCCGCCCCCGCCGAATCATTCCGAGAAGAACTATTATCGGAACTGAACCGGTAGGCGCACAGAGTGCCGCCGCCGGTAGGAACGAGGGCGTGTGGACGACGTTAGCGAGACGGACGGGGCGAGCGTCGCCACGAGCTCGCAGGGCGTTCGCGCTGTTGGTCGCGGGGCGGCTGCTGCGGAGCGTGCCGCTGCGGAGCGGTCCCGGACGGCATTCGCCCGGCTCCGCGCCGTAGCGGGGGAGGGGCGCCCGCCTGGCTCGGGTGCCGTGGTGGTGCCGGCGGACGCGTCGCCGCGGGTGTTCGCCGAAGCGTCCTTGTCGCCGAACACGATCCGCGCGTACCGGTCGGACCTGCGACAGTTCGCCCGGTGGCGTGCCGGGTTCCTCGACCACGAGATCTCCGAACCGCACGAGCTCGAGCGGATCAGTACGGCGCCGGTCGACCCGACCGAGGTCGCGGCGTTTCTCGCGGACAAGGCCAATGCCGTCCTCCCCGATGGCGGGCAGCGGTACGCACCCGGCACGATCAGTCGCTACGTCGCCGCGATCGATTGGGAGCACGCTCGCCGCGGTCACACTCCACCGGGATCCACCCCGATCGTCCGCGATGTGTTGAAGGGGATTCGCCGGACCCGGTCCGTGCCGGTGCGACGGGCGAAGCCGATGACGTTGAAGGCGCTGCAGACGACGCTGCTCAAGATCGACGTCGCCGACCTGCAGACCGGCGCCCTCGGAACACGGGATCAGGCGTTGCTGCTGTTCGGGTTCGTTGGCGCGTTTCGCGAGTCCGAACTCACCGCCCTCACCATCGCCGACCTCCGCCTCGTCGACGGCGAAGGCGTCTACGCCCGCGTCCGGAAGTCCAAGACCGACCAGGACGGTGTTGGCCGAATCAAGGTACTGCAGCAGGGCGCCAACCCGGTCACCTGCGCCCCCTGCGCGTACGTCCGGCTCTCACGGCTGATGGCGGCACAGGACGCCCTCGGGGAAGCGGGCCTCTTCGCCGCACTCACTGGTGCGAGTCTCGCTGTGCACGTCTGTGCGGACGGGCTCGGCGCCGAACGGTTGCCGCCGTCGATGCCGTTCTTCCGGGCCGTGTCGAAGTGGGGCCTGTTCCGGAACACCGGCATCAGCCCCACCGCCGTCGGGAAGGCTGTCGCCCGCCGCGCGCACGCGGCCGGGCTCGGGGAGGACGGCTGGTCGGGGCACTCCCTACGCGCCGGGTTCGTTACCGAAGCACGCAATGCCGGTGCTACGGACGTGGAGATCATGAACCAGACCCACCACACCAACGCCGCCACCCTGCAGATCTACGACCGCGAATACGCACCCCTGGTCCGCAACGCCGTCACCCGGATGCGCTTGTGACCCCCCAAACATGCCCCAAACCCGCGCCCGACAGCAGGGCACTGCTCGAGGCGCACTGGGGCCGATTCGTCGCCTGGTGCGAGGCGACAGGTCACGAACCGCTCCCGGCGACGGCAGCCACGATCGAGCAGTTCCTGACTCAGTTCCCCGGGGCCCCGTCGACGCAGCGGCTTCGCCGGCACGCGATCCGCGCACGCCACTTTGACGCAGGTCTCGCGGACCCGATCCCGACGGTGGAGGCACGGGTGTGGCCGCGACCAGCAGCCGCCGACCAAGCGGCGGTTGTGAGGGTGTTGGCGACGATCCCGAAGTACCGATACCCGATCGGGCTCCGCGGCCGCCGCGACGCATTCCTCACCGTCCTCCTCGGGACCCTCCACCTCACTCGCGAACAGGCCCGCAGCATCACCCCTGCCGACGTCGCAGTGACGAGCATCATCCGGATCCGCGGCCACGTCGTTCCCTCATCCGATGACCCGGTGTCCTGTGCAGCCTGCGCGGTGACCCGGTGGCTTCGCATCGTCGGACCCGTCTGGACCGGCTTCCGCGGCGACGTCATCCGCCTGCTTGACCCGATGAAAGGGAACCTCGACCGGCACGACTGCGAGCAGCCAGTACCGGGGGAGTGGCGACGGGCAGAGCAGCTGTTGTTGCCGTTAGACGTCCACGGATGGGCGCGCACCGGCGTGAGCCTGTCGGGGCGGTCTATGACGAGCATCATCCCGGCGCGACGCGCTGCAGCAGCGGACGTCTCAATCGCGGAGAAGGTCGGCGTTGTCGCGCGGCGACCCTCGCGGTTCGATGCGCTGACGCTCCAAGAGGCCTATGCCGAGCTCGGCGCTACAGATGCGGCGGTCGACGCAGCCCTCGCTCGACTCACAGCGGTTTGGGGCGATGCTCGGGCGCTCGACACCGACCTCGAGCAAGCAGCCAGCGAACCCAAGCTGGAGCTAGCACCAGATAGCAACGAGTAGCACGCTGCCGGGGGATCTACCTGCCACGGACCGCGGCTGGTGGTCCGCACCTTAGCTCTAGATCCGCGCGCACGTCTGTCGCGGAAGCCTGTTCCTGCACTTCAGATCCACAGAACGCCGCCGACATGCTGAACCGAGAGCTATGTGCCGCCGCCCAGATAGGCTTATCCTGAGCAAACGCGGCGCCGATGAAGGCGCCACTTGACCACGGGGGCTTCATGCGCAAGGTATTCTTTAGTTTTCACTACGAACGGGATTCTTGGCGAGTCGGCCAAGTGCGAAACAGTAACATGATCGGCTCCGGCTTTGTGAACCCATTCTACGATCGCGCCGCGTGGGAGACTGTTAAGAAGGGCAGTGACGCCGCAATCAAGCAGTGGATAGATGGGCAGATCAAGGGCACGTCCGTGACTGCCGTTCTGATCGGTAGCCAGACAGCCAGCCGTAAATGGGTCAAGTATGAGATTGCAGAGACAATCCGTCAAGGCCACGGCCTGATTGGAATCGATATCAGCAAGATCAAGGACAAAGATTCGCAAACAGACGTTACCGGAGCGAATCCGTTGCCAGCAGGAACGCCATATTACCTCTGGAATAAGGACAATGGGCGAGAGAATCTTGGTACTTGGATCGAGGATGCTGCCAAGTAGGTCACGTCCACTGAGCTGGTCCCGGTGTGTTCGAACCGATTTGGCGAGGAACGTAGAATGGCGCCATCTGGCCTTCGAGCGCTGGGAAAGACACAATGCGCCGTTGGATGATTAGGCATATCAGTAGGTCGGCAAAACCCAGCTCCGAAGACAAGCGCCAATATCTCGAGCAGATCCAAGCGATCATTAGTCGAATGGCGGCCGCATCGTCGGCGGCCAAGACATGGATGCTTCCTATCGTAACGGCGGCCTATGGTTACGCGCTTGTCGAGACTGAAGTCAAGTTGGCGTTGCTCGGCATGGCTGCGACAAGCGTTTTCGCAGTGCTCGACGCGGGGTACCTTCGTCAAGAGCGCGCCTTTCGGGCACTCTATCAAGCGGCGAGCCAGGGGAAGGTTGCCGCTTACGACATGAACGTGGCGCGCTACTACAACAGAAGTAATGCCGACAATCAGGATGTTCGCGCAGCGAATTGTGAGTGGCGCAAGATCATCTGGTCGTGGTCCCTCGCGGGATTTTACGTACCCGTAGTCTCGCTCGGGTCCTTGTTCATCCTAGGGATTGAGCTTACCTAGGACCCGGATGACGTTGTCCCGAACTTCCTCCCAAGCTACATCTTTCTGGCGCTCGGAGTAATCCGTTTCCTTGGGCCAAATTCGGCCCAGCGGGTCATTCGGCCAACGCGGCACTAGGTGAACGTGGAGGTGCATAACGGTCTGCGTAGCCACTTCGCCGTTTGATTGAATAACATTTAGCCCCGGTGCCATGGTCGCATCGCGGACCGCTCTTGAGAGTCGAACGGTAGCGATTCCTAGTCTCTCGGCCGTACTCTCGTCGAGATTCCAAACGGTGTCAACGTGGGATCGTGGAATTATCAGGGTGTGGCCGAGCACAGCGGGCTCGGTCGGAAAGAATGCAACAAAATTCTCATCCCGATATACCTCGCGTGCGTCGGGATCTCGCTGCTGAGCAATGTCGCAGAACGGGCAGCCAAATTCGATTTTCATTATGCACCTTCTATCCTCGTTGCGGATTGGTGTTGAAATCAGGCGTGTTGAAATGCGCGCCAAGTTGGATTCAGGTGATGGCCTTGTTCAATTGGCCAAACGCGCTTTGATACCGCTGCGCAACTTGCTCGGGGACATCAAAGGCAATGAAGAGTTGCAGTTCCACGGATTGTCCGCTCTGAAGCGTTGTGCTCAAGCCGTCCATGCGCTCACGAAAATCAAGGACAAAACTGCGAACGGCCTCGATCGGTTGGGATGCGTAATCCGCCATGGCTCGGAGGGAAAGGCGACCCTCCTCCAATGGGGTCGTAGCGGATCTTAGTCGTTGGGACCAAGAAAGCAGCTCGTCGAAGACTAGAAGCATTCTACTGGCCAGGTGTGCGATAAGTACTGGGTCACCCTCTTCGCCACGTGCCCCCATGGCTGTGTGCTGTGCCGGACCTAGCAGTAGCTGCTCGAATGTCTCCGTCGTAGAGGCAAGTTTTGCAAATTCGGTCGGGATGTATTCAGGGAGAGCTGCGGTCGGTATAAATTCCCCTCCAAGTGCAAATTGGAGGCGGTGATCATTGTATGCGTCGTACCTCCCCTCAAGTCCGGTTGTAAGCCAGTAGCTGAAAAGGAGGTATTCCCAGCCTGCTGGCCGCTCTCCGAGAAGGATTGCCACTTCCGAAGGTGTCCGCGGAACCCGGCCGTTGAAGCGGCGTCCGCCATCAGCTTGGGAGGAGCCGAGCTTGGTGATTATAGCGTTCGCGACGCCTGAGGCACCCTCTGCGTGAGCGTCCAGATGCGCAATCGAAGTACGCACCCCTGGTAGTTGTGTCGAGTCAAGTCGCACCGGAAGCAGAAACGGGGCGGGGCTTTGCATCGCTCTTAGTAGAACACTCCGGCGTTCGAGCTGGGTCCATGGTTTCGCGGCATAATGTGTCGAAATGAACATCACTGCATACCGAGCGCGGCGTTCATATACGTCTGGAAAAAACTCTGTGAGTTCCTCGCCCCAGATGTCCGCTTTTGCGTCCTCGTCATAGAACACAGTCAGGCCGGCTGTCTTGACTATCCTGACGACCTCGTCGACAAACTCCCGGTCCTCAGCTGCAAACGTCACGGCGACGTCGAAATCGTACTCGGACACGCTGCTCCCATGGTTGTGTTGCAGTAAGGCTAGACGTCTGGTGCGAGCCGTGTTGACATAAGAGACCGCTATCGGCTCACGCGACGAAGGCCGGCTGCCCATGCGGGCGGCCGGCGTTCGTTGTGCTCGGGGGAGTCTGGTCAGTGTGCGGCGTTGTACGCGTCGCGGACGGCCTGGCTGATGCGGCCCCGCGAGGAGACCTCGTGGCCGTTCGCGTTCGCCCACTCGCGGATCTTCGCAAGTTCTTCGGAGTTGCCGCGCTTCGGGCTGCTGCCGCTAGCGGCGCGGCCCGAGCGCCCGCTCACCTTGCGGGCGGCGGCGATGTAGTCGGAGAACGCTTCGCGAAGCGCGTCGGCGTTGTCGTCGGTGAGGTCGATTTCGTAGTTGTTGCCGTCGAAACTGAAGGTGATGGTGCGGCCCGTGCCGTCGTCGATGGTGTCGCCGGTGAGGTCGTCGACGAGGTGCGTGGTGACTTTCTGCGCCATGGGAGGTCGCCTTTCTCTCGGGGATCTCCTCCACCCTGGCATAGCTGGTCCCGGAGAACGCTTCGTTCGTTCTTCTTCGCCCTGCATCGTCGGGCAGACTGAACGGTGATGTCTGATTCTTCGCCAGCCGTGTCCGGGTATGCCGCTGCTCTTGCCGAGCTGAAGCAGCAGGTGCGTTCTGCCCGATTCGCTGCGCAGCGCCGCGTGAACACGGAACTGATCCGTCTGTACTGGGGGATCGGTGCGACCATTCTGCAGCGCCAGGGCGATGAGGGGTGGGGGAGCAACGTCATCGGTCGGCTTGCGACGGATCTGCGTGCTGAGTTCCCGGAGATGAAGGGGTTCTCCGCGCGGAACCTCGCCTACATGCGTGCATTCGCTGCCGCCTGGCCGGACGAGCAGATTCTGCAACAGGCTGTTGCACAACTGCCGTGGGGGCACATCACCGTCCTCCTCGACCGGCTCGATGACCGCGAGCTGCGGGACTGGTACGCGGGCCAGGCGGCCGCGCACGGGTGGTCACGGAACGTGCTCGACCACCAGATCCGCTCCGCAGCGCACACACGATTGCAGGCGGCGCCGACGAACTTCGTCGAAGTGCTTCCGCCGGGGGACTCGGATCTGGCGCAGCAGATCACGAAGGATCCGTACGTGCTGGACTTCCTCGCTCTCGATGGGGACGCGAAGGAGCGCCACCTTGAGCAGGCGCTCGTGGATCGGATCATCGATACGCTTCGCGAGCTCGGCGAGGGGTTCGCGTTCGTGGGCCGGCAGGTGCACTTCGACGTCGAGGGGGATGACTTCTACGTCGACCTGCTGTTCTTCCACGTCGAGCAGCTCCGATACGTCGTCATCGAACTCAAGACCGGGAAGTTCAAACCCGAATACCTCGGCCAGCTCAGCTTCTACGTCGCCCTCGTCAATAACACTCTCCGCCGAACCCAGCATGCGGACACCGTCGGCTTGCTGCTCGTCGCAGACAAGAACGCTGCGGTCGTCCGGTACTCCCTCGCAGGTCAGCAACACCCGGTCGGTGTGGCCAGCTACGAACTGCTGCCCCCTGCAGTCCGGGCCGCACTGCCCTCAGAGGCTGATTTGGCGGCCGCGCTGCACGACGCTGGAGGCGATGACGACGAGCACTGACGATCATCCGGCGGCTGCAGCTGGGACGCAGTCCCAATATGAACGGGACACTGCTGTCGCACCGCTCGTGGTGGAGTCCATGCCCGCGCTGCAGCGCCGCCTCACTGCGGACGATGGGGAGCTTCCCACGGGTGCGTTCGCCGACACTTCAGAGGCAGAGGCAGAGGCAGAGGCAGAGGCAGAGGCAGAGGCAGAGGCAGAGGCAGAGGCGGAGGCAGGATGGCCGAACTTCGCCGATCTTTGGTTTGAGCGTGGCTAGCCATCGGGGGTGTGCGTTCGACGAGCGGGCCCGACCGTGCAGTCAGAGGTGTTGATGGAGCCCCTGGCGCCGCTCAACACCCGTGATGCGCGGCTGCGGGCGCTGTTAAGGGTGGTCAGCGGCGGAGGGTCTCGCTCGGCATCTCGCCATACCGTCTCGCGTACGCAGCAGAGAAGCGGCCGGCGTAAGCGCACCCCCACATGCGGGCGACCGCCGCGACGGTCGCGTCCTCGGGCGTGCGATGTTGCAACTCTGCACGGACGCGGTCCAGGCGGATGCTGCGGAGCAGCGTGCTCATGATGATTTCGTTCGATGCTGTGGCTGGCTGGTGGTTGCTGTGTGCAGGTGACGGTGGAGAGCGAGGAGGCCGTCGCGGACACGGGTCTTTGCCGTGCTTACGCTGACTTGGAGGTCGTCCGCGAGTTCAATGGTGGTGCGTTCGGCGAGGTAGCGGAGTGTGACCGCGTCGCGCTGCGCATCACTGAGCCTGGCGAGACCGGCGCGCAGCTCCTGACGGTGAAACAGCGCATCCCATTGGTCGGTGTCGTGATTCACGGCGGCATGTTCGCGTTTCCCGACGCGCAGGTCGCGGGCGTGGCTCGCTTCCAGGCTCCGAATACGGTCGATCGCCCGTCGGTGGGCGATGGTGCGGAGCCAGGACTGCAGATCAGCACGGGCGGGATCGAACCGGTCGGGGTGTTTCCAGAGCTCGAGGAACGCTTCATGAACGACGTCTTCGGCGAGGTGACGGTCACGGATGATCGTGCCGACGAAGCCACGGAGTTGCGTCGCGTGGGTCCGGTACGCATGCGTGAAGTTGGCTGGGTCGCTGATGAGCTCGTGCATGTCGAACTCTTCTCTGATCTGGGAGCGTCCCACCGTAGACGCCGTCCATCCCGGGAGTGCACCCCCCATTCGGGCATGCATGCAGAAGCGCCCGCCACCGGACGGTGACGAGCGCTTCCGAGTGGCGCTTGGGGGTGTTACTTGATCTGGGCGGTGATGGTGGCGGTGCCGACGAGGAGGCCGGCCTTGACGGCGTCGGTCTTGAAGGTGTCGTTGAGCAGCTTCGCGGCGTCGTCGGAGACGTGGACGGTGGTGCCGGTGAGGATGGCGTTGTCGCCCTCGAGCTGGAGGGGCTTGAGCGTGCCACCGTGGAGGGAGAACAGGTAGGCGTTCGGGGCTGCGACCTCACCGTTGACGAGGACGTCGCCGTAGAGCTTCGAGGAGCCGGGGTTCACGACGAAGTTCTCCAGCGTGACGGTGGTGTCGCCGGCCTTGAGGGTCAGGCCCGAGTCGTCGTGGTTGAGCAGGCCCTGGACGTAGGGGCGGTAGTTGCCGTCCGGGCTCCAGTAGGTGACCGAGCCGGAGGTGATCGGGAACGACACGGCGCCGTCGGCGAGCTTGGCGTTGCCGGACACGCCGGGGGTGAGCTTCAGCGCGGTGAGGGCGTCGGTGAAGCCGGAGTCGAGGGCGACGGAGGTGTCGCCGCCGAGGACCTCGGGAACCGATGCGACGGGGCCGGGGATCTTCGACGAGGACGACGCGACGGTACGGACCGTGGGCGTCGCAGCGTTCGCGGCCGTGATGCCGAACCCGGCACCACCGAAGATGATCGTGCCGGCAGCGGCGAGCGAGACCGTGGTCTTGGTGATCTTGCGCATGATGGTGCCTTCCAGTTGCAATCTGCCGTGTCATTGCTGTGGGCACAACAAATCGGCTCCGCATGGAGCGTGCAGAACAGCTTTTCGCTGTGGGAATCACCGCTAGTTGCGGTGAGCCTCGAACAGTATTCGGCGCACACCCGTGCCGAGACTGGTCCGTGTACCCCGAAAGTGCTATGGAGGGGCTCCACGCCGGGAATTCAGCCCATATTGTCGTGATCTGGCCCCGTTATGGGGGGTCTGGCAAGTGTGGCAGTGCACCGCGCTCTGCCAGGTTCACTCGGCTGCGTCGCTTGATGGCGTCGGGCTGAATAGGTGCCTGATGCACCACCACCGAGGTGATAACGAAACTGTCAGGGCGATCTTGCGGCGGCGGGGCCAGTGGAGAGCGGGTCCGCTCACCCGGCGGCGCGGATCCCGTTCCAGGTCATCGCGAGGACGGTCACGTCGTCGAGGCGGTCCCCGTCGGCCGCCAGCGCGGCAATGTCGGCGACGATCCGGTCGACGTCGTCGCGGGCGTCGATGAATGCCTGGTAGCGGTCGATCGAGGTGAGGTCGCCGCCGAAGAGGTCGAGGACCCCGTCGCTGACGCTGATCACGCTGTCACCGGGCAACAGTTCCGTCGTGACGCTGGACCATTCGGTTCCGACGCCCAGGGGGAGGTGGTGTGCGCGGAGGAACTCGCTGCCGCCGGCGCTGCGGCGTAGGAGGGTGAGGCCGTGGCCGGCGTCCACCCAGCGGAACGTCCCGTCGGCGCTGATACGGCCGTGGAAGCAGGTGGTGAACTGTGCGCTGACCATCGCAGTGGTGCCGGTGCTGAGCCCGACGGATGCCCGGTGGAACGCTGTGGCTGGGTCGGGTTCGGTGAGGCTGCTGCGGATCACGGTGCGCACCGCGGCCGCGATCATGCCGGCTCCGACGCCTTTGCCCATCACGTCGCCGAGGGTGAGCGCGGTTCCGCCGTCGGGGGTTGGGTACCAGTCGTAGAAGTCCCCACCAACGGTGCGCGCTGGCACGCACATTCCTGCCACATGCACCGCAGGAGGCAGCCCTGACCCGTCCGTGGGCTGCAGCGACTGCTGGACCAGGGCGGCTTGGGACACTTCCGCCTCGATGAGCCGTCGGGATCGCTGCGAGGCGCGCAGTTGCAGCAGTGAGCGGCGTGAGAGCTCGTTGACCACTGCTGCAGCCGCACCGAACACGGCCAGCACGACGATCAGCCGGACGATCTCGCTGACCGGCAGCTCGCGTCCGGGTGCCAGCAGCAGCGGCAGCAGCAGTGTGATGCAGGTCGCGACCAGCGGGATCAGTGCACGCCACCGTCCGCGGCCGGCTGCGATCCAGATCAGCGGCAGGATCACGATGACCAGGAACACGGATCGGCTGCCCCCGGTGCCGAAGCGGAGCAACCCGACTGCGATGAAGTCCAGCAGCGGCACAACGATCTCGGCCCGCGCCAGCGTGCTCCACCGCGTCATCAGCGCGGTCACCCCGAGCAGCAGTACCGACAATCCGACGCCTGCCCACATCACCGCCGCGTCTGTGACCAACAACCACGACGGCCACGCTGCACTCGCGGCCGCGGCCCCTGCCATCAGGACCGTGATCAGCGCCTGCTTCGCAAGCGGCTCCCACCCTTTCCGCAGTCCGGACAGCACGATCGGACCTGTGTCGGTCACCCGAACCCGGTCCCGAAGCGGCGTCTGCGTCATCAGGGACTATTGAACCGGATGCGTGAGGAAACCTTCGCCACCGCTGGGTGGTGGGGTTGGCGTTCCGGCAACCCGGTTCGAGCGTGCTCCTGGGCCAGGGGTCACCGACAGTGTGGTTCCGCGGCGGTGCTGCCGGCTCAGGGGGTCGGCGGCACCGCTGACCCTCACAACCAATTAGCGTCCCCGCGTGTCCACTGCGCCGGAGCGAGGTGATCCTTCCGCCCGTATTTTGGGTGGGGTGCGCGGGTCCTGGCGGTGATTGGGTGATGCAAGCTCGGCTGCTGTGCCGAGTCGTTGATGTGTCTGGCTGCATTCGGGTTGCAGCCAGACACCGCTCATCTCGTAACTCGCGAAACGGTGCTGGGTGTGGCTCTGGCAGCCGGATCCCGGTCAGGTGCTCTGCTTGTTTGCGGCGCGCAGTGTTTCACCGGGTGATTCCCCGAACGCTTCGCGGTAGGCGCCGGAGAACCGGCCGAGGTGCACGATGCCTACGGCGTGGGCGACGGCGGTGACGGAGGCTGCCTGCCCGGATTCGAGTTGTTGCCGCGCCATCAGGAGTCGCACGGCGCGGAGGTAACCCAACGGACTCGTCTGGTGCACACGCTGGAACGCGCTCTGCAAGCCGCGGACACTCATCCCCGCAGCGGCGGCGACGTCGTCCACCGTGATCGGGGTGGCGATGTTGTCGAGCATGAACGCTTCCGCTTTGCCGACGTTCGACTCGGGCGGCTGCTCGGATCGACGTCCGACCGGCCAGTGCGGGATCGCAGTGAGGAGCCCCTCGGCGGCCATCGCAGCGAGTTCCCGTTCCCGATCGAGGGAGACCTCCCCGGTAGTGGCGAGGATCTCGGACGCGATCGTGCGGACCATCAGCCACCACGCGGCGAGGGGCGCACCCTCGGGAACATGGTTCGGCTTGAACTCGAGCGGTCCGGGCTCCCATCCGCCTCGCTCGGCGGCGACGTGCTCAACGATCGCCTGGTCGATGCGCATGACGTCTTTCTGGAACCGGTCCCACTGCACCTGCTGCCGGCCCGCGTACAGCACCGGCCGGCCGATGGGGAGTTGCTGGCCGCCGACGACCGCGTGGCCGGATTTCAGCCACACGACGATCACCGCTGATGTCGCGTCGACTTCGCCGCGGATCGTGCCGGTGGAGCTGGTGGACTCCAGCGCCAGCAGTGGGGTGCCGGTGAGGGTTTCCTCGAAGGAGAAGCCGGAGCTGCCGGTGACGTCGAGGCCGCGGACGTGGAAGGTGTGCAGGATCGCGTTACGCGCGACCGCGGTGTCGCGGGTGCGGGTGACGAGCCGGGAACGGACGATCGTGTCCGCTTCTACGCTGGTATCAGCGTTTTGGGTGTGGTCGTTCATCGTGCGTCGTTCTGTCAGGCGCGGCGGAGGGTGTCGCGCGGGTACTCACCGTGCTGGTCGGCGTAGGCGGCGGAGAACCGGCCGGCGTGCGCGAACCCCCAGTGCTTCGCGACATCGCCGATGCTCGTCGAGGTCGGGTCGCCGGCGAGCAGAGCGTCGCGGACCCGGTCGAGCCGCACCCGGCGGATGTAGGCGTTCGGGCTGACCGCGAAGAGCCGGCGGAACGCGTGCTGCAGCGCGCGGAGGCTGAGGTTCGCGACCTGGGCGACATCGTCGGTCGTGATCGGCAGGTGCGCGTGTTCGTGGATGTACTCGACCGCGAGGCGGATATGGCTGTTCTTGGGCAGCAGCAGCTCGTCCGGCAGCGCTGCGGACGCCACCGGGTACAGCTCCAGCAGTGCGAGGGCCCCGAGCCGGCCCATCTCGGCCTGCAGCAGCGGAGAGGCGTGCCGGTCCATGACCGTGTGGGAGATCAGCTGCACGCTGCTGCGCCACACCTGCAGCGCCCGGTCGTCGGGCCGGATCGTGTGGTCCAGCTGCAGGTTCGCGGCTGCGATGCCGCGTTCACCGGCGACGGTCTCGAGCGCGGTCCGGTTGATCTGCACGATGCGTTGGTCGTAGTCGTCGTAGGAGAACGCGGCACCCTGCTGCGGCCAGAGCTGCGGCCGGCCGTGTTCCATCTCGATCGTGGCGCTGTCGGTGGTGATGGTGCCGCGGCCCTTGTTCGTCCACTGGACCACGAAGTCCTTGGACGGCGTCATGACACCGTCGAGGTGCCCGTCGAACCGGATCGTCCGGAGTGTCATCGCCTGGTCGCCGACGGCGGTGTACCGGAACGAGAACGGCTGCCGGGTCTGGTCGGCGCTCCACTGCTGACCCGCGTACGCCTCAGCGAGGAAGTCGCGAGCGACCTCAAGGTCGGTGCTCTGCGTCTCTTCCTGCACACGGGTCGATTGCGAGTCAGTCATGGGATCGACAGCAGCATGCCCGACCACCTCGCCGTATTCAGTCCAGTATCCGCGGAACGTCACGACCGATGGGCGGCGTCGCTTCTCCGCCGCCGCCGCTCCGCACCGTTTCCAGCGACGCTCGGAGCCTGCTTATCCGCCCGATGACACGCAGCCGACGCTTCCACATCCGGGAATCGACACAACTACCAGACCGGCTCGCAGCCCGGGGCATGAGCCTCCTACGGTCGAATCATCGCCCGGCGCAGCTCAGGCGCCAGCAGACGAGGACGACACCATGACCACGATCACCGCCACCGACTTCCAGGTCGCACCCCGCACAGCACACGACGCCGTGTCGCTGCGCCGTACCCGGTCGACGCACCGCAGCCCGTTCAGCGAGGTCCGCGAAGCCCGCCGGCAGCACGTCCTCCAGGTCGCCGCGGTCAGCACCGGGATCCTCTCCGTCACCGTCGCCGCGTCCGCCGCGATCGTCCTCACCCTCGCCGCGTGAGCACCGCAGTGCTCACGTACGACGACGTGATGACCCAGCCAATTGACATGACCACGCTCCTCGCAGAACAGGACCGCACCCATGAGTAACCACACCGTCCTCGAGCAGCTGCGCCGCAACCCGACCGAGTGGCACCGCCGCGGCATGACCTCCCCGACCGAGATCGACCAGCTCGTCACCGAACGCCTCGGCCACCTCTACATCAGCAACAGCCTGAACGCTGCAGAACCGTCCTACGCGGACTTCTTCGTCGCCGCCTAACCCCTGGCAGCGACCACCGGCAATCCGGTCAGACCCCGACCGGTAGCCTCAACACACCGACACCACCAGGTCTATGACGCTTCTCACCCTCACTCCCAGTACCCGCGAGACGACGGCGCAGCGCGCCGCGTCCGGCGCCGCCGACGCGCTCTTCACCGAGCACGGTGTCATCCCGGTCACGCTTGAGCAGGTTGCCGAACGCGCCGGGCTGACCCACGGCGAGCTGCTGGATGCGTACCCGACGAAGCAGGCGCTGGTGATCGCGGTGCTGCAGCGGTGGCACGGATCGTGGCGGTGTGCACTCGAGCACATCACCACCGTGTCGGACGACCCACGCGACGAGGTCCTGGGCATCTTCGGGTACCTCGAGGAGTGCTTCGAGGACGAAGGCTGGCGCGGCTGCGCATTCATCAACGGCCACGCCGAACTCGGCCGACAAGACCCCGACATCGCAGCCCTGGCCCGCGAGCACTTCCTCGACATCGAACGGCACCTCACGCTCGTCTGCCAGCGCGGCGGCATGCCGGCCCACGTCGCGCAAGGCTTGTCGCTGCTGATCGAGGGGGCCCGGGTCGAGTCCGCCGTGCAGCGCTCCGCGCAGCCGGCCCGCGCAGCTCGCCTCACCGCAGCGATGCTCATGTCCGTCTACGAAAGCCGACCCGCTTTCTGATTCCGCGGCCGCACGGATGCCCGCCCAGTAGCTGGTAGCGCCACAGCCCAGCGACATCTCTGAAGCGGCGAGACCCGGGAAACCACACACCGGCTGGCGCCGATACTTCGCCGCGCCCGTCCCACCAACAGAACAGGCCGAAGCCGTTCCTTCCATCCTGTGCCCCAGCTCCTTCGACCGGTGGCGCTGCACCCTTCCCGCCGGTCATCACGGACTGCACTGCTGTATCGAACCAGCAGCCACCACGACGTGGAACGACAACGCCGCCGGCAGGACCCTCCGGACTCTCTTCCGCGAGCCATCTCACGACGCGAAGCGACCTCGCCGTGGCTCGTTCAAGCGATGACGACTGACTCAATGCAGGGGCACCGAGGCTTCTGCACCGCGGCCTATCAAGATCACGCCGTCGGACTGCGCGGGTTCGTGTCGACGATCGTCATCGACCCGCACCTCGCCGAGGACGTCATCCACGAAACCTTCCTCCACCTTTGGCTCCTTCCCGATCAGTGGGACCCCACCAGTGCTGACCTGCTGTCCTGGTTGCAGACCATCGCGCACCGCAGGGCGATCGACCGAATCCGCAGCTTCGAAGCGGCCCGGCACCGCGACCTCCGCATCGGGATCCGCGACCACGACAACGTCGATCACGCGTACGACCAAGACACGCTCTACATCCGGGCTCGGCTCAGGGACGCCCTCGCCGGACTAACCGACAAGCAACGCGAAGCGGTGCTCCTGCGCTACCTCGGCGAATGCACCGTCTTACAAGTCGCTCAGCACCTTGGCATCAGGTGCAGGACGCGGCGGTGACCGTGCCGGCGACTGCGGATCCGCCGACGACTGCGAAGGTTGCCAGCGCCAAGGTGGTCGCTGCGTCGGCTACGTCGAAGGCTGCTTGGCCGTCGCTGACGGATTTGCAGCTGATGCTTGCGCTTGGGAAGTCGTCGCCGAAGAGCACCCTGATGATGCAGAAGCAGGCCGGCAGTGCTGCTGCGCTGCAGGAGAAGACCGCGGCAGCCGCCGCGGGCCCGAACTATGCGATCCGCTGGTTCGCGTTCATCCAAGGCGACAAGAAAGCCCTCCCGACGACAACGCCGGATCAAGGGCACCCGTTCCTGATGTTCGGTGGCGACAACCACAAGCCCGGGAACCCGACCGCGTCACACCGTGTGTCGCAGGACATTGACTTCTACTTCCAGAGCAGCCCGCAGAAGGTCACCGTGCCCACCGCTGACATCGGCACGAGCCACCAGTACTACTGCGGGTCCCCGTGGGGGAGCGCCTGCGTCGAACACGGTGCGCAGAAGGCGGACGCGAGCACCAGCAAGGTGACGTCGACGTCGATCTCCGGCGCCGTCGGTACCGCGTCGCTGCGGATCCACAGCGCACTGCCGTTCCTGCCGAGCCCGCCCGAGCCGGCGATTGATGTTGACATGAAGTTCCGTCTCCAGCCGGGTAACTCCACCATGGTCGGCTGGCACGATGCGATGCCGACCCACGAGGTGTACTCCGGCATCATCCCGGGGGAGTGGCACCGCGACTACCTGCAGGAAGAGAAGGGCTTGATCTGCCTGTTCCCGATCTCGGGACGCTGCCAGCTCCAGATCAACCGCTCACTCTAGCCATACGATGGGAGGGGAAGGCCACGGCCTTCCCCTCTTAAGGAAGCGCGCCATGCCCAGCAACGCATCGACCCGTCGACGTCTCCGGATACCAGCGATCTCGATCGCAGCGCTCGTGGTTTTCGCGCTGCTTGTCGCGTACTTCGCCGTCGTACTGACACGCTCCGCCGAACCGAGCGACTCGTTCATCATCCCAGAGAGCGCTATACCGAAGACGAGTTGCAGCGCCCCCTACTCGCAAGTCGCTGTCGACGAGCTTGCCGATGACCGTTGGACATTTTGTGACATGAAGGATCACGTCGTGGTGTTTCCCGACGGTATTACTGCGGAAGTTGGCGAAGTTGGTGCCGTGACGGGACCACCAGGAGGCAACGGGCCGCTCCCCGACAACGTGACCTACGTCGTAGAGAACCTCGGGAAGTACGGTGTTGTGGCAGTCCGGGCTGATCATGGACAGCGGCAGTACTGGGGGTCGTCGCACGGTGTCGATCTGCTGAAGAAGACGCCCAAGGGCATCTAGATCAACAAGTCGGCGAGGAGCCCGCAACCGTTAGCGCAACCGCGGCTGAAGTATGCAGGTGGGCGTTACGGTCCCATCCGTGGCGGGTGTTGACGTGCTTGGAGTGGGAGATCCCGTGTGCTTAGTACGACTGCCGCGAGACGGGGACGGTTGTGGTGTCGTTTCGTCCGCACGCGGTGAGGCCGGGGGGCGCTTTCGGTGTGTGAGCATCCTGCTGTCCCGGTCCATGAAGGTGTGGCCGGGCAGGGATGGGGTGTTGGTGTGGACGCGTTGCGGTTGCGGGGCCGGTCCGAGACGGAGTGGGACATCATCGAGGGCCGCTCCGATCGGCTCGTCGGCCGAGTAATTCGGGAGAACGGTGCGTACTTCCTCACCGACGTCGGGAGAGACACTGAGGTGGGTGCGTTCTACCGGCTCGAGCAGACCGTCGCGGCCGCGCATACGGTATTTGGCGGCGCGGGATTCACGTCCTGAGTCGACGTCGTAGTCGGCGGAAGTGCTGTACGTCCGAGGGGACGGCAGCGTAGCGTTTCTTCGGCTACCCCGTAGTCCCTAGCTGCGGGTGCCCGACTCCCTGTTACCGGGCTGGCTTCGTCATGACCTTGTGCGTCGATCCCGACGGCGTTGTAGCGCGTGGGCGGTGGTCCCGGACCCGAACCAATGACCACCGCCCACGCATCTCACTCAACCTTGATGCTTCCTCGGGGCTGGTCAGGCACGCGCAGCGGCCGCCGTCGCCTGCCCGAAGGTGGGGTTGCGTCAGATGCTGACGGAGTCTTCACTCGAACGTGCAGCGTTCCGGGAAGAGCAGGGAGACCAGCACTGATGCGTTCGATCGTGTACACCAGCACCCAGACCCGTCCAATCACGGACACCGAGCTTGCGCAGATCCTCGCGGTCGGGCGGGAGAAGAACACCGCGCTCGGCGTGACAGGGATCCTCGCGCACAAGGGCGACAACTGCCTTGGGATCCTCGAGGGCGACGACGAGACCGTCCGGGCCCGGTTCGAGCAGGTCCGCATCGACCCCCGCCACACCAATGTCCGAGTCCTGGCGGACGAAAGCGTGGCGCAGCGGTCGTTCCCGGACTGGTCGATGGCGTTCCAACCCCTCGACCCGCTCATGCGGCACGTCCCTGGGTTCAGCGACCTCTTCACTGATGGTCGGCCGCTCGACCAAGCTGCGGGGCTCACCCGTGCACGGGGACTATTGGAGTGGTTCCGGAAGCATCCCCTCGCGCCGTTGACGAGTCAGACCGCGGCCGATGAGGAAGCGCCCCGGACGCGGGCGGTCAATGGTGCGATCACGGCCCTGCACGATGGCGGTGTGACCCGGTTCACCCTCGACGTCGCGGCCGCGCATGCGGGTATGACGCCCGAGGCGGTGCGGCAGTTCTTCTCGACTGATCGTGCGTTGCTGGCGGCAACGGTAGAGCGGTGGACGGAAGCGATCTCGGCACCGCTAGCGCCGCTGATCGCGGAGAAGGGCACGGTCGCGTACCTGCACGCGCTGATGGCCGCGCACGCGGAGGAGCCGGCGCTGATGGAGCTGCTGGCGTACAGCCTCGCCTCGGCTAGTGACCCGTCGTTGGATGGGGCGGACTACTACCGGTCGATGTACCGGCGGTTCCGGGAAGCAATCCACGAGGGGCTCGTCGTCGACGTGCGGGAGGGGCGGGAACCGGCGACGATGGATCCGGTCCGGGGCGCGAAGCAGCTCCTGGCCCTCTACGACGGCCTCCGCCTGCAGGCGCTGCTCACTGCGGACACGGATGTGGTGAATGAGTTCGACCGGGCCGCGACCCGGATGCGGCGCGGCTGGTCGGAGCAGTACGAGCAGCCCCGCTACTGGGACATCCCCGTCGCCAGCGCCCGGTAGGGAAGCAAAGGGCTGGTGAGAGTGGTGCCCGCGGCACGGGAAGGCGGACCGCGGACACCACCCGAGCGGCTTCGCGCTGATCAGGTGGCACGTCGCGGCTCTACTTCGGTAACCAGCCGAAGCACACTCAGTATGCGGGGACACCGCGTGACGGGCCGTGTCCCCTTTTGAGAGGGCTTGTGCGTGCAAACCTGCTCCGGCAAGGTATGTGGTGCTGGAGCAGTTCGGGTCTGTTCCAACACTTCGGAACGCCGGCCTCAGTGGGGCCGGCGTTTCGCATGTGTGGCTCCTCGTGCCATACGGGCGCATCCGGTCGACCTGGTGCCGAGCACTCGACGATTCGAAGCAACGTGAGTACCGTTGCGTTTCGGGGTAGCGCCGTCGAATTTCGGCGGTGGCGAGTCTCGGTTGAGACCCGCCACCGGTGCAGGCATCACCGCTCAGGCAGAGTGAAGTCTGAAGCGGAGCGCTCTGTGGTGGGGGACGCGGGGTGACCCGAACGCTCCGCGTTCCCCCCGTTCATCCAATGACCGTCACTATTGGTCGCGGAATCTAGCCGGACGCGTGGGTGTAGGCGGACGGTGTCCGGCAACCCGGTTTGAGCATCCTCCTGGGCCAGGGGTCACCAACTGCGTGATGCCGCGGCGGTGCTGCAGGACCAAGGACCCGGTAACACGGGACTGCTGCAGGGCCCGGTCCGGCGCGATTGGGTATACCTGGTGCCGATCGGAGCCGCCATCATTGCAGGCGCCGTCGGTTTCCTGATCTGGGGAATGTGACGGCGCGGGGCGCACCGTTCGCTGTCCCCGGCTCGCTCTAGGCTCCACTCGTGCAGCCACCAGATCTTGGGTCGATGATTCTCGACGCCTTCGGCCAAACCGCGCTCCTGGTGTGGCATCGCTGGCCGGAGTGGACCCGCGAAGAGCCGATCTTATGGGTCATTCCCGCTGCTGCCCTGCTGAGCGTGATCGGCAGATTCCTACCCAGGCATCGCGTCCGGCGACGTCGACGCCGCTGACGCCGGTTCGACAAGTGCGCGCTCGGCACGAAGGTACGCGTACACGGTCTCTCGACTGACGCCGAACTCACGCGCGAGCACGCTCTTCGGAACCCCAGCAGCGACCCGTGCGCGCAGCTCCTCCACCTGCGCAGCTGTCAACGATCGAGCCCGCCCCCGGTACACACCCCGCTGCTTCGCCAGCGCGATGCCCTCGCGTTGGCGTTCGCGGATCAGTTCGCGTTCGAACTCCGCGAACGCCCCCATCATGTTCAGCAGCAGGTTCGCCATGGCGCTGTCCTCCCCGGTGAAGGTCAGCTGCTCCTTGACGAACTCGACGCGGACCTGCTTGTCCGTCAGCCGGCGCACGAGCCGGCGGAGATCTTCAAGGTTCCGGGCAAGCCGATCCATCGAGTGCACCAACACCGTGTCACCGTCACGGACGAACCCGATCATCGCCTCGAGCTGCGGCCGGTCGACGTCCTTGCCGGACGCCTTGTCCTCGAACACCCGATCCAGCACGACACCGTCAAGTTGTCGCACCGTGCTCTGATCCAACGTGCTCACCCGCACATACCCGACCCGCTGACCCGACACCACGGCCTCCGACCCTCTTCTGTCAGGTTGAAGTCTAGGACCCGCGGACGTCGGTGTCAGGGAATGCTAAATCGGACCCTATTCGGACGCGAACCGAGACCACCACCTGACGTCCAGTTGGGGTGTGCCTCACTCTGACGACGGCCGCGCTTTAGAGTTGCCCAACCCGTGCGGTGAAGAACGCCGCTGCACTCGGCTCCCATGCTGGATGGTCAGCTTCGAAAGTGTCGCGCAGGCCGTCGTACCAAAGTTCAATCTTGAACCCCTCACCCACCTCGTCTGAAAGTCGCTTGGCCAAGCGTCGCCCCGCTTCGAGTGGATTTATGGGAAAAGGGAATGGACCGTTGCGATCTACGTGATCCGTTTCGCCTTCGATTCTGCGGTGCCACCAGTCGAGGTCGGCGACAAGCGCCGTCGACAACCCCACGTCGGAATGTTTAGTGGGCCCTGGTGCCCAAATCACCTCAGGCCCATACCCACTTTCCAGACGAATTGTCGGAATAACAGACATGTTCACACCTCAATTGCATATGGCTGAAAGGCCAGAGGTCGACACGCGGTTCATCAACCACCTGTCGACCTCTGGCGATGTTACTACTGAGCGTACGCGGTGACTACCGCCCAGTTTCCGTTGCTCACAGCTACTAGAGCTCTGTATGAATGAACCTTCTTGTCTTTGTAATAGACGTCGAGCGGTCCGTTGTAGTTAAAGTTGTCAGACTTGGCGTTGTAGCTCACCCCGTTGCCGGGTGCGCGCAGCGTGTGGTCCAACGTGACGTACATCAGGTCTTTCCAGCTGGCTCCGTTGAACGCCTGGGGGTACTCCCGAATCGGCCTGTCGAAGTCACGGCCGTGCTTCCCAGCGATGTGCCGCATGCCGTAGTCGCCCTGCTTGCCGGACTTGTCGTAGTACGGGGAACCCTTGCCACAGCTCAGATGAGCCTTGTGGCCCGGGGCGCCGTAGGCACCAGCTCGTGACAAGTTCTCCACGACGTGGCCAGCCTTCGCACTGTCCGGGCACTCCGGGTAAACGCTGTGGTACTCACGAACTGCTGCGGCCTTCGACTGCGCACCCGTCCCAGCGGCACCGTCGGCGAAGCTCACCCGCGCGCCGTCCCCGAAGCCGATGCTCCAATCACTGGCAGAACTTGTCGAATCAGTTGAGGACGGAGTACCTGCTGAACTAGAGGTAGGAGTACTGCTGTCACCAGTCGGTGCATTAGCGTCATCCTCAGCGATCATGGCGTCTGCCGCCGCGTCTGCTGCTGAACTCGCCGTAAACGTCCATACCGGTGAGAGGACGTCGGAAACATTCGATCGACCGCCGGCGGTTCCCTTGAGTTCCAGGGTCCAGTAGTACGTTGCCCCGTCCGTGAGAACACCCACCGGGATTGCATACGGGGCGCTAGTCCAGCCCGTGGCGATGATCGGATTAGTTGCGCCGTCCGGGTTAGCGCTCAAGGTGTACTTTCGCTGCACGTCGGACCCAAACGTGTCATTTTCGGGAACAGCGTCGAGCGTGGGTGTCATTCCAGCCGTTTGCGGCGAGGGCGGTGTCGGGTTCAGTGTCTCATTCGCCCAGTCGCCGAGAGTGAAGGAATACGCCGACGAGACCGTATCAGTGGCCGTATCGTTCACGCCGACACGGTTTGCGACGATGGTGTGCGCGCCTCCGATCGCCGGCACAGCAACGGTTTGCGAGGTTGTCGAGGTTTCGCTCAACGGTGTTACCGGGTACTCGTCGTCGTCCACGACGATACGAACTTGCTCGCCGCTGAAAGTGGCCGCGGTTGTCGTTACGGAGCAGGAAATGTCATTTTCGGGGATATTTGCAACCCATGACCCACTTTGGTAGGGAGTAGCGCAAGAAATGCGCGGTGCTGCAGGGTTGGTGTACCAGCCCTGCACGTCAATGACGTAGTTCGTCGCCTTGGCTGCGTTGCGGAGGGCGATCTTCCCGTTCGCACCGAGCGGGACTGTGATCGTATTGGTCTGGATCTCGCCAGTATTGAAGTTGATTGCCGTGATACCGGGGTTTGTTTTCCCGTCGGCGTAGACATCGGCGTACCCGTCGCCACCGCCGTGCGCGACGATCAACGTCAGTACGACCGCGGTGATCCCGGACCCCATTACCGGAACACCCGCGGTGCCAGCGATTTGGATCGAGCGAGTCTCCTGCTCTCCGAGCGCCGTGTTGCCCGTCGCACGCGAGTCATACGCACGCCCGTAGGCCGGCGTGAACACAGCGCCGCCCTTTCCCGCGGCGGTGAAGTAACCCTGCACGTCGACGATCAGGTCCACGGTGGTCACCGAGTTCGCGATCGTCATCTTGCCGTCCGCGGACAGTGGCACCTGCGCCTGGATCGAGGTGTTCTCCGACGGGGCGTAGTGCAGCGAGTTGACGGGCTTCGTCGCTCCCGTGGCGTACGGGGTGAGATACCCGTCCGAGGCGTTGGTGTTGATCGCGATCAGGTTCACGACCGCACCGGACGCTCCGGCCGGGATGCCGTTGGCACCGGTGACCTGCACATCGATGCTCTTCCCCGGCCCGATCGCAGCCTTCGCCGCCCCAATCCCGGAGCGAGTGACGACGATGCGCTTCGTGACCGGCACGAACCCGCCGGCGGCAGTACCGTCCGTGTTCGCGGTGTAGTACCCCTGCACGTCCAGGATCAGCCGAGCCGCGGTCTCGGTCATCACCTGGATCGTGCCGTCCGCACCGACCGCGAGGGTGGCGGTGTTCGAGGTGTACTCCCCCGAAACGCCGTTGTAGATCAGCATCGTCGTGCGACCCGTGTAAGCGTCAGGGCGACCGAAGAGGGTGCCGTACCCAGAGGAGCCACCCACGGTCGCGTTCAACGAAACTGCCCCGACTGAGCCATCGTCGGGCAAGCCCGCGAGGCCGGCGACCTTGATGGTGCGGTACTTTCCTGCCTCCATCGCCGTGCTGAACCCACCCGTACCCTTGGCGGTGTCGAGGATGCGCCCGGTCGACGGCACGAACACACCGCCGGTACCGGTGTCGTTCAGCGCGTGAGCCGGTGTCGCCACCAGCAGAGAACCAATCAGTGCCAGCGCACCCAGGGTTGCGGCAGCGATGCTGCGCTTCCTCGTGCGCGGAGCGTGCAGCAACGAGCGCACAGAACCCCCTACGTCATGTCGACAGCACAAGCTGCTGTCCGTTTGTGCAGCGTAAGAGGAAGCTGAGAATTTGACGTCACCCCCCCTTTCGGGGGCATCAAATAAAACCCCAGATCAGATGGCAACGTACGAGGCCGGTATTAATGGGTTCTCAGTCGTCTGCAGTGGAAGCCATGGCCGACTACCGTGACCACAATCGATCAAAAGACCGTGAACAGCCACAAGTTCCGGGGGAGTGGTGCAGCTCCTCGACCGTCCGGTAATCGATCCATCACCGGGCACAGTCAGTGCCAGACGCCTACTGCGACGTCGAGGACTTTGAGGACCGCTAGTAGGAGCGGTCGAATCAGCCAGGCCCATAACCATCGGAAGGGCTGCGGTAGCCACATCGGCTGCTCGTACTGCCTCCGTTTTGCGGTGCGTTCGGCACGCGTGAGCAGCCGTGCACGCCGACGTTGGCTGCGCTCACCGTTCATCACTGTTGGAGCGTAGCGCCGGAAAGACGGCTGCCTCGCTGACCGATTGTCTACCGGTCGGCCGGTGGACGCTCGAGGGCCCAGACGATCGCTCCAGCCAGGCATGTCAGGCCTGCCAGTACAAGGCCTAGCGCTGTGAGTGCGCCGCCCCACCACAGGCTTGATGTGTCCTTCGTGCAGCCTTCCCAGGTCTGCGCGCCATCGGTCCCGGTGGCACCGACCTGGCACCAGCCGTCGAGGTTGGAAGCACCGACGATGACTGCAATGAGTCCGACGACGAGGCAGATAGCGGTCAACGTCAGCGAAGCGGCCACCCACCGCTGAGCGCCCGACAGGTTCTTCACGTGGTGACCCTAGCGCCTCATGAGCGATGAGTATTTGAACGCGCCTGTTGAGCGCCACCCATGCCAAGAACTGCGGTGACATGGAAGCGGCGGCTCTAAGTGCCAAGGCACGCAATCCGTCGTCCGGTAGCCGATCGGCTATCGAGACGGGTCAGTAGCCCATCAGGGCTGCCTTGATCCGGTTGACCCACCACCCGATGGTGAGCCAGTAGATGCCTCGCGCGACGAACGTGACGGCGACCCAGAGTGCAGCGGCTGCCTTGGTCGCTACGAGAGCTGTGAAGGCAACCGCCACCGCAGCGACGAGAGCACCGAGACCGGTTTGCACGAATTCCATGGCCGGAAGGTACCGGCGGCACCCGACATTCGCGGGTCAGTGCGTCGAGCGGTACCTACCGGGGTGCTTCGAGCCGCTCGCGGGCGTCCTCATGCCGGTCGACGGGTGTGGCGTCGATGACTCGGCGAATCATCAGTTCCAGGAACCGTGCGGGTTGCAAGCCATCGGGTACAGCGTCATGGCGAATCTGGACCGCAGGCAGGCCGGCTAGAGCCTCGTCGATTGCTGTGGCGGGGACTTCTTCGCCTTCGTCCGGGAGGGTGTCATCGTCGAGGCCGGCGGCGACGAGCGGATTGTCTGCGTCCCCGTCGTCTACCGCTTCGTCTCCCGGCGGAATGGTTGCAAGGTTCGCGCCGTACTCGATCATGATGAGCGCGACAGCGTGATACGCGTCGTCCTCACGACCAAGCTTCTGCAAGAGGTCGATGAGCCAACGAGCTTTCTTGGGCTCCTCGGTCAGGATCGTCGAGCGGAGTCCGTAGACGAAACCGAGGGCTGCGAGCGGGTGCCGGAGGCGAAGGTTCTTGGCGTCGCCGTAGCTCTCTTCGACACGGTTGGCAGCGTTCTTTCCAAAGCTGGAGTCCATGCGCTTGGTGCTGATGAGCAGTTCGGGGCCCGTGTCCCAGTCGGACATGACGACGTCGACCTGCTTGAGGTAGTTCTTCCCGAGGACGTTCGCGGACGCCGATACGACGCCCTTCATCGGCGTGGGGTTCGCGAGCCGCTTGGCGAGCTGGTCGCGTTCCTTGCCCTTCAAAGCGCGTAAGAGGTTCGCGATCGCGGCCGGCAGGATGCGGGGGTGCTCGGCGCGCGGCCATGTTGCGTCGGGCGCGAAGCCGGCGCGGCGGAGTTCATACGACACCCACACGTCCAGCGCGAGCGCAGGCACACCGGTTGTTGTGGGCGCCTCCAAGTACAGCGGCACACCGAGGAGTCGTTGCAGGACGGGAAAGTCCGGCTCGTAGCGGACAGTGCCATCGCCGTCGCGAATCCAGGGGTTGGTGTGGACGCCTTCTGGGGCGGCGTCGGCGCAGATCCGGTCGAAGATCGCCCATGCTTTGGACCGGATGGAGGGTTCAGCGGCCACTGTCGGCTCGCGCTACTCGTCGGGACGTCATGGCAGCGTGCGCTGTGCGCACGAGTTGCAGCTCGTCTGCGGTAACCAAGCCCTGGTCGAGGAGGAGCGCTTGGTCGACCAGCCGTACCGCTGCGAGCAGATCACCTTGGCGGAGCAGTCGGGCTACGTGTGACCTCACGACACGGAGTGCGTCGGCGCGCTCACTGACGAGAGCAGGGGAGGGCATAGCCCATACGTCTGCTTCCCGAGGTTCGATCTTCAAGATGCCGCCGCCGTAGGCACGGCCGACCATCTCCGCGTTCAGCAGCGTCACGGAGTTCAGCGACGCCAGCGGCAGAAGCTCCCGGCCAAGGTCGCGGTACTCGTCGACGAGGTACACGCCGTGCACGGAGTTAAGGTGCAGAGCGGCGGCCTCGTTGGTCGTCAACCGGGGCGTGTCCGCGTTCATGCAGGTGAGAAGCAGGTCAGCGGGTGGCAGTAACGGGACTTGGTACCAGGTCCGTCGCACCCGGCACTTGTACGCCTGGTCAACACCAGCCATGTGGCCTGCTTGCACGTAAGCGGTTGCGGCCGGAGTCAACCGAGACCCGGGCCGGAACAGCCACGTCGCTTTGCCGGCCGCGCCGAGGTCCGTGAGGTTGTGTCGGGTGAGGGACAGCCCGCGGAGGTGCGCGCTACCGGGCGGCGAGAGGCGAACCAGGTCAGCACGGCCGAGGCCAAGTTCACGGGCTCGTGCCGGCGAGAGCGCGAAGTAGCTGTTGTTGCCCGTCACCATGCCGAGAGTGGTGTCGCCCCAGTTCTCGAGGTCCGTGAACGCCTCGGACTCCCGTAGTCGACGAAGTGGCCGGAGCGCGTCTGCGCCAACGAGGAGCCCGGTCCACTTATCGGCGGGGCGCTTTGGTGACCACCGCAGCGCGTCTCCAAGCGTGGTGAGCGCGTCGGCGTCTTGTGCTTCGCGAATGGTCGCGTGATCCGTGGGGCCCTCGTCGAACCCATCGGCGAGCAACAGCACGACGTCTGCTTCCGCCTCGGGGAACACGCGTTCGGTGAACAGCACCAGCTCAACGCTGGCGAACCGGTCGAAGAGGAACTGTCGGACCGGGGCGGCGTAGTTCACGCTCAGTAGCTCGGCGGGTAGCACCAACCCCATCCGTCCTCCTGGTCGGAGGAATAGTGCGGACTGGATGGTGAACGCGGCCCAACTCGACGCCAGACCGGTCAGCGCGACGCCGGCGCTGAGCGCCGCAGCCCGAGACCGAGTACGGGATTCACCGGTGAAGTCCTGATACCGGATGTATGGCGGATTCCCGATAACGGCGTCGTACGTAGGGGTCGGGTCGACGAGGAAGAAGTCACTGTGGATCACCGTCGGCACACCGCCGGCGTCCGCGACGCGTTCCGCAGCTACACGGGCGCTGTGCTCGTGAATCTCCACCCCGGTCACACCTGGCTGGACGGCACCAAGCTCGGTGAGTCGCCGCACCGCCTCCACCAGGAACGCCGCGTCCCCGGCGGACGGCTCCATGACCGCATCCCCAGCATCGCGGACAGCCCAGTCGGTGATGAACCGGGTCAGTGGTTCTGGTGTGAAGAACGCGCCCCGGGCCTTCCGCAGCTCCGACGTGTCGACAGGCTGGGGCAGGTCGGCAGTGCTCACCGGTCCATTCTCGACCACCCGGACGACAACCGCGCTCAACCCGCTGGCCGAGGCGGATCCCGTCTCGATAGCCGATTGGCTATCGAGACATGAGGAAGCGCCAGCTGGGCGGGGCCGTCAGCGTTGCAGGCCAAGTCTCTCCACCGCGGCGATGGGACTCAACGGAGTCTCCGGTTTTTTTGCCGCCGCGGCTTCGAGAGCCGCTTCAGGATGCAGCTCGAAGACGTGTGTGTTGAGCGTGTAGGTGTTTCTGAATCTGCGGGAAGAGATGTGGTCGCGCACCACGGGTGTTCTGTATACGGCCACGAGTCCGTATCGCTTCAACTCTGCGATGCCGCGGGCTCGGGTCGTCTCTGATAGTGCGTAGCGGTCAGAGGCGACCTGTGGGGTGAACCACAGGTCTTCTGGATCACGCCCTCGTGCGGCGCTCATGAGAATCAGGAGCATCGCGAGCGCTGCTCCATCAAGCTCCGCGATCCAGCCGCTGGTCCACAGGGTCACGGGCAGCTTGACGTAGCGCTGCACACGTCGACGCTCCCGAGGGTCCGCCTCCTTCGCAGCCGCCCACGCTTCGCCAGGATGCGAGTAATCAGCGCCAGTCCCAAGTTCCGACAGCAATGTGAGCTCTGCGGTCTTCCCCCGTTGACGGTCGGAACGCAGAAACTTCTCCTTGGTCAGGGTCCTCAACGCATCGTTGACACGCGCCGCCCCTTTGCCGTCAGGGTCCGGAAGGCCGATCAGTGCTGCCCAGACGCGCGCGCCTCTGCGAACGGAGTAGGGCGCGGCCGTGGCCGTCCACAGGATGGACAGCAGCACTTTCACCTTGACCTCCCCGCCTCGGCCACCGCGCAGAAGTGACGCGAGAGGGGGCACATCGGTCGGTGACGGTGATTCAACGAAACCGGCCCGGAGCGGCACGGACCCTCGCTGAGCACGCTCCGACAACTGCTGTGCAGTGTCGCGTGCTCGCGCTAATCTGTCTTCCGTCACCCGGGCTCCCAGAGATCTCTATACGAGTCATCTCATAGTACCCCACACAAGCCGCTATCGTCTACCACGCAGGCAACAGGTGGACCCTCATCGGACCACATCTATTTGACAATATGATCAAATTAGCGTACGCTAGCAACAGGATTTGACATGTCGCCAGGGCATCGGCTAGACTCTAGCCATCGCACCAAGCGAGTGACGGACCTTCCCAGACTCCCGATCAAACGAGGTGGGCATGGAAAGCCGTTCATGCTCTCGTGCCAGTTGCTGCAAGCCGGCAGCGGACGAGCCAAGCGATCAACGAGGCGCCTGGGTACCGCGGTACCCAGGCGTTTCGTCGTTGGGGCCGCCTGTTGCGGTGCAGCCAGCTATCGGATGATCTTGCTGTAGTTGCTCATCGGCCTGTTCATACGCCACAGTGACCTCATGTTTGCGCCTGAGCCAACCGAGTACGACTTTTCGGTTGGGAACTGGCTCTATGGCCCGAAGGTTGAACGGTTCCCGCGGCAGGGTCCAGACGGATCGGTCCGGGTGCGCTCGGTCGTACTTGACATGGACACGGTTATCGAGATCGGCGCGATCCTCAAGCGATGGTCCGGTGGCACCGATCCGACCTTCACCCTGGTTAGTGGCGGCGAGTACGGGGACCGAACCGTCGCCGAATCTGACCTAAATGCTCTTCCTGCCGAGGATCGCGCTCGACTGATGGTCCGGGTCATCGGGCAGGAAGAGGCATCGATGGACGGGCTCGTCACGTTCCACAGCAACCCGATGGTCAGCGTCCCATCCGCGACCGTCCGGGACAAGATCGTCGAGAAGCTGCTCAACAACCGACCACGAATCAAATGGGCACTCGTCACTCGACTGGTCCCGCTCGCGTTGCCGCTTGCTCTCGTCGGGCTCTGGATCTGGCTTGAAGTCGTGCAAGCAATGCCGGCACCTGCACACGCGATCGGTTGGGTGTTCCTGGCAGGCCTCTTCGTCGCCGTCGCGAAACCGATCTACGCTCGGCGGCGCACCACCGTGCTCGGACCTGGTCACCGCATCCGGATGGAGTCACGCGCACAGACAATCGCGCGACGCGCGGACGAAAAGAAAAACGTGAAGGTTGCGGCGATCACCACCGTGGTGACCGTTCCGATCACGATCGTTCTGACCAGTCTGTTCGGCTTCGTCTTCCACTGAGCTGAGCAAGCTGATCTGTGTCGGCGCTCGCTTCTACGATCCGAGGGTGGGTGGTCGTCGACGGGATCGGTACACCGCGCCTGAGGAGGCGCGGTACTCGCTCTCGCCCGAGGCGATCGGAGCGCCGATCGAGGGGAGTGGCCTCCGCCCGGTGCGTGCGTGGGTGCCGGCGAACGACGGCACGCAGTCTCGCGTCGACGCCGTGGCGGTGTCCTCGACACCGGACGCCGTATGCCTCCGGTGGCTCGACGAGGGCCACACCTTCCAAGCATGGGTGTGGAGGGCGGCCGTACGCCACAGGGCGACGTCGGCCGCGATAGACGCGGCCTGAGCCAGCTCGTGCCGGCGACGTCGGACCCCCGGCGTATCGTGGAGGAGTCGGCTTCCCCTCAATCCGGCAGAGGCCGTCGATCGAGGCCCCTCCTCGGTTGACGACGACAGCCCCCGGCGCTGGTTCACCCCCCGAACCGCCCGGGGGCTTCTCTGTGCTTGCCGGCAGTTCTCGAGCCCCGTCGTGCGCGCAGGGATCGTCTAGGGCTTCCGGCAGGGGGCCGGGAGTCGCTGCGCTCCGGGTGGAGCCGGCTCCACCGGCCCTGTAGGGCCTTCGGCCCGTTCTTTTGCCGTGAAGCCTTCGGCAGCGTACGGACGTCCGGGCTCCGCGCAAGCGGCAAGCCGCCGTCTCCTCCGAGAATTTCGGCACGCGGTCGCAAGCTCCCTTATCTCGCGCCGAAATTCTCTCCCCCGCCGCCCTTCGGGTTGCACTCCACCCTCCCGTCCTAGCGGCGACAAGTCGCCTTCACGGCAAAAAACGAGAGGGAGAGGAAAGCACATGCAGCGCATCGAGACCGTCGTCTCGTTCGTTCCGGTGGTGGAGGAGGACCAGATGCAGCGCCAGTTACGGAAGCTCGGAGAGCGCGAGGACGACCTCCGCCAGCGCGCCGCGATGGGCTACACGCTCACCCACACGGCGACGATCACCGGCCCGCAGTTCACGACGTTCGTGGACACGTTGACCCGCACCGACGACGAGTGACACAGGACGGGAGGGACCTATCCAAACTAGGTCCCTCCCGCTCCGCCCATCATCCCCGATCGACCCAGGAGCAGGAACCATGACCACCACGACACGCACCACCAAGACCACGGCCCGCCGCCCCGCCAAGAAGGCCGCAACGCCCCGCCGCACCATCGAGGAGAAGAAGGCGCAGGCCGCCGCACTCCACGAGTCGATCGCGACGCAGGTTGAAGCACTTCGCGACTCGGAGCGCTGGACGGCGTTCCTCGCGTTCGCGTCCGCGTTCCACGCCTACAGCCTCAACAACGTGTTGTTGATCCTCAGCCAGCGCCCTGACGCATCGCGCGTCGCCGGGTTCCGCAAGTGGCAGGGCCTCGGCCGCCAGGTCAGGAAGGGCGAGAAGGCCGTCCGGATCTTCGGCTACAGCACCAAGAAGGTGACCGAGGAGGACGAGAACGGCGAGAGCCACGAAAAGCGCGTCGCGCGGTTCCCCATCCTCTTCGTGTTCGACATCGCACAGACCGACCTCATGGACGGCGCGAGCGACCCCACGATCGCCCGGGACCTCACCGGCGCCGACGGCTACGGCATCGTGGACGCCCTCAGCACCCACCTCGCAGCCGAGGGGTGGACCGTCGAGCACCAGGACCTCACCGGCGGCCGCAACGGCTACAGCGACCCCGAGAGCCGCCGCATCGTCATCGGGACGCACCTCAGCCCCGAGCACGCCGCCAAGACCATGATTCACGAAAGCGCGCACGTGCTCATGGGCCACGTCGACGACCTCGCGGAGTACGCCGAGCACCGCGGCCTCATGGAAACCGAGGCCGAGAGCGTCGCCTACGTCGTCGCCGGACTCGTCGGTTTCGACACCAGCGCCTACAGCGTCGGCTACGTCGCCGCATGGGCAGACGCCGACGTCGAGTTGATCCGCAGCACCGCCGCCCGCGTGCTCGCCACCGCCCACCAAATCGCCGCCGTCCTCGACCCCGAGGACGACGACAGTGACACCACCAGCACCGACGAGGTCGACGCTGCCTAAGCGACGACCAGGGGCCGCGGTACGCGCCGCGGCCCCGCACTCCGGCGGCAGAGCCGCCACCAGGACCCAGGCCCACAACGGACACAGACCCGCAGGAGAACCGCCGTGATCATCACCTACAGCCGCCCCGACACCATCGGCCACGACGTCGACCCCGAGGCACCCGCCGCCGACCTCGACCCCACTGGAGCCACGTGCGACGCGTCGACGTACGACGTCGGGGGAGTGCCCTGGCGCTGCACCCGCCGCCCCGGCCACACCGACGACGAACACCGCGCAGCGTTCGAGCTCCACGGTGACGGCCCCGCGGGCGCGGTCGCGTTCGCATGGCGGTACGAGCACGGAGGGGCCGGTTACGGTCCGTCCTCTCCCGAACCCGTGCACACCGTCATCGTGACCGTCACGTTCCCCGAGGCGGCCGGAACCGGTGTCGACGCCGAACGCATCGCGGCCGATGTGCTCTCGAACTTCTGGGAGTGCGACCACGACCATGTGCGCGTCGACGTCACCAGCTCCACCGCCGCCGCGTGACGATCGCCGCCCGGCCGCCCGCAAGCGGCCGGGCGAGGGGCTGGCCCCTCGCGCACCCCAGGCGGAGCAAGCTCCGCACGAGGAGCCGGCGTCGACGCCGGCACTGCCAGCCCCCGTGCCGGGGCCGTTTCTTGGACGTGAAGCCCGGGGCAGCGTACGGGCGATCGGCGTTCGCTCAATCGGCAGTGGACTGCCGAATGGTTCGCCAGGAGCGACTAGCGCCCTGCTGCTCAGCGCCGACGTCGATGCCGCCCTCGCTGACGGCCGGTCGTCGACTGCTGGCGCTTCGCGCTGCGATCGACGACGGTCGAGTACGCACGCTTCAGAGTCTGACGTCGACTTGCTCGCCGCCGCGATCGCGGTGTCCTCCGCCGGAGCGACCCGGACCCGGCCGTGCAAGTTGACCGCCTGGTCGGTCTGGTCCTTCGAGGCAGCTACTCCGGGCGGGATCTGAACTCGGGGATCGTTCGGTTATGAGGTGAACGTCTAGCCGCTAGACACCCGCTGTCTAGAATCCTGGACACCGTCCCACAAGCCGACGTCGGCAGTCCTGCTTACTGCCAAGCCTCGGTTGCTGGCTGGTAGCCGCCGGTGCTCCGAGAGCGTGGAAAAGCGGCCACTGACCGGAACAGAGGCCCCCTCCGCGTCGTCGGCATCTGTCACAATGTGAGCAGGTCACAGCTCGCGAGTGGCCCGACGGGCCGTCCAGCTCGTCCGGTTGAAATGAGAAAGGCCCGGATTGCACTCCGGGCCTTGCTCTGACGGCCGACCGGTGAGGCACGACCGTGGGTGTGGCTGTAATGACATCACCCGAGGTAGTTCTTCGGTGATGTTACGCCTGTTGCGTTGCTCGTGCAACGTAGCTAGCCCAACTGGACGACCGCCTCCTCCGGTACGCAGTACCACCGGGAAGGCAGGTGCATGGCATGTTTAAGAAACGTCCAAGCATCAGAGCAGTTCTGAGGAAGATCGCTGAGGTGCTCCTGAAGGGGAGCATCGCCGGTATCGTCCGATGGCTGCTCGAGCAGTGGCTAGGCAACTAGCCCTGAGCAGCAGCTAGGTGACTAGCTGCGCGGGGGTCCTAGGGCAAGCACTAGGACCCCCGCCCTGTCTCCCACCGCCATCCGCAGGCGGTCAGTGCGCCGTCACGCGGCGATCCTCCTTCACAAACGATCGTTTCTGCCCTGCTGATCGACGTCGTCGGCGACCCCTGTGGTTCCGCGGTGCCCGATCCGTCAGAACTCACCGTCAAAACCTCCTGCCGTCAAAACCTCGCCGTACCGTTTTTGCTGTCTGACGGGTAGCATTGAGGGACTGACCGGGGGAGGACCCGATGGCAACGCAGACCAAGACCACGCAGCTCACCGAAGCAGAGCGCGCGCACCGTCAGCAGATCGTCGACGAGACCCGCACGTCCACGGCCCTCGAGGGCGGCCGAGCATCAGACGTCACGCACGCCGCGCAGGACCGGTGGGTCCGCGGTGAGCTCACATTCGACGAGATGGCTGCCGAGGTTCGGCAGGCACACCCGTCGACCGCTGACCGCTGAAGAGGCATGGCCTCCGACGACCGCTCCTGGGAAGCCGAGCGGCCCTGGGCGACCGGCGCCACCCATGATGAGCGCTGGGCCGGCTACATGGACCAGGAGACCGGGTTGCTCCGCACCCGGTCGGCCGAGCCGATCCGTACCGTTGACGAACTCCGCGCGTTCGAGGACTCTCGGGCGACGGTCCGCGCGATGGAGCTGCGACTGCAGCCCATCCGCGGTGACTTCGGTATCGAGCACCTGCAGGCGATCCACCGCCACCTGTTCCAAGACGTCTACCCGTGGGCCGGTGAGATCCGCACCGTCGGCATCCGTAAGGACGGTCAGGGATTCCTGCCGCCCGAGCACGCCGGCATCGTCGTCGACGGTGCCGCGCGCATGATGCGCGAGGACGGCATGCTCACCCCCGGCATGGACAACGAGCGCTGGTCGAGCAAGCTCGCCGACCGCTTAAACGACGTCAACGACGCCCACCCGTTCCGCGAAGGCAACGGCCGAACGCAGCGGCTCTACTTCGACCAGGTGGCCGAGGCTGGCGGGAAGACGATCCACTGGTCCGTCCTCACCAAGGAGCAGAACATCGCCGTCTCGCACGCCGCCCGCGGCGGGAACCTCGAGCCGCTGCGCTCCGCCCTCGGCGTCATGGTCACCGACCGCATGGACCCCCTGGCGCTGCAGCGCGCCAAGCAAGCCGCGGAAGCCATGCGCGGCCTCCGCTCCGTCCCGCCCGGCTACACCGGCGGGAAGTCCGCAGGCGTGGGGGAGCGGTCCTACTACGGCCCCTCCGGACGATCGACCAGCCCCAACGTCACCGGGCCCCGACGTGACGGGTACGAGCGCTGATGGCGATCGTGGGGTACGCGAGAGTGTCCACACTTGATCAGTCCTTGCACTCGCAGACCGACGAGCTCCGGGCGGCCGGAGCGTCTCGGATCTTCGAGGACAAGGCATCCGGGAAGCTCGATACCCGCCCCGGCCTGGCGGCCGCGCTCGACTACCTCCGCGACCACGAGGGCGACGTGCTCATGGTCACCCGCATCGACCGGCTCGGTCGATCGGTGCAACATCTGGTCCGCGTCGTCGACGACCTCAAGGCACGCGGTATCGAGTTCCGATCCCTGCACGAGGGCATCGACACCACCACCGCCGGCGGTGAGATGTTCTTCGTGATCTTCGCCGCGATCGGACAGTTCTCCGGACGCATCATCAGCGAACGCACCCACGAGGGCCTAGCGGCCGCTCGAGCGCGTGGCCGCCGCGGCGGACGCCCACGGGCGATGACCCCGAACAAGCTCGCCACGGCCCTCCGCATGCGCGCCGATGGGCACACCTACGACGAGATTGCCGGGACCATCGGCGTCAGCGCGTCGACCGTGTCACGCGCCCTCGCTAATGCGTTGGAGGCTATCGCGTGAGCGTCGAATGGACCACCTTCGTCTCCGGCTTGGTCGGCGCCGTCCTCGGTGCCGGCGGCGCCGTAGGGACCACTGTCATTACCACTCGAAGTAACCGGAAAGCGCGCGAGGACGACCGGACGGAGGACCGGAAGGATCGAGCGGCCGAGCGCGAGCATGAGCGCGTCGCGCGCCTACGAGACCAAGGGCGCAACGCTGCGAGGGAAGCGCTTGCGATCAGCAGCCAGTTCTTCGCCGAGACCCACGTCCCTGGTGAGCCATACCGAGCAATGGACGCCCGCCAGCGCACTGAGGTTCAGCGAATCGAGGACCTCGCCGAGCTCATCGAGAACGACGACGCCCGAGCTGCCGTGCGGTCAGCAGTAGCCGGCCTCCTCGGTGCATCGGTCGTGGAGCGCGCAGCCGACTACGTCGATCCCGACCCCGAGGTGCGAATCGCCCACTACGCCACCTATTGGCGGGAGCGGAAATTGCTCACTCTCATTCGCAAGATCCTCGGAAGCTACCTCCGCGAGGACGAGACTGCCCTAACGGCGGCTCGCCTCGAGGCGGAGGGTGCTGAGCAGGCCGTAGAGCACGCTTTCGGCATCCTCGAGAGCTAGGGCACCTGGGCGCTCAGCGCTCGAGCTCGGACGTTGGCCCAGCCGCCGACGGCTCGTAGCGGGGTTCGCCCGCGACAGGCCTAGCGGTCACCACGTCACGTTGTGTCGACGCTGGCGCCAGCAGTTGCAGTGTCCGTGGTCGAACGCGGCGACGTAGAGGCGGTCGGCCTCGTGGTCGAGCTGGTCAACCTCTGGTTGACGGGCGGCGTACCCGACGAGGAAACCGAGTTCGTAGATCGCACGCTCATGGTCGGTGAGCTCCCACACCCGGACGTCGTTGATCGGGTCGTGGTCGATCGAGTACGGCGTCGGCTCGGAGCCCGGCGTAGCGGTGTGGGCGATGGTCATCATGCGCTCCGGTGAGACTTCCACGCTTCGACGCCGGCGGGGGAGTAGCGAACCACGCGAGGGCTTACCGCGAACGCGATCGGGCCGGTGCCCTCCGCGCGCATCACGTCGAGCTCGTCGACGCTGACGCCGAGCGTCACTGCCGTCTGCTCCGGGGTGAGCAAGCTCGGGAACGATGGTCGCCGGCGCAGCGGTTCGAGCATCAGCAGTGCCTTTACTGCGGCGCTCACGATGCCACTCCCGCAGCCAGCGCGGCAACCTTGTCCGGACGGAAGTCCGTCCAGTGGTCGTCCGCGGTCTCGATCACCGGTGTGTGCTGGTAGCCGAGCTCACGCACGTGCGCCAGCGCCTCCGGCGAGGTCGTCACGTCCACGTACTCGTACGCGATCCCAGCACGTTCCAGCGACGCCTTGACCGCCACGCACGGGCCGCAGCCGGGCTGCCCGTACAGAACCACCTTGTGCTTATTCATCGGTCCACTCCCTCTCGTTGTTTTGCCGTGAAGGCGACTTGTCGCCGCTAGGACGTGGAGGTGGAGTGCAACCCTCTGTGGCGAGGTCGGGAAGAAGTTCGGGGCGAAATAAGGGAGCTTGCGACCGCGTCCCGAACTTGTTCCCGGCGTCGGTGGCTTGCCGCTTGCGCGGAGCCGGAGCGTCCGTACGCTGCCGGAGGCTTCACGGCAAAACAACGAACTTCCGCCCGGCTCCGCCCGGCTCCGCCCGGCTCCGCCGGGCTCCTCCCCGCCGCGTGCGGCTCCCGCGCAGCGGTGCTCTGGTCGTGCCGCTGTGCGCACGTGTGGACACAACGACGAAGGCCCCGCCGAGCGATGCTCGACGGGGCCTTCCGTGTGGTGTGACGTACGTTCTGGCGGGCTACTCGCCCTGGTCAGCGACGGGCGCTGACGACGTCGACGTGCGACGTGCACGACGCTTGGGTGCCGCGGTTCCCGGCTGCTTCGCGCCGGTCTGCTTGAGGTCCTTCTCGCTCCACCCGGCACGGAGGGCTGCGTCCCACGCTGCGCTGTGACGCTCACGCGCCTCCTGTGCCATCCGCTCCGCGTCGTCCGCGTCGTTCGCCGCGCTCACGAGTTCGCGGACCGCTTCGACGCGCTCGTTGAGCTGCGCTTCGAGGAGACGCCTCGCGGCGTCGGCTGCACTGTCCGGGGTCTGGTTCGCATCGCTCATGCCCCCTAGCGTAGCTGCCAGCTACGCAGCCATCGTAAGTACCTTACGGGCACCGTCCCGGCGCAGTCCCACGTCCCCTCCGGCTCCGTTGCGGCGGAGTCCCTGACGGAGCAAGCTATAGGTTTAGGTGTCCTAAATTGCGTGCCGAGGTGGCGCTGCGCGCACCTCGGAGGCATACTGGTCGTATGAGGCCCCGTATTCTTCGGGGTCGCTGCGCTGGGCTAGAGGGGGTGCGTCATGACGGAACCGAACGAGCGTCGGTTGTTCGGCCGTCAGCGGCGCGCTAACGACGACGAGGGCCCGCGCAAGAAGCGCTACGTCGTGAAGGCGAATAATGAGGAGCAGGCGCAGCTGGAAGCGCGTGCTCTCGTTCGCGGTGTCACGGTTCCGCGGCTCATGGTCGAGTCCGCGCTGAACCTGCACATTGAGACTGACACCGACCGCAAGGAAGCGATCGCCGAACTCTTCGCCATCCGTCGTCTGCTCGCGAACATCGCGAACAACGTCAACCAGATGGCGAAGTACGCCAACGAGGAGCGTGTGTTCCCCGCTGACGCTGACGCGATCGTCAAGGAGTATCGCGCACTCGTTCCGCGGATCAGTGCTGCCGTCGAACGGTTGGCCGGCGCATGATGCCGAACATCACGCGCGGCGGTCGGATGGAAGGTCTGTTGACCTACCTCGCCGGGGAGGGGCGCACCAACGAGCACGAGGACCAGCACCTCGTCGCCGGTGACCCCGCGATCATGACGATGTACGGCGACGACGAGCTCGACCGTGCAACCGCACTGGCGATCGCCCGTGACCTCGACGAACCGCACCGCGTGTTCGGTGTCGACGTCACGCAGCTCAAGACCATCCAGGATCCCGAGACCGGCGAGACGCACAAGGAGCGTGTCGACGCTCACGTGTGGCACTGCTCCCTCTCGCTGCGCGCCGAGGAAGGCCAGCTCTCCGACGAGCAGTGGTCCGCGATCGCGAACGACTTCGTCGACGCCATGGAGTTCACCGAAGCGCAGTCCGGACGTGCACCCGCACGGTGGGTTGCGGTCCGTCACGGCCTGTCGAAGAACGGCAACGATCACATTCACATCGCCGTGTCCCTCGTCCGCGAGGACGGTACGAAGGTGAACGTCCACCGCGACCGCCAGCGGTCCCAGGAGGTCGCCCGTGACCTCGAGGTCAAGTACCGGCTGCAGCTCACCACGTCCCGGATCGCAGCGTCGACCGAGCGCGGTGAGCGGCCGTCGGAGCGGAACATCGCCGAGCGTGCCGGGGCCGCTGAGACGAAGGCACGTCGCCTCGAGCGCGGTGTCCGCGCAGCAGCCGGCGCCGCGCAGACCGAGGGCGAGTTCGTCCGCCGTCTGCACCAGATGGGTATCGTCGCGAAGCCTCGGTTTGGTGCCGGACGTGACGACGTTGTCGCCGGGTACTCGGTCGCGATCCGACCGCAGAAGGGCGAGCCGATTGTCTGGCACGGTGGTGGCCGGCTTGCCCGCGACCTCACCCTGCAGCGGCTCCGTGACGGTTGGGTCGACAGCCCGCAGTCAGCGTCCGAGGGTGTCGCCGAGTGGCAGGCCACGTGGCGGAACCCCGTCCGGTACAAGCCGGTCAACCCGGGCGCCGAGGTGCGGGAGCCGACCCCGGAGCTGTGGCAGCAGTACACCGCCGACGTCAGCCGTCTCCGCAAGCAGTTGAGCGACGTCCCACGTGAGGACCGCGCCACGTGGGCGATCGTCGCGAAGGAGACCAGCGCCGCGTTCGCGGCATGGTCCGAGCGCGTCGAGGAGACGCCCGGCCCGCTCGCTGACGCATCCCGGGTGCTCGCCCGGAGCGCGCAGCTCCGGAAGCACCAGGTGAAGCCCAAGCCCGCCGGCATGGCGTCCGCGTCGGGTGCGGCAATGCTGCTGCTCATGGCGGCGAAGGGCGGCACGGGCACGATGGCTGAGGCCATCCTGTTCCGCCAGCTCGTCGCCACGACCCGCGCGCTGTACGAGTCGCACACCGCGATTCAGGACGCCCGGCAGGCAGCGCAGATCGCCGACGCGATGGGCGCGAACCTCGACGCGATCCGCGCACGCCTCCCGCAGATCCCCGCCGCCACGAAGCCGGCGACCGACCGTGCGGCAACCGCCACGCTCGACCCGGCCGCCGAGGCTGCCAGTCGAGTGCTCGAGGCGCAGAACGGTGGAACCACCGGGCGAGCTTCGAACCCGCTGCCGAACCGGATCGAACCGGCCCGGCCAGCAACACCCGCCGTCCGCCCAGAGCGCGACGACCGGGACCGATAGGAACACTGAGAGACAGGGGAACTCGATGAGTGACGTGGGGAACGTCCACAGCAACGACGTGGAAGCCGAGCTCGACGGTGTCATGCGGACGCTGATCGCGGCCGCCGGACGCATGGGCGAGAACTTCGCGCGCATGCGCGAGGAAGCCGCCCGCCGTGCCGAAGCCCAGAGCGTGCAGCGTGCACGCGAGACGCAGGTGCAGTTCGAGCAGGAGCGGGCGATGGCGCGCGCTCAACTGCAGCCGACCCGCGAGCCCGCGTGGTGGGACCGCGCCCGCCCCGAGGACATCGCGCACGCCTACGAGACGTCCGCCGCGTGGAAGGACACCGACCCGAACCTCGCCCGGGCGCACGCGCACATGGGCGACGAGCTCCGCGAGCGGTACGGCATCGACGTCAACGACGTGCAGGCCGACCCGCAGCGCGTCGCCGAGGTCCTGCGCCAGCGCGCCGGCATGGACGCCCCTGAGCAGGGTAACGCCGCCGAGCAGGCCGGCTCCACGGAGCAGGAACGTCGCGACGCCGACCAGCTCCTAAACGCGGCCGACCAGCACGACCGCAACGCCGAAGCCGCGCGCTCCGACGTCGACACTGAGCGCGCACCCGGTGTGAGCCCGGCCGGTCAGATCGGGCTCGGCTACGAAGACGAGTACGACGAGCCGGCGCCGCTCGACCCGAACGCGGAACGCACCATCACGCTCACTCTCAACGAGTACGAGGCTGACCGCATCGAGCGGTTCCTCGCTTCGTCCGAGTGGCAAGGACGGCAGGGGCTCGACGAGAGTGACGCCGATCCTGAGCGCTCTTTTGACGAACTCGATCGCGACCGGAAGACCATGCTCGAGAGCGCCGTCGGCATGCGCGAACGGCTCTCCACGGCCCGCTCGGCAGCCGCGGAGAGCACCGCCGACCGAGGAGAGCAGGGTGCCGGCAGCCAGGACCGCGCAGCGGGCCTCTCAGCGTGGGACAATGCCGACCGACGCGATGCGCATGCCGGCAAGATGGCTGAGCAGGGCGTCGAGCCCGTCGCTGTTCAAGCGCAGTACGGCGCCGACGTCTCCAACGCCAAGCACCCCCGTGCTGCAGTCAGCTCCACTCGCAGCGCGGCCAGGGCCCGCAAGGCCGCGACGAAGGCGATGGGAACCACCCGCGAGCGTCGGGAGCTTGGCCGCTGATGCCTCAGCAACTCAACATCCGGACCGCTACGCACATCTGGGAGAGTGAGGACCGAAGCGTTGCGGTGCCCGTTTTCATGTTCGAGCTCCGGCAGGCGCCGGCCTGGCCAACTCCCACCGGCGAAGTTGAGACGACTTGGAACTCCATCGTGGAGGAAGCCGGACTCGGACTGGTCCTTGACCCTTCGCCAGCAAGCATCCTGCAGTCAGCACCGATCGTCAGCCAGCACGGTGCTTGGATCGATCTCCGCTCACCGACGTCGTTGACCCTCTACTTGAGCATGCCCGTGGAGGAAGACGGAGGAACCATCGTCATGAAGATCGAGGCTGCCGGCAGCCATCAGATTGGCACGTTGATGCAACATGACCAGCGGTTCCGCTCGCTGGTCGCCCAGCAGCATCGAGTGTTCCTGTTGTACGGGATGGGGCTCAACATCGAGCTGTCTCCCGGGCAGCGCTCCGGGGAGGCTGACATCGTGAACGCAGTGCGCTCGGGGAACCTCTTTGGAGGATGGGTCAGAGCTGTCTCCTAAGCCAACGAAGAACGCCGCCCCGGTCGGGGCGGCGTTCTTCACGTTCGGGCCTCGTCGACGCCGGGAGAGCGGATCGTGGCACACCTTCGGCGTGCTGCTGCTCCGCTCTCCCGGGATCGCCGAGGAGTGGGCTGGAGGTACCAACACCAGGAACGAGAACGGCCCTCCCCACGAATAGTGAGGGCCGTTCTACTGGGGGCTACTTCTTCCCGCGACCGGCGCCGTTGCGCGTTGGGTCGGGTCGGGTCGACGAGCTGGTAGCTCTGTCCGGCAACCGGCAACCGGCAACCGGCAACCGGCAACGGGCAACCGGCAACGGGCAACCGGCATCGGCGGCAGCGGGTTGCCCCGCTTGCTCGTGCGCTCCGCCACCGTCACCGCCATGCAGACCGACGATGCGGCACTGATTGCGCCCGGGGGGTGGGGGTGCCGGGGTTGTGCATCAGCTTCAAGGCCTTCTCTCTGCGAAAGATCGGCCGCGGGTCTGGGGTTCCCTCCCCAAGCTCTACGGAGCCGTTCGGTAGCCGATCCCTTTGTGGAACCCCTGGTGCTTCTGGTGATACTGTACGACGCGTAAGCCGCAACGTATTACAGGGCGGTCCGTAGTGAGGAGCCCCAATGCCGACGATCACCGTGCGTCTGGACGACGAGACGCGAGACGCCCTTCAATCACAGGCGGAGGGGGAGGGGGTGACCGTGAGTGACTTCGTCCGCGATCTGATCCGAACGGCGGTGGTTCCTATCCGTGAGGAAGACGAACGTGACGGTTACACACCGGACTCGATGACGGCGAAGGAGCGTCATGTGCTGTCGCTGCTTCACCGGATCCTGGCGCGGGTTCTTCCGGCTGATGCAAACGATGTCGACGGTGACGCTGAGTACCAGCTCGAGCGGGCCAAGGTGTTGGAGGCGGGGTTCACTCAGGAGTACTGGACCGAGTACGCCGGCATCGCCCCTGAGCTCAGTAAGCGCGATGCCAAGTTCGTCATGGACGTCCTGGACATGTTCCGAATGATCGATTACAGCGTCGCGGAGCTGCAGAAGACGGACCAGTTCGACGAGGAGCTCGTCAACGCTCTCCGGTTCCGTGGCTTCGACCACAATGATCCGCTGGAGTCGAAGATGGCGAACTACGTCGAGTTCCTGGTCGGCGATGGGCGCTGGGAGGAGCGGGCGGACTTCCTGAACGGGCCTGAGCGTGGCAACTCGCACCATCCGATGATCGACACCTACTCGCGGATGCTTGCCGAGTACCGGCGCATCCGAGAGGAACAGGCAAGGAGGCCAGCGAAGGGTCGCGTGCACCGTCGGCTCCGCGATGAGGATCTGCTCGCTCTCCGGGCCGCCCGTATCCACCCCGACAACCGCTGATTCGTCGTGCGTGCCGGAGACGCAGGAGGGACCCTGGCTCTCCGGCCAGAGCTGTGGGCCGCGGACATGCAAGAGCCGGTGCTGATCAGGATCAGCACCGGCTCTCGAGGGGGTTGTTACATCAGTACAAGTTCGCGAACTTCGTTCCGCTCGGGGTCCACAGTTTGGATCCGGTGACCCTCCTGCGTCTCATCATCGATGAACTTGTACACGGAGATTGCCCGGCGGACGGCCTCAGTGAAGGAGATCCCACGCTGGTCAGCGATCTCCTTCAGCGCTTCAGCCGTCTCAGCGTTGAGGTTCACGTTCAGCCGAACAAGCTGCTCGTTCGCGCCCTTGGCGCGAGGCTTTCGGCGGGCGGTGGTCTTGGTGGACGTTTCGGAACTCATCGCGTAGTCCCTCTCCAGGGGTGGGTGGCTCGGTCGTGGTGATGGGCTTCGGGTAGCCCGGCGGGTGGGGCTCCTAGGTCAGCCCCAAGTCCGACAGGTTGAGCAGGTGTCCATACCCTGCTCGGTTGGTCGGGTGCCGTCGCGGCTGCGACGGGCTTCCTGCGGCCGTGAGAAGCAGCCCGGCTGCAGGTGCTGACCGTCAGCGGTGCTGACGATCCTTCCTCGAGTTCGGGGAGGGTCCGGACCCGAAGGTGTCAAACCAGTTATACACACATCGTACGCACTGTCCACACATTTTCGCTGTGCGCGTCACGTACCTGAGGTACCCTGAAGCCATGCGATAGCCCACCCACCAGCTCGCAACGGACCACGAGGACTCCATGACAACACAGACTGCTCGCAAGCAGATGCCCGAGGCGCTGCTTGCAGCCATCAAGCGGTTCATGGACGACCAAGACGTCGACCGCGTCGACGTGCGCCGCTCCGGGCTCGAGGAAGAACCGGAAGACGACGCACTGACCTTTCGGCACGTCATGTCCGACAATGAGCTGCCGCAGAGCTCGTCCTTGAACTCCGGTGCGTTCATCACTGCTACCGTCCCACAGGCAGACGCGTGAGCACCCCGCGCGACGGATCTCGTTCAGGTAACGCTCCTGAGCAGAGCGTTGCGCCCGAGCTCAGCGATGCGAACGTTGACGACGTCACGCCCTCCGATGTGCTGACGGAGGATCTGGATCCTGACGCCCTACGCGATTTTCCGTGGGGATACGACCACGGCTTCCGGCTCCGTCGGCCAAAGCCATACCGCAAGGATGAGCACGACGCCATCACCCGCCGATGGCTGGCCTTCTGGGTGCTCGGCATTGTTTCCGTGCTCTACGGCGCCGCGGTCGTCGGCATGCTCTGCCATTGGATTGATGTAGAAGAACTTGGTCGAGTCGCTCTCGTGCTCGGACCGATCCAAGCCCTCGCCGCCGCTGTGCTTGGCTTCTACTTCGGGCGCGACAACAAAGCCTGAACGTGGCAGCTGTAAGTCGATTCGTACCGTACATCACGGACGCCGTGCTCCCCGAAGCGCGCGATCACCTCCCGCACGACGCGGAGGCCAGGCTCACCGCGGCAGATGTTGATCGCTTCGTCAGTGCGACCGCCGATGCGCCAAATACTCGTATGGCTGTGCTCGGTGTGCTCAGGGCGCACAGTTCGAACGGCGCCGAGGTCGGCGTCTCTGTCACCGCGCTGTTGGTCTCCGTGCTTGGCGTGACGTTCAACCTGTTGAGTATCGCCGCGCAGCCAGGCGGATGGTGGCAACTCATCCCGATCCTCGAGGCAATCGGGATCATGGTCGTCGCCTCTCTGTTCGTCCGTGTCGCCGTCGCGGCCCACGTGCGCAAGATGACCGCCGTGACGTGGCTAGGGGCTTATGAAGACGCGCTGACCCGCTCGTTCGACAAGGCGGCTCCGCCTCGCACCTGGCTCGGCCGTTTCGGCGTCGGCCGCTGAAGCAGAGGGCCACCATCGCAGCACAGGCATGCCGCAATGGTCCAAGCTGCTCGTACGCTTGACGGCATGGCCCGGACCCCGACCCCTACGCAACAGCGCAACAGCTTCTCCGAAGGCTTCGCGCTCGGTCTAATCCTCAACGGACGCCGGTCTCTGCCATACAACAAGATCGACATCGATCTCGCGGTCACCGCAGCGTTCCGGAACTGGCCTCACGCCGGCGCCTTCCCGCAGATCAAGACAGATCTGCGCGGCCTTGACGGCGTGCACGCCATGACCCGAGTCGACGAGCGCAAGCAGACCTCCGCGTTCTACTGGGACCAATCCGGCCCGGAACTGACGATTGTGAGCCGTGACTGCACCTGGTCAGTAGAGGACTCTGACGACGTCTCCCACGCCGTACGGGTCGTCAGTGATCTCGTACCGCAGGCGGGATGGCAGATTCTCGCCGAGGAGTTCTTGATCCGCTTCGAGCGGTAGTACCGGCGCCGCGGTCCCAGACTGAGCGCCAACAAGGGAAGCGATCGCGCGGCTCGAGTCGGAAGGACTCGTCGAGATGGCCGCCAACCGGTACACCCGCGTTGCGGGACTCTCCGGGGCTGCGCATGACGAGGCGGCAGCTCTCCTCGACGCACTCCACTCCGCCGCAATCGCGAACGCCGACGCCGCGCCAGCAACCGCGCGGAAGGCTGCGGCGAAGCTTGGACGCGACGCGGCTGACGCACTCGCGGCACACGATCTCGCTGCTTACCGCGCCCTCCTTGATGCAGTCGGCGCGCTCGTCGTTGCGCAAGGGAACGCCTTGTATGCGGCAACGGAGCGAGCGGTGCGCGGCCGGGTGGCCTTCCATGCAGCTGCCGAGGATGCCCACGTCGACTGGGACGCCGCTAGAAGGACGGCGGACGCACTCGCCTCGCTCTAGCCACCTTATTGGGGGTATTGCGTTCATCAGTGCGCATCGTGGCTGTCCGCTGAGCGCGGGTCTATGCATCGGTGCGATGGCGTGTTCTACTTCCTCTCGGATCGGCCGGGGCGGCTGATTTCTGGTTAGGGGAGTGGCATGCGTCGTCGCATCGCGTTGTCTGTTCTGGTCTCGTCGGCCGTGGTCGGGAGTGCGCTGGTCGCAACGCCGGCCGTCGCTGCGGGGGAGCCGTGGAACACGGTGTTCACCCCGCCGGCGTCGGCGGATCACAACGCGATCCCGGCGATCGATGCGCCTGATGTGCCGTGGAAGCCGGGTGCGACGAGCTCCAGTACGTCCGGCTCGGCGAAGTCACGTGTCGCGTCCCCGCAGGTCGCAACCGCGACGGTCGGAGCGCCCGGGCTTGGCTCGTTGCCGTACTTCTCGTTCGACAAGACGGAGCTGTCGCTCGATGAGGTTGCGCAGGTGAACCTCGGCAACGGGAACCTGCTCCTCACCGGGAACGACGGTGTCCTGAACGGTGCGGGCCTGGCGCTCCGTAACGACCGGTTCTACAACGGCCTGTCCTCGAGCGCTGGCTCGTTCGGCGGTGGTTGGTCGTCGTCACTGTCCCAGGGGGACGTGGGCCTGAAGACCGATTCAACGTCGGCGACGTTCACCGGCCCGAACGGCTTCTCCGCGAAGTTCACCCTCTCGGGTAGCACGTACACGGCGCCGAAGGGGTTCAACGCGACGTTGACGTCGGACTCGTCGTCGACGGACAAGCGGTACACGCTGCAGTACAACTCCTCGGGTGAGAAGCTCACCTTCTCCGACCAGGGGTGGATTACCACCGACACCGACCGCAACGGCGTCGGGTCCACGTACTCCTACGACGCGAACAACCGTGTCAAGACGGTGTCGACCGCGTCGGGCCGGCAGTACACAGTGAACTGGTCCGGTGGCACCCCGGCGCAGATCACGTCGGTTGCTGACTCGGCGGGCCGGAACGTGCAGTACGACACCGACGCGTCTGGTCGGCTGGTGAAGGTGACCAAGCCGGACGGCAACACCGAGCAGTACACGTACGACTCCACTGGCCGGGTCGCGACGGCGCAGTTCCCGTCGGGCAACAGCAACGGCGACATCGTCTTCACGTTCGGCTACGACACCTCCAACCGTGTCACGACGATCACCTCCGCGCAGACGTCCGCGCCGTCGACGACGCTGTCCTCGAGCACCTACACGTACGCATCCGGGACGACGACGGTGAAGGACGGCAACGGCAACACCGCGACGTACACGATCGACTCCTCCGGCCGCGTGAGTGCGGCGAAGGACGCGCTCGGTCGCAGCAAGTCGCAGACGTGGACCGCGAACAGCGACATCCAGACCACCACCGACGCGCTCGGGTCCGGCCAGACCGCCGGCAACGTGACCACGTACTCGTACGACCAGCTCAACAACGCCACCGGAGTTTCCTACCCCACCGGTGCTGCAGCGTCCGCGACCTACGCGCAGGGCACCTCGTGCCCGACCGCCGGGTCGGGGAATCCGAACCTGCCGAAGTGCTCCTCGGATGACGCTGGCAACAAGAACCAGTTCACCTACGACACCGCCGGGAACCTGACCGGTACGACCAGTACCGACAAGAGCGGCAACGGGGCGGTCTCGCAGTCGTTCACGTACGAGAAGAGCGACCGCAGCGTCTGCGGTGGCTTCGCTGGTCAGAAGTGTTCCGCGACGGATGGCCGTGGGAAGAAGACCACGTACAGCTACGACACGTCCGGGAACCTCACCGCGGTGACTCCGCCGGCACCGCTCGGCGCGACGACGTACGCGTACGACTCCCTCGGCCGCGTCACCAGCGTGACGGACGGCAACAACAAGACCACTACGTTCACGTACAACTCTCGCGACGCGGTGCAGCAGCAGACCTTCGCCGGCGGTGCGACGTTCAACACCAGCTACTACCAGAACGGCCTCACCTCCCAGCAGGTCGACTCCGCGACCGGGCAGACGAACTCGTCCTACGACGGGCTCGGCCGGCTCCTGAGCAAGACCGGCCCGGCTTCGGGGCAGTCAGAGGCGTACACGTACGACAAGGTCGGCAACATCACCGGCTTCACCGACGCCAACGGCAAGGTCACCTACGGCTACGACGCGGCGAACCAGCTCACCACCATCACCGAACCCGGCGGCTCCTGCACCACCGGAACCACCGCACCCGCAGCATCGTCCGGTTGCGTGAAGCTTGCCTACGACAACAACGGCGCGGAAACGTCCCGCACCTTCCCCGGCGGCGCGAAGGTCGCCACCACCCGCGACACCTCCGGCCGCGCCACGCGCATCCTCGCCACCGCAGCAGGCACCTCCACGGCATCAGTGGACATCGCGTACTCGTACGGTGTCGGCGGATCCACGGCGAAGGCAGACGACCGGCTCAACGTCCAGTCGCGGACGTCGACCAAGGAACAGGGCATCACAGCTGGCGCGAAGACCACGTACACGTATGACAGCCTGAAGCGCCTCACGAAGTCTGCGGAAACGTCCGGTTCGACGAACACTGCAACCTGGTCCTACGGGTACGACGCCGCCGGCAACCGCACCTCCCAGGCCACCTCCGGATCGACGATCACCGCGAAGTCGTCGACCTACACATACAACGACGCCAACGAGCTCACCGCCGCAACCGGCGACACCTCCACCTGGACCTACGACGCCGCCGGAAACTCCACCAAGAGCGGCGCAACCGGACAGACCTACACGATCGACCAAGGCCGCGGTGCGATCACCGCGATCGACTCGAGTAGCTACACCGCGTTCGGGCAGGGTAACGACCAAACGCTGACACGATCCGCGTCTGGCACGTCCTACACAAACACCTCGCTCGGGCTCTCCTCCGAAACCACCAGCAGTGGCACCACCGCCTACACGCGCAGCCCGTCCGGCGACATCGTCTCAGCCCGGAGTGGCTCGACGCGCCTCTACTACGTGCTCGACTCCCTCGGGTCCGTCGTCGGCGTGTTCGGCGCCACCGGCACCTACACCGGTGGTTACTCCTACACCCCGTACGGCGAGCTGCGTTCTGCGACGAACAACGCGACGATCACCGCAAACAGCATCCGCTACGCCGCCGGCTACTGGGACACCAGCGTCAACCTCTACCGGTTCGGGGCGCGCTACTACGACCCGACAATCGGTCGCTTCACCCAGTACGACCCCTCCGGACAAGAAGCCAACCCTTATGTGTACGGCGCGGGCGACCCTATCGGAAGTGCCGATCCGTCTGGGTTGAAGACACAGCGCCTGCTCAACGACGGAGACTCCGAACTCGTCGGGGCAGCGGCTGGTGCTGTTGTGACATTGGGAGTGACTGCAGTGGGATGCACTCTGGGCCCCTTGGGATGCGCAGCTGGCGGCTTCGTCGGCGGGGTTGTGGGATCTGGCATCGGTGCTGGGACCACTGCCGCCCTTGAAGGGAAGCCGACTCGAAAGCCGACTCTCGACGGCTTCCGCACTGGCTTGGTCAGTGGACTAGTGACAGCAGGCTTAGGGCGCTACTTCGGGCCAACAGTCATCAAGGGCTAACCTCAACGCATGAAGACCGCCCTGGTTATCCGACTAATCGTCGCTATCGTATTCAGCGCGTTCTTCCTGCTCCTGGCAGCCGCGCTTACCAGGAACTTCGTACAGCACACTGGTGCTCCTGCCGGATTAGCGATCCTGGCTCTCATCATGGTTGCATGCGGGTTCGTGGCCGTGATATTTTGGAGACAAGTTGCTCGGCAAGTCCGCCGAAAGCGCAGCCGCAACGATGAACTCAGCTGAGAAGAATCGAAGCGAGGATTACCTCAGGCTTCGCTTGAAGGCTTCGAGCTGCTCGCGAGCGGTTGCAGCTTCTTCTCCCGGCCACACAGATTCCAACCACGCTGCTTGATCACGAGCTATTTGCGGGGGTGTCAAACCATTGCCATAACGCTCAAGCAGCTCGCTCACGGCAAGCTCTAGAGCCTCTCTCGAAATCGGCTTGCCCGCATCTGCCGATAGCTCGATCGAGCGCCCCCCGAGGCCCAAATCAGGTGGACACGATCCCGATGCTGCGGCTGCAGGCCAGGCTGCACGCCGTGACGCGTTTCGGGCTCGACGGTTACGAAGTGAACGGGCTGCTGTCCACCATGACACGAGCCCAGCATGCGCCACCATCCTGGAGGTGTATCACCAAACCTTCAGCGCGGTAAGTACAACCCGGAGCTCCAAGCTGACATAAGATACATTATCGGCTAGCTTCTTTGTCAGATGTCGAGTGCCGGCGGCACCAGCTTCGCGGAGCCGAGGGGCATGTATGGCGGGCAATAGCGGCCGCACACGGACAGGGGTTCCGGCACCGCACATCTGATCGTCCCGTCCTGCACGATCAAACCAAGGCTCGAGGGTGCCGACTATCGCCCAGCGAAGGCGCCGGCGGCGCTAACGATGTTGCCGACGCTTACTCGGCGCTGCCGGAGTACCCATAATGACGGCGCGGGCGTGGCAGACCGCGTCCGCCACACCCGCGCCGTCGCAGGTCAGTTCCAGGTCGCGCCGACGGCGTTCTGGTACCCCTTGCCGGGCGTCGTGGCGTCGCTCGATGGTGTCCCGACATAGCCTCGTCCGCTGACGTCGTGGAGCTCGGTCTTGACCGTCACCCGCCCGGTACAGGCCGGATCAAGTGAGAGCGTATGCGTCGCGGTGGCGGTGTAGTGGTGAGTGCGCTCGTCGATCGTAAGCGGGTAGTCCTGCACGAGGCGGGTCTCGCAGAAGCTCGCATCCGTCGGGCTGGTGCGTTGCGCCGCGAAGATCCGAACGGTTGCCTTGAACGGGATCGTCGTGTTTAGAGCGGGGGCTGTGGCGCCGGCCGGCCAGCACGCGTACGTGTCGACTTTGTAGGCGCAGGTCGACAGCGGAACGCTCGCGGTGACGTTCACTGACGTTGTCCCGGCGGCAGGGAACGCGTCGAGCTGGGAGGTTAGTAACCCCTGTCGCGGATGCGTCGTCGGCAGTCAGTTAGGTTTTCGGAGAGCGCTTTCTGATATCCGGGTAAAGATCGGAGAAATTTTCATTGACAAGTTTCTCAACCGTGACTGGGTCGGTTTCCCAAACGCATGGGTACTCTCGCAGGAACTCGTGAACGAGAACGGGGTCACTGAGCAGCCCGGCCATCTGATCAGGAAATCCCTCACCATCGAGTGACGGCAAAGCACGATGTCCCGGCAGGTGAAGTACGAATCCGCCGTCGGGCGGTTCTCCGAAAGTCTCCAGCCAGACATATTCGTTCGACGAGATTATTTTGCCGACAAGTCCATCTGTGGGCCAACCATTTTCATAAGATGGGAGCCCATTCGGGTAGTCAGTAAAAGACATGGTAGCTCCTTCTGATGTGCTGGGTGCCGAGGTTGTAACTGTGCCCCTTACGCGGATCATAGGAGTAGCGGCTCCAGCGTTTCCTGCCTCGCAAGAAGCCGCGACCATGCCCGGATCTCTCCCATCGGGCTCCCCTTCCGGCCCAGACTCGTCCAGCGATCCGGGCCGAACGGAGAGTCCCTCGTTGTCTACCCAAGGCTGCGGCATTACGCGCGTATCGGTGGGCGCGGTACAAAATGCGCCCTGCGCCTGCGACGTCTCGACTGAGCGAGTACGCGGCTCTGCCTGCGCGAGCGACCTTGAAGCCGAGGGAGACTGCGCGTATGCCGACGCCGATTACCGCTCCGCCCGGGATGAACATGAGCGCAATGGACGCAACATCCGCAACTAACCACCAGTTGACCTTCCGGTACCACGCTCGGTTTCCGTCGAGGTCGAAGCCATTGATCGGATCATTGACGTACGCGTAGTCGTTGTCGGTTCCCCCTTCGACGGGATCGACCTGAAGGAATCGCCCGAGTGCTGCGACGTACTGTCGTGCTCCCATCTCAATCGTTGCGATGGAGCTGAGGTGTTCGGTGAGCTTCTGGTGTTGTCCGAGCCAGCCGTAGTCGGCGTTGCCTTGCTGCGTGTCAAGGCCAGTTTGGTTCGCGGTGGTGGTGCCGAACAGCCCGGTGGTTTGGTCCATCGTCTGCCCGAACGGGTCGTACACCGGCAGGGGCGTCGCAGCGCGCTGGCCCGTGGCATCGGTGGTGGCGATAACGTCGCCGTGGATGTTCGGGTAGGACCAGACCGCCTCGCTGCGGCGGTACTCGACGGTGACGCCGCCTGCCAGTGGGAGATCCCATTCGGCGAGCTTCGATGAGCCGTCATAGACGAAGTCGGGGGTGTCGCCGTCGCCGGTGAACCCGTACCGGGTGACAGCCTTGGTGCCGTCGGCTGCTTGTTCGGTGCGTTGCACGATCCGATTGCTCGCGTCGCGGAGGTAGGTCACCTTGGAACCGTCATCGAGGGCGGTCTGCACGTGCCGGTCTTGGCCGTCGTAGCCAAGCATTTCATCCGCGAGACGGGTCGTGTTCCCGTGGGCGTCGTAGGCTAGCTGGTCGGGGCTCAGGGACTGGTTCACCGGCGTTGCACCGGTCACCGGGTTGGTGACCGTAGTGCCGATGAGCCTGTCGGCGGCGTCGTAGCAGGACTCGACCTGCGTTGCAGCGCCGACCGATTTGCCGGCGGCGTCGAGGAGCTGGTCGGACGAGGACGTGCGGTTGCCGTTCTTCCCCGCGGTGCCGACGGCCCCGGCCTGGGTGCAGGACGACGGTCCAAATCCGTAGGTCAGCTGGTGCCGTGGGACGGTCGCGGCGACGAGGCGTCCTACGGTGTCGTAGGAGTATGTCGACACGTTGGTGGTCTGCCCATTGACGATGGTGTCCTGCAGGATGCTGCCGGACTGTGACCGGATCACCTGATCACTGATCTTGGGCTGATTGTTCGGGAACGACCACGTGAGGCCGGTCAGCTCTCCTGCATTGTTTCGAATGAGAGTCGCGGAGGTGCCGTTACCGCCATTGCCGTCCCCTGCCGGATACGCCACCGAGGTGACCTCGCCCTGCTGGTAGGTGGGAACCGTCACGACCTTTCCGTCGGCGGTGGCTTGGGTCACCTTCGAGTCAATGTCGTACGACTGCCCGGTTGTGTGCTGCACGCCGTCCGGAGTGACCGCGGTCGCGGAGGTGACGCGACCGGCGCCGTCGTAGCTGGTCGTGGTGGTCGTTCCCCACACGTCGACGTACTTCACGACCTGGCCAAGCAGGTTCGAGGTGGTGGTGATCTTGGACCCGTTCGGGGACCCTGCCACGCTGTCGTCTGAGACAACCGTGGTGAGGCCGTCGTCGGAGAACGAGGTGGTCTCGGTGGATCCCGGCTGGCCGTTGAACGAGGAAATGGTGTCCTTCACGTCGCGGCCACGGGCGTCATAGAAGGTGCAGGACCAATCATCATCACCGAACTGCTTGGTGCCGGCGGTGCGGCCCCAGATGTCGTAGATGTACGACGTGGTGACCGCGTTCCCGGTCGCCGGGGCGGCGCCGGTAGTGGTCTTCAGCTGCCCGTATTGCTGGGTTGCGACGTCGACGCCGCAGATCTGCCCGTCCGTGGTGCCATAAGCGTCCTTGACGGTCTGCGTGTCGCCGAAGTACGTGTTCGTCGACGCAGCTGCTGCTTGTGCGGGAAGGGTGCGGGTGAGCTGTCGGAGGTATCCGGTGTTCTGCGGTTCGTAGGTTGCGGTCTCCTTCAGTGCCAGCCCGGCGGGGTCGGTGATGGTGGCGTTCGACATGCCCAGCCAGGGCTTGTCGAACACTGTTGCGGTCGTCGACGAGCTGATCTGCGATGCGCTGATGCCGGTAATACCGGTTGGCGCCTGGTCGTCGGTCTTCGACGTCGTTTCGAGGCCGTAGTCCGGGGTGAGTGCGGAGCCCGGGATCACGGTGGTGGTGCCGCCGTTGATTTTCCACTCGAGGACGAGGGATGCGTCGACGGTGACTTCCCGGTACTGCAGCCGGATCTTGACTGACTGCCCCTTCTTCAGTGTGACCGTCTGTGTGCCCGCGGTCTCGGTCGCGGAGTGGGGCCCCCAGTCATCGATCAGCGGGAGGTCGTCAACCCACAGCTGGGCCCCGTCGTCGGACTTCGTCAGGAACGTGTACGTGCCGTCCTGTGGAGCGGTGACGAGGCCGGTGAGACGGACGGAGAAGTTGTCCGTGGTGAACCCAGCGCCAGCGGCAGCGGGGCTGCCCTTGGCCCATGTTTGGTTGATGGATCCGTCGCTGTTGCCGACGCCAAGCCCATACGACTTTGGTGCGCCGGCGAGGCGGTCGTTGTCGTACCAGGTCGCATTCAGTCCGCGCAGCGGGTTCCCGGCGGCGTCCTGGTCGTACCCGGTGGAGGTGTGCGGGGTGGTTGCTGCGCACGCGGCGGTTGGGGTGAGGTTGGCTTGGAAGCAGGACGTCGGTGCGGGCCCGTAGGTGTCGGTCGGGCGGTCCTGCGCGTTGTAGATCGTGGTCGACATCCGACCCTGCGGGTCGGTGGAGGACAGCAGCTTGTCCCGCTCACCCCACACTTGGGACGAGGTCAGGCCGGATGGGCTGGTGGTGGTCAGCTGCCGCCAGGCGTCGTCGTACGTGACTGTTTCCGCGTGCGTGCCGGAGGGCAGCCCGAGTGCGGGAACGTCGACGGAGGAGGTCTTGTCGCCGTAGGTGAAGGTCTTCACCGGGCGGGACGCCGCTGTGACGCCGTCCGGGGCGGGCAGGGTCACCGAGGTGGCCTTGCCGTCCGCGTAGGCGATGGTGGTTGCAGAGTTCGTGTCGACTGTGCGGGTGGTGTCTGCGGCGAGCCAGTCGTTCGCGGTCGCATCGCGGAGCAGGGTGAGCTTGCCGGCGTCGTAGCCGAAGTCGGTCTGCTCGTTGCCCGGGTCGAGGATCCGAGAAAGGTTGCCGTTGCCGTCGTAGAACAGCTGCGTGGTGTCCTGCTTTCCGGCCACGTGGCTGGGGTAGACGATCCGGCACAGCATGTTCGCAGGGACCTGACCGAAGCCGGACGGGACCGGGCACGCGGCGCCGGTGGAGTCCGTGTCCGCGGCGCTGAGGCCGATGTCGGTTGCCTTATCGCCGGCGTACGCGAACCGGATCTGCCGGTTGTAGGAGCCGTCCTGTTGCTTCGACAGCGGGTCGGAGATGCGGTCGATGATCCCGGTGCCGCCACGGTAGGTGGAGAACGGGGCGGCGCGCTTGATCGCATCGCCGGCGCTGGTGACCGTGGCGACACGACCGGCGGCGTTGAACACCGTCACGGTTCCGTCGTCGTCGGTGAAGGTGACCTGACCGGACTGGTCGAGCGCGACCTGCCCGTACTCCCCTGCCGGCGCCTTGTACCCGGTAGCCGATCCGGTTCCTCCGGTGCGGGTGTAGGTGTGGGCGGTGCCGGTGGTGTCGGTCAGGACGACCGTGTTCTCGGCGACGCGGGCGCTGGCCCAGTCGCCGCTGTCACCCTCAAGAGCAGTGGAGGCACCCCACCCAGCGGGTAGCGATTCGACCTGGCGGGAGAACCAGTCCGACGGGACCAGTTTCGTCACTCCGTCGGCACCTGTGTAGGACAGGGAGATGCTCGCGCCGCCGGTGTGGTCGAAGTAGTCCAGCTGGAACGGCACCGCCTTCGTGCTGGGCGTGATCGACGAGGACGTGTCGGTGGCGTTCGACACCGCCCACTTGTCGAGGATCTTCGCGTTGTTCACCCAGAGGCGGACACCGTCATCGTGGGCGACGCTGAACGTCATCGGACCGGTGACATCTGCGGGAACCGTGATGAATCCGTTCCACCGGACGAGGAAGTCGTTGCTCGGCACTGCCGGGCCCGGGGAACCCGCGCTCCAGTCGAACGACGGCGACGGATCGGTCCGCACCAGTACCGGGCTCTTACCGGTGAACGAGTAGTCGGGAGCAGCACCTGACGCGGGGGTGTCGTCGTAGTAGGAGCCAGTAAGCCCGCCGAAGGAAGCCTGCTGCGAGTTGTAGCTGAACGCCATCCCCATGTCGCCCCCGAGGGTCGACACGGTCGGGGACGAGAACCGCATGCCGACGTTGCCGTTAGCGAGGTTCACCGTCACCGGACCTGCCGTGTCGGTCGGTGCGGGGCCTGCTTCGCCGATCCGCTGGTTCACGACCAGCTGGTTCTTCCACACCACCGGCGGCTTGTCGTAGGTGTCGTCAGTGCGGACGGTCCACGTGTACGAGCCACCGTCGTGGAGGCTGTTTGCCGGCACGGCCCACGTGATCGGTGCGCCGCTGGTGGGGGTGAACCACCCGGAGGACACCACGGTGCCGGAGCTGGCGTCAGTACCGGTCGCGATGGTGAAGTTCACCTTCACGGGGTCACCATCAGCGTCCGTGATCGACGGGATCGTCAGCTTCGGGGTCAGCGTGGTGACTGTCACGCCGTCCGCCGGGGCCGCGCCGCTCTGCGTCGAGACGGCGGCATTGTTCGTGGTGAAGGAGTAGACGGCGGAGTCGTCCTTCGTCGACGTGCCGTGCACGCCGTCGTAGCCGTCGCGGACGAAGCCCTTCCAGTAGTACTTCGTGCCCGGCTTCAGCGTTCCCCACGGCACCTGCACCGTCTGCGCACCCCAACCCGAGTCCCATACCGTTCCTACGTCAGGGTTGCTGTTGGTGCTGACGTGGTACGCGTAGTCGAGTCCGGTCTTTTCCGGGTCTGTCCCGCCGATCGCAAGCTTCGGCGCGAGCGGACCCCGCTTGCCGTTCGCGGGAGACGGGGCGATCGCAGCACCCGCGGTCGGGAAGTCCTTGTAGTCGACGATGAGAGCCGCGTCGAGAGTCTTGTAGGTGTACGCGCCGGCGGTCTCCTGCCCGCGGAGTGCCAGGTAGTTGCCGCTGGAGCGGCTTCGCACCCAGGACGCGATCTGGTCGGCGACCCCGGAACCTCGAGCGGACCCGGAGGACGTGATCGTCCATCCGCTGAGGTTGGTGCCGACACCGCCGTAGTTGAATGCCGTCCCGACGTGCACCGAGCCGGTGTAAGAGTCCGTGGTTCCGGCGTCGTGCAGGTACCCGTCGACGCGGGCGTTGATGACCTGCTTACCGAACACCTGCTCGTAGTTGAAGTGCGTCACGGTGCGCCAGTACTTGTCGCCGCCGTCACGGGAATTGCCGACACGGATGACACCGTCAGTGATCGACGCACCGTCCGACTTGTAGGCGTGCTGGTCGTTCGACCACGACACCGCTGACGTCGGGTCCACGTGCACCGGGAACACCCGGGCCGGGTCGGCAAGCCAGGAACGGTTGGGGGACATCGTGATTGTCCACCCGTCACCGTCTGCCGCGAGCGTCGTGTTCACAGCGGTCTCGGCAGGCTCCCGTACGTTCTGCACGCCGGAGGAATCGAACATCTGCGGCTGCGGGATGGCGAACTCGACCTTGCCGGCGTCCGAGCGGAAGACCATCGTCCCGTCGGCCTCGGTCGTGGCAGCGAGACCCTTCCCGGTCACGTGCCATGTCCACGAATCACGCGCCTTCGTCGGCAGCGTCGCGAGGACGAGTTCTTCCTTCACGGTCCCGTTGGTGACCGTGTAGTGCAGGTCGGTGTCGGGGAAGACGTTTCTGTAGGTGACTTCGTCGCCCGCGCCGCCCTTGTTCGTGTGCGTCAACGGGCTGTCCGCTGCGTCCTCGAGCGTGTACGCCAGCGTGAAGCCATCGTGCTGCATCGACAGGACGTTCGGGTCAGCGGCGTTCTCGCCGAAGACCGGATCCAACGGGTGGTTGTCCACAACGCCAGCACCCGAGGAGGTCACGTCGACGTCGGTGTTCACCGGGACCCAATTGCCGTCGTCGTTCTTGACGTTCTGCGGGGTCTGCGAGATCACCGCGGTGTTGGTGCCGTCAGCGTTCTTGTAGGTGTCCTTGAACGTCGACTGACCGACAAGCTTGGACGTGTCCGGGTCGAACGGAGACGCAGGAGCTGACATGACCACTTCGTCATCGCCGAGCTCGGCCGTCCGGTCAGCGGAGGTCGCCTTCGGCGCCTGTTCGTACGAAATCGCAGGAGCTGCCACCTGACCGTCCGGCACGGTCGGCTTCGGCACTGAAATCGCGTTGGACACCACCGGCGGCAATGCAGTCACCGGCCGGTCCTCCACCGGCGCAGCCTGCGCTGGCGCAGCCACGAGTACCTCAGCGACCAATGCGATCGACGTCACAACCGCAGCGAACCCACCGGCTCGCGAAAGGCGTCCCAACAACTGGGGCTCCACTCAACCCAGCACGCTCCCGCGCGCATCCCCGCTCCCCCTAGGAAGCACGAGCCTGACCATAGACACAGCCACACACTCTCGACGTGACCCTCGAACGAGGGGTCCAGTTGAACTGGGGGACGAGACAAAACAGCCGTGGGGCTAGATAGCAAGAAAAGTAGACGAAATCGTTCACCCTTGGAACCAGTTAAGGGTTACATATGTCCATTATGAAGATGCGCTCAGCGAGGCTACTTGAGCACATCTCATGCATTGCATTACCCGCACGGCGGCGGTGCGCGTGTTGATGGGAAGGCTGCCGGCATGCGCAGAGCGCCCTAGCGGGCTCGAAATGAGCGGAAGCCTCCGCGGATCCAGCGCCTTACCTCGGAAGCAAACGTGCGAGTGGCGACGAGGGTCGGACGCGTCGAGTGCGCTTCGCGCATCGCCGAGGCATATCTGCGGACGACCTCTCGAGCTGCGCTTCTCCTCCCGCCGCCGCTAAGACTCCAGTTCCTCCACCAGCGACGCGAGCTGCGTACATGCGTGCCCAACACTGCTGAGACCAGCTGCACGGCCAAAGCAGCATCAACCGCAATCGCGACACGGGAGAAGGGCTGCGACAGCGCAAGGAGCACCAGAACCAACACGATCCCGTAGGGCACCCACCACGCGAGGAACCGAGTTACTCGGTCCGTCGCCGCCAGGAAGAACCAGATCGCACCGATGAACACGGCGCCGACCCCTACGGCGAGCAAAATCAGCGCGACCAGCAGCGGCCACATCAACAGGATCGGCTTCGCAGGAGACACCGCCACTACAGCCAGCCACGACACGACGCCAACAACAAGCGCGTGCATCAGGAGGATTCGCCAAGCGGGATACCGCGACCGGTTCCGAAGTTCTGTCAGTGTCTTTCGGGCTGCTTCGGCGTTTGCAATTGCAGCTCGGTGGCGCTCATCGCGGTCGAACACGATGAAACCGCCAAGCTGCGCGCCGAGGAAGAGGACAACAGCTTGCACCGGAACTAGGACGATGATGAGGGCACGCTGATCGGCATGAACGGCGGCGGAACATAAGAGGATCAAGAACGGCGGCCAGGTCGCACCTGTCAGGAGCTCGGCGACCAAGCCCAGGTTGCGACGGCTTCGCTGCACGTGTGGCACTCCGAGCAGCTGGCCACCTCCAATGAATGCGTAGAAGCCAAGAAGCAGCGGAATGAGGGCGCCGTAGTACCAGCCGATATGAGCCGCCAAGACGGTGCCGGCGGAGCTGAACCATGTCGGCACACCCGCCCAGCCCAGCCGTTGAACATGCGGGTCCAGGGACGCAAGGACCACTGTTAGTAGACAAAGCACCCCCGAAAATACGCCGATTTCGACCATTGCCTGTCGCAACGGACGAACGAGGGAGCTTTCGTCGTGATTTGTCATCCGCGTGCCGTCGCCGTGGTCATCCTGTAATCATGCGGACATCGACGAACAATCCGGGCGGTGGTGCGATGTATGGCAACGGCTCACCCGGGTCTGTCGTGCCCGACGACTTCCCGAACGGGCCCGCGGGGCTCATCAGGACGCCCATGTGGTGATCGGCGTGATCTCGCCACCACACGCTCATCCCGGTCGCTCCGTCGTTGCGGAAGTGCTCCCAGGTGCGCCACAGCGCGTCGATCCGCGCGACCGCTTCTGGGTGCATCCACCAGCGGCCGTCCCACCGGTAGTCGCCCTTCGGGCTGACCTCACGCCGGTACGTGACGACCAAAAACTCGCGTACGAACTCATCGGCCGAGCCGTAGAACGTCTCCGGCTCCGGCTCCGGCTCCGGCTCCGGCAGAGCGGCGTCGTCCTCGTCGACGTCCTCCACGTGCCCGTCCCACTCCGCAACCATGCTCACCGTCTGTCCTCCGCATCGAGCGGCCCCATCGTTGACGCGTTCAGCCACGGATTGCCCTCAGCAGGCACCGTGGCGATTGCTGGGGCCGTCGACGCGGTCCGTTCGACCCGCTCGCCGGCGTCGTACGCCGCGATCGACGCCTTCACCTTGTCCGCGTCCGCACCCTCGTACCAGGGCGCCGTGCGAATCATCGACGACCGGAGGCCCGACGCCAGGAGGATCGCGCGGCCACGGGGCAGCTCGGCGAGCTCTGACGTGTCGAGGATCCTCCGGCGGTTGTTCTGCACGTTGGTCGACCGGACGCCCTTGTTCATCGAGTACGACACCGTCTCGTGGTCGTAGTCACCGATCAGCTCCGACAGTTCACGCAGCCACTCGGTCTCCTTCACGCCTCCCAGGTACACGACTTCGTTGGCGGCGGAGAAGAGCTTCCGCATCCCGGCGAGACTGAACACGTCGACGCCCTGCGACCAGGACTGGAAGATCGACATGATCGGAATCCCCCGAGACCCGTAATGCGAGTACAGGTCCGGGAGGTCCTTCCACCGGCACACGTTCGCGGCCTCGTCGAGGATGCACAGCAGCGGCGTCTTGAGTCGGCCGCCCGGCTGCGTCTTTGCGAGCCGTTCCCCGGCCTCGACGACGGCGACGGTCAGCGCGGTCACCAGCGGCGCCGCGGTGCCCTCACCCTCCTTGGACAGCGAGTACAGCGTGTCCGTGCCACGCACGAACTCGTCCGGGTTGAACTGCGGGCGACGATCACCGGCCATGTTGCCGCCGACCGGGGTCACCCACCGGCCGATGCGGCTGTTCTTCAAGCACGCCGCCATCTTCCGGGCGGTCCCGTAGACGCCGTCGCGCTGCTTCGGGGACGTGCGGGACTGGCTCTCGACGTCGTCCGCGATCAGGTCGTACCCACCGCGGCGCAGCACGGACACCATCTCGCGGTTGTCGGGGTCGGTCAGCCACGTGAACACGTCCGTGATCGGACGGTTGTCCAGCGACGCTGCGAGCAGCATGCCAGCGAGCAGGTCCTTACCGGCCGGGTCGAAGAACGCATCGCCCTTGTCGCCAGGCTCCCGGGAGCCGGCGGCGAAGTGCCCGGCCAGCTTCGCGGCCGTGGTGTCATCCGTGACATACGAGAGCGGGTTCCACCACCACGTCGGCTGTTCGTCGACGACTTCCTGCGGGTCGAACACCCACGTCGTGCCGACCTCGTCGCGGAGCCCCCTGGTCGTCTCGACCGTGTCCGGCTTGTTCGACGTCGTCAGCAGCGCGCCCGGAGCGGCGAGGATCGCCGGGACGACCAGCGATGTTGTCTTCCCCACACGGGGACCGGCGATACCGATCGTGACGTCCTCCCACGAGGCGTAGAGCAGCTTCCCGGAGCGCATGTCCTTCCCGAGCGGGACGCCCGGGCAGCCGGGCACCCCAAGCCGTTCGGACTTCTCGAGGGACCGCTTCTCCTGCAGCTCGACGAGGTCCTTGGTCGACGCCATGTACCGGGCGGACGTATCCACTCGGGTGCGGTTCTTGCTCGAGGGGTGGAACACCTTGACCGCCATGACCACCACGGCGATCAGGATCACCGCGACGATGACCGAGAGCACCGTCGCAAGCGACGTCCACTCGACGGTGCCCTTCTTGATGCCGGTGGCGATCTTGAACGGGTCGCGTGGCAGGTCCGGGTTCACGTTCCCGAGCTTTGACGCCATCACCAGGCCGATCCACGCCGACACGATCGCGCCGATCAGGATCCCGAACATCCACGAGTACAGCGTCGTCATCGGGTTCGAGCGGCCCGGCTCTGCGCGCCGGTTCGTCTGCTGCTGGCTCACGCTGCACCCTCCTCGTACTCGGCGGCTTCGTCGTCGGTGACGGCCGCGAGGTCCGGGGCGAGCCCGACCATCTCGTCCGGCTCCGGGAAGACCTCGGTGGCGTGCCACGCCTTGTTCGTGTCGTTGATGTAGCGCTCCTCCTCGGTGAGCTCGACGTGCACCGGGATCCCCGGGTGCCCGCCGACCTTGATGAGGAACTTCCCGCGTCCCGGCGGCTCCTGGTCCGGGGACCAGCCCGGAGGGTTCTGCCACGACATGACGAGGTTCTGTTCCGACCGGGACAGCGCCACCGCGGAGGTCAGCATCGCCATCTCTGCTCGAGGCAGACCGCCGGCGACGACCATCCCGGCGCGCTCGACGAAGCCGCGCGCCTTCATCCGGTCCTGCTCGTCCGGCAGCGCCAGAAGGTCGGACATGGTGTGGGTGATCATCGCCAGGCCGACACCGCGCTGACGGTTCAGTCGGGTGAGGGAGTCGATGCGATCGACGATGCCCTTCCCGACGCGCAGCGCGCGCCACAGCTCGTCCATGACGATCAGGTAGTGCCGACGCGGCTGCAGCTTCGCGTCCGCGAGAGCGGTCGCGACGTTCACCGTGCCGAAGCCCTGCGACCAGCACGCCAGGAGGACGGCGGCCTGCAGGTCGGTGTCGGACTCGTCGATGCTCGACACGTCGTAAACCACCGGCTTGTCGTGCTGCATCGCGACGTCGGTCTGCTGCGCAAAAATCTCGCCCAGCCGGCCACCGCGAGTCAGGCTGATCAGCGACGCCTCAAGTCCCCGGGTGATCTCCTGGTACGCCTTCATGTCACCGCGGTCCACGGCGACGTCGCGCACCGCGGGGTGCGCCGACTGGATCACCTGCAGCAGATCCGCGAGCACGGGGATGCCCTGGAACTCGTCATCGAGGACCCGGAGAGCGGCGTCGATGATCGACTCCTCCACGTCGTTCGGGGCCTGCTTGCGGAGGATCGTCAGCAGGGAAGACACCATCGTGTTGCGGCGCCCGTGGGCGTCCGCGATGAGCTGCTGCCGCTGCTGTTCGAACCCGGCGACGCGAAGCTGCTCCGCAGCCTCGATCGCCCCGCCCGGGTCCAGGATGTTCAGGTGCCCGCGGCCGCGGCCGAGGGTGATGACCTGCCCGCCGAGCGCACGGACCATGTCGACGTAGTCCGGCTTGAGGTCACCGAGCACCAACGGCAGGTAGCCCATGCCGTCGCCTCCAACACCCATCCGGCGGATCAGCGTCGACTTCCCGAGGCCCGGCAGGCCCAGGGCGAAGATCGACGGGTTGCTGATGATGCCGCCCTGGAACCACGAAATCGGGTCCGCGCACACCGTCGCGCCGGTGTCGAGGTGCAGCCCGAGCGGGACACCGCTGATCGGGCTGCCGGAGCCGACGGCGTACGGCCAGAGGCCGCACACCTGCACCGTCGTGCCACGCCACTCCGGGGCGGGCTGCACGACGACCGACTCGCCACGACCGCGGCCGAGCCAGCCACGGGGCGTCGGCCGGCGGAACGCGGGACCGGCAGCCTTGGCTGCCTTGCGCTCCGCCTTGGTGGGCTTCTTCTTCCGTTCCGGCTGCGTCTGCGCCGGAGCGGCTGCGAGCGTCTTCGCTCGCTTCTTCGTGACCCGACGGGTCCCCTGATCAAGCGCGGGCATGTGCGCGTCCCCTCGTCGTCGTGCTCGTTAGAGCTGGTCGCGAATGTCGTGCGGGATGGACAGGTGCCGCGGGAGCACCAGTCCGAGCGGCAGGCCCGCGGCGAACGCGGAGTCCTGCGAGCCGTACACCGGGCGCAGGCGGATGCGCGCCTGCGCGGAGAGGCTGTCGATCGCGGCGCGGGCGTCGTCGATCGTGGCGGGGTCCTCGACGGTCGCGGTGACGACCATGCCGAAGTTCACAAGTCCCGCACCGCTGGACTCCTCGGTCTCGTTCGAGAACGCCGCAATGACGTCCTTCCGGGACCGGCCCGTTGGACGCTTCGAGGACCCGACAATGAACTCCGCATCCCGCTTGTCCGCCTCAACGATCGCCGCGGCGCGAGCCGGGTCGATCGGGCGGTACAGCATCGTCACGCGCTTGCGAGCGATGTCGCGGTGCGGTGCCAGGAGGCGAGCGAGGATCGACTCGCCGACGTTGCCGCGGGGAGCCTGCGACATCATCCACGACACCGACAGGGCCGAGTCGTGCCGGTACGAGTCCCACGACGCCTGGTGCGCGGTCGGGCCGACCTCCGGCCAGTACAGCTCGGGCGGCTGACCGGCAGCGTTGGCCTGGTCGATCAGGATCGCGGCCGCCGGGTCGTAGGCGACTCGGACGACCTCACACAGCTCCTGCGCCGTCAGGGGGCGAGCCGAGCCGGCACCGGTCGACGACAGCCCCTGGGTCAGGCCGGGGAGACGGTACGCGAGCTCACGGCCCATATCCTCCGAGCTGCGCTTGTTGCCGCCCGTGCGGGTCGCGCCGTTGAACGTGACCGCGACGTACGCCTTGATCGTGGCCGCACCCGCCGGGTACGTCGCCACGATCTTCCGCAGCACTTTCTTGGAGAACTCCGACCCACGTTCGTCGATGCGGCCGAGGACCTCGGACTCGAGCCGGGTGCCCGTGTCCGGAGCCGTCTCGAGCGTCACCGACGCTGCGACCAGGCCCGGCTCATCGGCCAGCGCCTCGAGCCAGGCACCCCACTCCGCCACCCAGATATCGACCTGCTCCTGGTCGACCAGTGCCGAGCCGTCCGGCTCCGCGCCGAGCACGATCGTGAAGTCGTTCTTCGACGGCACCTCGATCAGCGCGAACGGACGTCCGTAGGAGTCCTGGTGCTCGGTGAGCCGCGACCCGGCAGCGAGGCCGGGAAGCTGCGCCGTGCCCCACTCAGCGAACCCGAGCGGGCCCGAGCGGTACAGGTGCGAGCCGCGGTTCTTCGCGAACATCCACCCGAAGCGGTTCATCATGCGGATCATCCCCGACTCTCCGTGCTTGTCCTTCACCGCCACCGTGGCGAGGATCGCGGCGAACACCGCCGCGGTGATGAGGCCCGCGATCAGGCCCTTGTTCGTCGCGACGACGATGACCATCACCGCACCGACGAACCCGAACATCGTGGGGAACAGGCCCAGCGCGCCCACACCACGGGTGCGGGGCTTGCGCCAGTTGCCGTACGTCCGCGCGTTCGCGCGGCCCTCCAAGTTGCTCATGACCTAACCCCTCACTGGGACCCCGAAGGGCCCTCTCCGGCCGAGTCCTCGACCGCGGACTTCGTGGCATCGGACGCCTTTTTCGCGCCCTTCGCGATCGCCTGTGCGCCGATCACAGCGACTGCGGCGGGACCCGCAGCGGCAGCCGCACCACCCGCGGCTGCGCCCGCTCCGCCCGCTGCGGCACTGCCGCCAGCGCCCGATGCAGCGCCAGCACCAGCGCCAACGGCCTGACCGCCCGCACCAGCCGCCTGCGCGCCGCTTTGCGCGCCCGAGTGACCGGACTTCGCGCCTGTCGAAGCACCCTTCGACGTTCCAGACCCGCCGGCGCTGCGTGCACCGGTCGAAGCCGACGAGGAGCCCGAGGGCGAGTCCGACCCGCTACCGCCGCCGCCGCCAGCGGTAGCGGTACGGCTCGTGCTCTGGCTGATCTTCTGCATCGCACCCGACGCCGCCTGACCGCCCATCGCGGCCATGCCGCCGACGATCGCCGCGCCAGCGGCACCGCCGCCCGCCGCCGACACCATCGGAGCGATGAAGCGCATGAGCGCCGGCAGGGCAATCAGCGCCATGATCATCAGCGCCATGCCGGTCATGATCGACCAGATCCCGCCGTCATCCTTCGAGAACAGGTCCGTTCCCACGAGCTTGAACGCGGCCGCGTAGATCAGCGCCGCAGCGGGCTTGTAGAGAATGAACGCGATCAACCAGCCCAGCGACTTCCGGAACCACTGATTACCGGTCGGGGTGTTCGTGAAGCTCGCCGTCAGCGGCAGCACCCCGGCCAGCAGCACCAGCATCGCGGAGCGGACCACCATGAGCGCGACCTGCACGAACGTCATCAGGATCGCGATCAGCGCCAGGATCAGGATCCCGATCGTGCCGATCGGCGACTGCGCGGTCAGTGCGATCATGCTGGCGACGTTCGTGCCGAAGCAGGACGACGTGCCCGTGTCGGCGGCCACGTTGCAGTCGGTGGCCGCGTTGAGGACCCCGACCGAGAAGGCGTCGCCCGCAGACACGGCGAGCTGGATCACCGTCAGGCCGATCGTCGACACCATCACCAGCGTCAGCAACGACTTGAGCAGGTCCCGGACCGGCTCGCCGCGCTGCGTCCACGCCATGCGGATGCCCGCGATGATCACCGACGCGACCGCCATCGTCAGGACGATGTACCAGGTCGAGCTCTGCAGGAAGCCGACCGTCGTCGACGACCCCGCAGGGGCCGTCGTCGGGATCAGCCACGCCACCAGCGACGACGCGCTCGTAACGAGGAACACGCCACCGAACACCAGGCCCAGGCGACCCAGGCTGTCCAGCCCCGTCTCCTCCGACCGGGCGCGCATGAACATGATCGCGAACCCGATGATCGACAGCACCGCGACGAACAGACCGATCCAGGCCACGTAGCCGAGGATCGTGTCGAAGTTCGACGTGACTGTCTCAGTCGGGGTGTATCCGGAGGCGTCCGCGTCACCCTTGGTGAGCTGCGGGCTCGGCACGTTCACCCACAGCGTGCCCAGCGAACCGACGATCTTGCCGAACGTCTCAAGCGCGTTGTTCATGAGCTGCTGAACGGTGTCGTTCGCTGCCTTCGAGACGACGTCGCCGATCGAGTTTGCAGTGCACTCCTGAAGGTGCGAGACGTAGTAGAGCTTGCTCTCGCAATCGGAAGCGGCCATTTCATACCCCCGAGAACGGGATGTACCCACCAAGGCTCGATAGGGCAGCCGGCGCGACAGGCGAACCGTTGCCGTCGACGACTACCTTCCAGTCCCCCTGCTCCCAACGCATGACCATCGGAAGGCTTACAAGCTGACCATCCGTGGTTTCCCCTGTGTACGACAGCGCGACGTCGACCGTGGTCTCCTGCAGTGAGTACGAGTCGATCTTGAAGCCAGCGACCTGCGCGCGTGTCCCAGCCGAACCATCCGAACCAGGCTGCGGCGTTGCCTTCAGCTGGTCCTTCAGATCGCCGTCAGCCAGAAGCTCATACAGCCGGGTCGAGTTCCGAGAGTCGGTCGACGCGGCAAGGTAGTTGACACTCGCGAAGAGAGCGCCGGTCGGGGTGTGGGCGAAGCACGTGTTGAACCGGCCATCGTCCTCAGTCTTTCCAGGGCCGGCACTTGCGGACTGCGGCGTAGCGGTGCTGCCGATGATCTTCCACGTAGCCGGCGGCGCTGCGGTGAGGTCATTCGTTGTCTCGTAGCCCTTGAGGCCACAGATGGACTCCGAGCTGGCAGGCCGCGAGGACCCGGTTGAGGACGGGGCGGGGGTTGGTCCCGCGGCCGTGTTGTCGGCACGTCCGTTGAAGATGCTCGTGGCAATGGCGATGCCGCCGCCCACGAGGGCGACGGCGAGGAAGATCGCCACAACGATCCACAGTGGGCGGCGGTAGAACGGCTGCTCTGCGTTGCTCATGTAGGTGCTTTCTGTTGAGGCGATCCCTGGTGGGGCCGGGCTAGGAGACGATGAAGCTGACGACGGATGCGGCGCCGAGTCCGAGGAACAGACCGAAGCCGATCTTGATCAGTCGCTCCTGGATCTCACCGCCCTCGTGGCGGTTGTTGCGGAAGAGCATCGCGCCGGTTGCGATCAGCGCCAGCACCGCGAGGGGCAGCAGGATCCACTTGGCGATACCAATGATCCGGCCGAACTTGCCCGTCCAGCCGTCGGGAGCCTGCGGGTCACCGTCCGGGACGGTGAGCGCGACGACGTGCTGCACGTGGGTGGCTGCGGTGTTCAGGGCGTCGAGCACCATGAGGGTGTTGGACATGAAGGTGATCCTTTCGAGCAGGGCTAGTTGGTTGCGGCGGTGAGGTTGAGGTCTGCCAGGAGTGCGCGGTACTCGCGCGGCATCGTGGCCGCCGAGGGCGGACCCATCCGCCACGCCTCGACCCACGGGAGCGTCCACAGCCGCGGGTAGCCACCCGCGACGTGCTGCTCGAGCTGACGGAGTTCTTTTGGCCGACGGCCGGGGGCATCCGCGATCAGGACCAGCCCGGTCAGTTCGACCAGGCCGGACGTCGTACCCGCCGCCCACTCGCGGGCGACGCGCTGCGCCGCCATGAGGCCGGCGTAGTTCGTGCGTGCCACGACCATGGCGCGGCTCACCGCTCCGCGATCGCTCGGCAGCGGCCAAGCGTGCGCGGCGGGCTGGGAGCCGAGGGTCAGCGCGGCGAGGGTGTTCTCGCCGGCACCACCGTGCGCCCCGATCCACCACATCGCCGCGCCGCCGTAGACCTGGCGGGTCGGCAGACGGTCGGCGCTCTCTGGCACCTGCACGGCCGTCGGCTGCGGTGCCGACGGTCCTCGCAGCGCCTCGCGACGCGTCGTGGGCTGCACGACCGGAGCGACCTCTTGGACCTCTTCTGAGGCCGGTCCCCCTGTCACCCACGGATTCACGTTGTCGCCCATGCGACCCCCATCCGCCCTCTCGGGCTCCTTCGCTGACCCGTCCCCCACGGCGTCCCCACATCGGAGGACCGCAGTAGCGATCAGACGTCACCTGCTGCTTGCAATATAACTACATGCTGATTTGGGTAGCAAGTGCTCCGATTTCCAACTACGATCATGCACCATAAGTGACCACTTCGGGGGGAGAACGCTTGGCCTGCCTCGCGAGGAGCTCGCTCGTCCAATCGCCAGCCTGAGCAGGAGAGGTGCAGATGACAGACGCGCCGACCATCCCCGCGTTCCCCCGCATCGAAGCCACCATCACCCCCACGACCGACGGCCGCGCCACGGGCGTGCTCGTCGTCAACGGGGTGCCGATGCCGTTCGAGGAAGCCGCCGAGGACTCAATTCGCAGCAGCATCCTCAGCAGCGTCCGCGGGACCGCCGAGCAGATGAATCGCGCCGTGCGGCTCACAACACACGACCGCTACGGCACGCAGACGCTCGCCGTGAACCCCAACGGTGTCACCGAGCCGCTGACCGACCTCGACCAGAGCGACGCCGTCCCGGCTGCGCCCGTCGAGACGGTCCCCGTCTCCCCCGACGTTGTCGCGACCCCGGTCGTCGACGCGTCCGCTCCTACCCCGACTGCAGCAGGACCTGCGGCCCCCGCGGACACCGAAGCTGAGGCTCCGGCAACCCGTCGCGCAGCCCGGCAGTCGTTCCTCACCCGCGAGGAAATCGAAGAGCCCGCGACGCAGGGTGTCCGCGGCATGCTCGCCCGTATCGGGATCCGCGTCTCCCCGTCCGAAGCCGAGCGTCAGGAGCGGTCCTGGGTGCGCTCCGTAAGCCAGCACTGGCCCGGCCCCCGCACCATCGTCGTCGTCAACGGCAAGGGTGGCGTCGGCAAGACCATGACCACCATCGAGCTGTCGAGCGTGTTCGCCCGCTACGGCGGTGCCGGCGTGCTCGCCTGGGACAACAACCAGACCCGCGGCACCCTCGGCTGGTCCACCGAGCAGGGTGCCCACGATTCGAGCATCCTCGACCTGCTCCCCCAGGTCGATCGGCTTCTCGGCACGGGCGCGCAGTCCGCGGACCTGGCGCACTACGTCCACCACCAGACCCGCGACCGGTACGACGTCCTCCGCTCCAAGCCCGAGGTCCTCGCGACCGAGCAGCGGTTCGACGCCGGCACCGTGGACTCGATCCACGCTGTCGCGTCGAAGTTTTACCGGCTCGTGTTCATCGACTCCGGCAACGACGAAACCGACTCGATGTGGGTCCGCGCCCTCGAGCGCGCAGACCAGATCGTTGTCCCGACGATCGGCGAGGCCAAGGCCGCCGAATCCGCAGCGCTCCTCCTCGAGGGCCTGCACGACCGTGGCGGCCACTTCGCCCAGCTCGCGGACAAGGCCGTCGTCGTGGTTAGCAAGCACAAGCACGACCTGCCCGATGCCGAGCTGAACAAGATGGCCTCCGGGTTCGAGGGGCTGGCCCGCCAGGTAGTCACGATCCCGTACGACCCCGCCCTCGGCGCGGACGTGCTCAACTACGGCGCCCTGCGCCCGGTCACGCAGCGTGCTTGGCTCGCTGCCGGTGCAGCTGTGGCGGGTGGCCTGTGAGCCGCCGCGCCGCGGCCCTCGTGCCGTTGGCCCTCGCCGCCGCGCTCACGCTGACCGCCTGCACCACGGGCGCGGACCCAAACGTGACCGCCCCGACCGCGGCACCGGACATGTCGACCGCCCCGAACCCGTCCGCGTCGAGCACGCCGTCGGTGTACGACGACGCCACCGCGCAGCCCGCCCCGGACGCCTCCGAGGGCGCGCAGCAGTCCGCCGTCGACGCCGCCGAGAAGGTCGTCCGCACCTACGCGCAGCCGACGCTCTCCCCGGACGAGTGGGCGCAGCAGATGACGCCGCTGCTGTCGCAGTCCGGCGCGATCGCCTACGAGGGCCAGGACCCCACGACCATCCCCGCGACGAAGGTCACCGGCTCCGGGAAGGTCCTTCCCGGAGCAACCGACGTCGCCCTGAACGTGCTCGTCCCCACCGACGCCGGCGACTACAACGTCGCCCTGTCGCGCAGTGGTGACAGCGCTTCGTGGCTCGCGAACGAGATCCGGCCCACTGGAAACCAGTGAGCAGCGGCGGCGAATGAACGGCGGCGGCAAGGGTCTGTTGATCCTCATCGGCACACCAGCCGCGATCATCGCGATGGTGGTCTTTCTCGTCGTGTTCTCGTTCGGCGGCGGGAGCGCTGCCGCCGCTTGCAACTCGATGACCGGCGGCAGCGTCGACGTCGACCAGGCCGCGCAGCACGCCCCAATTGACGGGTACTCCGGCGAGCAGTTGAAGAACGCCGCGTACATCATGAACGCCGCCGAATCCCTCGGCCTGACCCAGCAGGCGCAGGTCATCGGCGTGATGACGGCGATTGGTGAGTCCAGCCTGCAGGTCCTCGACCGCGGCGACACCGCGGGCCCGGACAGCCGCGGTCTGTTCCAGCAGCGCGGCAACGGCGCCTGGGGCTCCTACGAAGACCGCATGGACCCGACCATCAGCGCCACGAACTTCTTCAAGGCGCTGCAGAAGGTCAACGGGTGGGAGACGTTGGAGCCCACCATCGCGATCCACCGCGTGCAGATCAACCAAGACCCGTTCCACTACCGCAAGTGGCAGTCCCCCGCGCAGAACGTCGTCACGCAGCTCTCCGGCGGCTCCGGCGGTTCCACCACCTCCGCCGCCTCCACCTCGAGCAGGGCCCCGGCACCGTCGGGCTCCGCAACGCCCGGCGCTGCCGCGCCGACGAACGGCTGCTCCGCCGGCGGCACCGTCCTGCCGCTGACCGCCCCGTTCGACCAGACCTCCGGGTACGGCCCCCGCGAGTCCCCGACCGCCGGAGCGTCGTCCTGGCACCCCGCGAACGACTACCAGACCCGCATCAGCGGCAACGCCGCCGGGAAGTCCGGCTACTCGTGCGGGTCCCCGATCGTCGCCTCCCAGGCCGGCACCGTCACCGTCGCCAGCGGCTACACCCTGTCGGTGAAGTCCGCCGAGGGCTACACGATCAGCTACCTGCACCTGTACCCGCAGGACATGGAGGTCGGCGTCGGCGACGCCGTCTCGTCCGGGCAGGAAATCGGGGAGGTCGGCTCCAACGGACCCTCCACCGGCTGCCACCTGGACATTCGCGTGAACACCGACGGCTCCACGAACGACCAGGTCAGCGCCCTGCCCCAGTCGCAGACCATCGGTGGCCCGCAGGGCTACGTCGACCCCGAGGCGTTCTTCAACGTCTTCGGCGTCACCCTCTGCGGCGACGACTGTCGACGGGAGAACTTCTGAATGACCGACGCACCGATCCCCCACTTCCCCGTCGTCCACGGCAACATCTACCCGGACGGGTCCGCGCACATCAACTTCGCCGGGCACGACGTTCCCCTGACACCCGCGAACCTCAACGAGGCCCGCGCGCAGATCACGTCGTACGCCGTTGCGGTTGCCCGCGACGTGCTGCACCGCCCCGTCCGGCTTACCACCGTCGACCCCGACGGCACGTGGACCCTCGCCGCGCACCCCGACGGCCGGGTCACCGACCTCGCACCCGCCGCCCGCCCCGCCAAGCGGTCCCGGCGACGCCGTCCGGCTCCCGCAGCCCCACAGCCGGCCCCTACGGCTCCGGCACAGCCGACCGCTCCCGCACCGTCAGCAGCCCGCACTGAGCCAGTGCGCCCCGACCCGACGCCGACCAGCGTCTCGTCGGTCACCGAACCCGCGGAGTCCGTACCGGTCCCGCCAATGCCCGGGGCGTTCACCCCGGCCGCGGACGCGCCCGTGTGGGTACCCGCCGACTTCCCCACGGAGGCCGAGGTCACCGTGTTCATCGAGCGCCACCAGCCCGCTCCAAGCGTGCCGGTGCTGACCGTGTCCTTCGCCGGCGGTGACGTCGTCCGCATCACCGGCACTGCCCTCGTCGGCCGCCGACCCGTGAACAACACCGGCGTCGACCTCGACGTTGTCCGCGTCGAGGATCCCAGCCGCAACCTCTCGCGCACCCACTTCGCCATCGCGTGGGCCGACGACGTCCCGGCGATCGTCGACCAGCACTCCGGCAACGGCACCGTGATCGAGCGAGGCGACGTCGAGCTCGTCGCCACGCCCGGGGTCGCACTGCCCCTGCAGGACGGCGACCGCCTCCGATTCGGCGACCTGAGCGCCGATGTGACGTTGTCCGTTGAACGACCGGAGGCCCCCAAATGAGGCACGACCAGCCGGTCTACTGGAAGCAACACGGAATACTCGAACCCGGGGGAAGCGCAAACGACCATCCCACCCAAGGTGAGCTACCCGACGGCCGTCTACCCAAACAGACCACGCCCGACAGCCCGCCCTCAACCGGAGCAGCATCCCCTCGCATGGCAGAAGACGACTACTGGGACACCCTGCCCGTCACGCTCAAGTCCAAGGACCTCGAGCGGCTCCTGCAGATCGGGCAAACCACGGTGAGCCTCTGGCTCAACCGGGGCACCATCCCCGGCCACCAGATCGCCCACTCTTGGATCGTGTTCCGCAACGAGGTCCGGCAGTGGCTCGAATCCACGTCGACCATCCCGGTCCCCGAGCACGAGCCCTACCCACACCCGCTCGACGCGTACGACGAGTTTCTGAACTACCGCGACCTCATGGCGCTACTCGGCAAGAGCCGTCCCGCGATCTTCGGCTGGCTGAACGACGGCACCATCCCCGCCGTCCGCCCTGGCGGGAGATGGCGTGTTGAGAAAGGGGCGCTGCGCCGACTCTTCGATGAGACGAGCAACCAACGACCCGGTTTCGTCGCCCGGAAACGGCGCGCAGCAGAGGACTCAGATGAGCTCTGAGGAGGGAGCTGGCCGACACGCCGCTGGTGTCGGCGATGGAATGCATTCAAGCCGCCAAGATGGCGGCATGAGTGCAATCAAGGCACGATCGCGACGCGCGGCTAACGCGCCAACCGTCCTCCTCCAAGGACGGGTCTCTCCTGATGCTCGCGCTGAGGTCCAGGACGCGGCTCGCCGAAGCGGCGTGTCGATCGCCTACTACCTGGACACACTCATCGCTCAGCTCGTCGACGAGAACGGGGCCCTTCCCCTCGTCGATCGCCCTGTCCCGCAAACCGAGGAGCTGCCTATCCCGGCCGCCTAAACGACAGAACCCCCGCCGTAGCGGGGGTCCGGGGCCGAAGCCCCAAGTCATGTGACTCACTACCTGCTCTGTCGCCAAACGTTCCAGGTCGTGAGGGTCCCGATGAAGAAGCCCGGTTGGAGCCGGGAGCCTTCGTCGTACCAACGAGGTTGCCCTAGGAGGTGTCGCCATCGTAACCCGAGTTACTGCAAATAGCACCCGTTTGCCGTCTAGCGTGTCCGCCGACGGCATCACCGCCGCGTGGGCGCTGACCCGCGCGATCGCGCCCCGCCGGTACGTGAACACGATGATCGCCGAGGCGGACGGCGCGATCCGGTCGAACCGGTACCCGCGGAAGTTCCCAATCATCGGGCACATGCCGCCGTCGACGCCGTGGACGGTCGACCTCACCGACGAACTCGGACGGTTCCGGTTCGCCGCGTTCGACCTCGACGCCAAGCGCCCCGAGGACCACGACCAAGCCGCCGAAGACCTGGGGGTCCTCGTCCGGATCCTCCGCAACACGAACGTGGACCACGTGGTGTGCCGGTCGAGCCCGACCGGCGGCTACCACGTGTGGGTGCCCCTCGCCGGCGTCGAGAAGGCCGTCCTCGTCCAGCTCGCCGCCGCCGCACGCGCCGTGCTGCCGTCCCTGGACCACGGTCTGCTCTGCAACGACCGCACCGGCGCCGCACGCCCCCCGCTCACCCCGCACGCCCGAGGCGGCGCGTCGAGCGTCATGGAAGGCGACGTCGCCGTGCTCCGCACCGGCTCCGTCACCGCCGGCGACTTGCTCCGCGTCACCGCGGCGCTCCGCGAGCTCCGGCCCGCCATCGACCCCGCCGACGAGCAGCCCTCCGGGCCCGTCGACGCCGGCCACCAGGCGCACCGCACGCTCCCCGCCTGGGGAGCCGCGCACATGGCGACCGTCGCCGGCGGTCGCGACCCGTCGCGCACCGGCTACCTCTGCCTCCTCGCCGCAGCAGCGTCCGGCTGGACCCTCGCCGACGTCGCCCATGCCGCGCGCACCGCGCCCGGCATGGAGCACTACCGCACCCGCAACTCCCCCGCCGGTGGCCGCGAACCCCGCACGCCCGCGGACACCGCCGCCCGCCTGGCACGCCAGTTCGCCAAGGCGCAGGACCGCGCCACCCGGTACCGGTACGCCCCGCAGGAACGCGCACAGCGCGACCTGACGGAGCTGCGCAGCATCATCGCATCCACCGAAGCGATGCTCACCGCGTTCCGCGTCTCCCCCGGCCGCTGGGCGCACGCCGAGGCCGACCTACACGACAGCACCGTGCTCGCCGCGATCGCCTGGCTCTCGCTCCGCTCGGGCCAGCGCGACGTCGCCGCACCGCTGCGCTCTGTCGCCGTCATCACCGGCATCCCCTCGAGCACCGTCGACCGGTCCCTCCGCCGCCTCCGCGACGCCGGGTGGATCATCCGACGCCGCTCCGCAGACGGCCCCAACGCGGCCGTCTGGCGGGTGTCGGAACGGTTCTCCACAGCAGCCGAACACATCGGGCCACTTCAAGATGTGAACGCCCGCCCCCCGGCCGAGGTCTTCGACGTCAGGGCCGCCCTCCTCGCCGAACTCGACGACCGACTCGACGCCGGCCGCCACGACGTCTTCACCCGTAAGGGACTCGGACCCACCGCTCGACGCGCGTACGAAGCTCTCACCACCGTCACCGCAGATCCCGACGCTGTCAGCGACCGCGCCGGCCTTCCCCTCGGCCGCGCACGCGCAGCCCTCGCACGACTCCGCCGGTACAAGCTCGCGATCGCCACCCGCACCGGCTGGCGACGCCGCATGCACGACTTCCGCAACTACGTCGCCCACCGCCTAGACGTCGCAGGGACCCTCCGCCGCCGCGAGCTGCAGTACGACCGCGAGCGCGAACAGTGGGCGTGGTGGAACGCTGACACCGCCCACCGCGCCGGCAAGGGCAGCAGACCCCGACGACCCGCGACCCCGCAGCCCGTCATGTTCCGCATCGAGGACGACCGCGGCGGCGCCGACTCGTGGCCCGCATACCCACGCGACAGCGACGGCCGCGGCAACCACCAGGAAGCCATGCACTACGTGCGCCGAGGTGTCCTGCAGGCCCTCCGCGACGTCGAGCTCGCTGCCTAGTCGTATGGCGACGACGAAGCGACGCCAGCGCCACGCCCGTCGCTGCGCGAACGGCACAACATCGACGAATCCTGGTCGCCAGGCCAGTTCCCGGCCACCCCGCCACTAACTACCGATCCGCAGACGTGACCCGATCCCCTCGGAGCCCACAGGTCCGCGCGGGGGCCCGGGAGCCCTCCCCCAGCCGCCCCAGCTACAGCCACTGGCATGCACTATGGCGCCGTCGACGAGCTCGGCGCCCGCTGACGCGATCTCGTCCCCCAGTTCGACCGGTTGTTCCGTTAGCGGTACTGCGACGCGGCGATCGTCGACCGCGTACGACGCGATCACGCGGCGAAGACTTCTGGGGCATTGGTGCCAGAGGCGCCAAGCTCAGCGCCTCACCGGGTCCGACCGTTTCGGAGCTCGTCGTAAGGAACAAAAGTATGGCTTGCATGACTTGTTGTGCATGCATGTCTTACAACCCAAGCATGGCAAGCAAGTGTTGCAAGGCTTGTGTTAATCTGGTCGCGGCTACTTGTGGCGTGGTGCGCTTCGCTTGGCGGCAACACTTGCAAGACTTGGAACTATTGCGTTAGGAGGGCAGCCGATGCCGCACATCACGTCCATCGCCAACAACAAGGGTGGCGTGGCCAAAACCGAGGTCACCTGTCAGCTTGCGGCGGCCCTCGCGCGCAAGGGGCAACGCGTACTCGTTGTAGACATGGATCCCCAAGCAAACGCCACTCGACGACTAGGGATTGAGTGGGACCCGGCTTCGCCGATCCCGACCATGTCAGAGGTGATCGCCGCGGGCCGAGAAGGCGCCGGGGAAGCAGCAGTCCTCGCTTGCGGCTGGGACACCAACGTAGCTCCTGAGGGCGAACTGATCGACGTTCTCCCCTCACGATTCGATCTCATCAACCGAGAGTCCGAGGCCGGCGTCGTCGGAGCAGTACGACGGCTGACGAAGGCGTTGGACGGATGGACTCACCGGTACGACGTGGTCCTCATCGACACGCGACCCGACCTGGGGCACCTCGTCCAGATGGCCTTCGCCGCCTCTCATTCGGTCCTCATACCGTGCGACCCCAACTACGACTCCATCGAGGCGGCCATCCGTGTCCGCGACTTCGTTACCCGCCACTCCGCAGACCTCGCAAACCCCAACCTCTCGATCGCGGGCGTGGTCGTTACGCGACGTCGGTTGACCGCAGAACACGACTTCCAGCTCGAAGGGCTCGTAGGAGAATTCGGAGATCTCGTCTGGAAGCTCGGGGGAGTGGTGAAGCTACCTGACGGGACAGACCTGTTGAACCCGAACTACATCCCCGAATGGTCCCGATTCGCCGAAGCCGACGCAGCTGCGACTTCGTTGAGCGCGTGGAGCGACCGCAACAGCCGAAAAACCCTCGCCCTGTACGACGCACTGGCAAGCCGGTTCACCGCTGCTCTCCTGACATCGGAGGCTGCGGCATGAGCGCGCCGCAGCGACGGCGTCCGGGCGCGAACAGCCCGATTTCCCTGACCCCGAAAGTGGAACCCGTGAACACGGGAGCGCCTCCCGCTCGGGAGGGGAACGAGCAGCCCGCTCCTGTGTCTGTTCACGAACAGGATCAAGAGCGTCGCACTACGCCCGAGCGCTCAGGCTCAACCCCACTGTCCCCTACGGATGACAGCACCGTCGCTACCACGACACTGTTGCGACGATCGTTGAAGCTGCAGGCCCAAACTGCGGTGCTGCGGACGCAGCAAGAGCCGACGGGCTACCGCTCATTCGCTGCGCTTGTGAACGGAGCCATCGAGCGAGAACTCGACCGGCTGGCCAACGAGTACAACGGCGGAGCGCCCTTCGAGCAGAACCCTGGGCCATTCCGCACAGGTAGGCCGTTCGGCGGATAGATTCGCGTCCGGCCCGAGCCACGCCTTACTGCCCGTCCACGCGGGGTAGCGCCAGCTCTCCAGCTACCGCGGCCGGATGCCGATCCAGCGCGCGATACACCGTCGCGCGGCCGATCCCGAACAGTTCGACGAGCTCCGCGATCGAGTGATCCCCTGCACGGTGGAGTGCCACGAGGTGCCGCTCCTGCGCGGGGGAGAGCTTTGGCTTCCGGCCCTTGAGCTTGCCCCGTGCCTTCGCCACCGCCATGCCCTCACGCGTGCGTGCCCGAATGAGATCGGCCTCGAACTCGGCGACCATACCCAGCACGTTGAACAGCAGCCGGCCGACGGGGTCGGTCGGATCGTAGATGGCGCCGCCGATGTTCAACCGCACCTGGCGGCGCGTCAGCTCTTCCGCGATGTCCGTTGCATCCCGCAAGGATCGGGCGAGCCGATCCAGCTTGGTCACCACCAACGTGTCGCCCGGACGGCACGCCGCTAGGACCGAGGTCAGCCCCGGCCGGTCCCGTCGAGTGCCCGTCATCCCCTTGTCGGTGAACACACGATCCGCCGGCACCCCGAGCGCCATAAGCGCGTCGGTCTGTGCGGTGAGATCCTGCCCTGCCGTAGAGACGCGGGCGTAGCCGAGCACCCATCCGGTTTCCATTCTGACAGTCTCACATAGGGAACCCTCACCGGAACCTATTTCGGACTACCTATCCGGACAGTCCGCCGACGCAGAACGCCGCGCCTCGCGACCGAGGGCTCGAGCGTCCGGTTGACGACCGGCTATCCGACACGGACAGCAGCGCTCGTGCAGTCTCTCGATCCGGGGTCGTGCTGGGACGCATGAGGCGACCAGCCTGCTGGCGAAGCGACGCGGCTGGGGGATTCCTTGGTGGGTTGCCGCCATGGTGTGCGTGGAGGTGATCCTGTGGTGCTGATCGTGGTTGCTGTGGCCGTCGTGCTGCTCCTGGTGGTCGTCGGGGCCGCCGGGGCTGCGCTGCTGGCGGTCGCGTCCGAAGCCGAGAAGGAAGGTCTCTTGGACGACTAGGTCCTTCTCCCTTGCTTGAGGGTTCGTGATCCGCGTTCACGCGGGTGTGCCGAGGCGGTAGCCGATGCCGCGGATGGTGCTGATGAGGTCGCGGTCGGTTTTCCGGCGGATGTAGTGGACGTAGGTGTCGACGGTGCCGAGCTGCTCGCCGTTGTCGAACACTGCGGAGAGCAGGTGTTGTCGGGTGAAGGCGCGGGATGGTTCGCCCGCGAGGAGCCGGAGCAGGGCGGTCTCCTTCTCGGTCAGCATGACCCGGCCGGTGTAGGGGGAGGTGATGCTGTGATCGTCGGGGTGGAATGCCCACCCGCCGATCTCGATAGTGGCGCCAGTGCCGGTGTAGTCCCGGGTGAGGGCGCGGAGCCGTGCGGTGAGCTCGTCGAAGTCGAAGGGTTTGACCAGGTAGTCGTTCGCGCCGGCGTCGAGCCCGGAGACGCGGTCGTGGACTTCACCGAGCGCGGTGAGCATGAGCACAGGGGTGCTGACGCGCCGCTGCCGGAGGGTCGCAACCACCGCGGTGCCATCGATCCCGGGCAGCCGGCGATCGATCACCATGACGTCGAAGTACTCCTTCGCAGCCGTTTCGAGCGCGGATTCTCCGTCCACGCAGAGCGTGACGGTCCACTGCTCGCCGAGCTCGTCGGCGACGAGTGGACCGAGCCTGGGGTCGTCCTCGACGAGGAGGAGTCGGGGCATCATGCGCGGTCCTTCCGGTCGTGTTCTGAACTGCTGTCCGGAGCGGTCGGTAGGTAGAGCGCGAAGATCGTTCCGCTACTGTTCGTTTGTTCGATGACTGCGTCGCCGCCAGCTCGGACGGCGATGTCGCGGACCAGAGCCAGGCCGATGCCGTACCCGGTGCGGGTGCTCGTTGCTATCGCGTCGGCGGGCGCGCCGTGGGCGAAGCGGTCGAAGACTCGAGTTGGTTCGATGCCGACAACACCGGGACCGTCGTCCGCAACGCGGATCGTCACCCGGGTCGCGGTGGTCGTCGCGGTGATCCGGACGTGCCCACCCTGTGGGGTGTGACCGATCGCGTTGTCGGTCAGCGCGACCAGGCATCGGCGCAGCTGCGTCTCCGACACCCCCGCACGGGCGTCGATCGGTTCAACGTCGAGCGTCACACCTCGCTCCGCGGCGAGGACGTTCATGTCGCGGTGCACCGAGTCCATCGCGGCCCGGAGGTCGGCGCTCCCGTCGGGGTCGGCGGTGCCGGCGGCGGCTTCGAGGAGGTCGTTGACGATGTTGATCAGGATCTGGGTGTCTTCGCGCAGATCGTCGACGACGGGACGCCGTCGGTCGTCGTCCGGGGTCATCCGTTGCAGCCGTTGCACGCGGGCGTTGAGCACCGTCAGCGGGGTGCGGAGTTCGTGGCTGGCGTCGGCGACGAAGGTGCGTTGCATGCGTGCTGCTTCGGCGATCGGCCGGACTGCGCGGCGGGCGATGAGCCACGCGGCGATGCCGGCGAGGATGATCGCAAGACCACCGACGCCGATGACCGCGACGCTGAGGTCGATGGTGTCGAGGTAGATGTGGATGTCGGTCGGGCCGGGTTGTTCGTGGAGCTGGTTCGGGGTCAGCTGCCACAGCACGTAGGCGACGACGAGGACAATGATCGCGATCACCAGCGCCGCCGAGACGACCGCAACACGCAGTGCGATCCCGATCACGGACCGGCGGTACGCCAACCGGTCCGGATCGGTCTCCACACCAGACCGGAACGACCAGCGTGCCAGTCCGTCCGCGATCGCTGACCGCCATCCAGCAGACATGTGGCCCCTTCCGTGCTGGTGACGCCGGAACGCGAAGGGGGGAAGCGTTCCGGCGTCACCGCGTCGGCTCGATCCTGCCTCACTCAGAGCAGCACCGGCCCCCAAGCCTCAGCGACACCAGCCAAGGAACAGCCAAGAAACGTCGCACGGGCGGCCGGTCCAATTCTTGGTGGAGTCTTGCGCGCCGTTTTCTACCGTCGGAGCATCGCCGACCCCGCACATCGCGGTACGGCCCATCCTGACGAGGAGAACGCCATGTCCCACTCGCCCGCAGCGCCTGTGCCGACCCGGAGCCGCTCGAACAAGGTGCCCGACCCGACCGCGTCGTTCTGGATCATCAAGGTCCTCGCGACCACGGTCGGTGAGACCGCCGCTGACCTCCTCAGTGACACCGTCGGACTCGGACTGCCGCTGACGACGCTGATCATGGCGGTCGCGTTGGCGGTGTTCCTGGTCCTGCAGTTCCGGTCCCGCAGCTACCGGCCGCCGGTGTACTGGATCACCGTGGTCCTGATCAGCATCGTCGGGACCTGCGTCACCGACAACCTCACCGACGGACTGGGCGTCCCCCTCGCCGTCAGCACCACCGTGTTCGGCGTCGCGCTCCTGGCGGTGTTCGCGATCTGGTACCGGACCGAGGGGACCCTCTCGATCCACAGCATCGACACGCTCCGCCGGGAAGGGTTCTACTGGCTGGCGATCCTGTTCACCTTCGCCCTCGGCACCGCCGCCGGCGACCTCATCGCGGAACAGACCGGCCTGGGGTACTTCCCGTCACTGCTCCTCTTCGCCGGTGCAATCGCGGTGACCGCCGCCGTCTGGTTCATCGGCCGACGCGGCCCGGTGCTCTGCTTCTGGATCGCGTACATCCTCACCCGCCCCCTCGGCGCGTCCACCGGCGACCTGCTGTCCGCGTCAACGAAGGACGGCGGCCTGGGTGTCGGGACGATCACGACGAGCATCGTGTTCTTCGTCATCATCGCCGCGATCATCAGCTACCTCGTGATCCGCATCCGCCGTGACGAACCCGCGCAGCGCAGCCGACTCACCGTCTGACCCGTCCACTGGTCCCACCGCCGACTTGAACGCCGGTGGCACCAGGCCCTCCGCTCGTGAAAGGCCCTCGTGCTCCACACCGTTCCGCTCGCCGTGAGCCTGTTCGACGCAGCATCCGTGCTGCACGCATTCGGCCCGTACGTCCTCGCCGGAATCGCGCTGCTGATCTTCATCGAGTCCGGGGTCCTTTTCCCGTTCCTGCCCGGCGACTCCCTCCTGGTCACCGCCGCGATCATCAGCAGCACCCTGGGCGTGACGCCGTGGCAGGTCGCCCTCGTCGCATTCATCGCCGCCGTCGCCGGCGACCAGGTCGGGTACTGGATCGGGAAACGCTACGGACGTCGCCTGTTCAAGGACGACGCCCGCATCCTCACCACCGCCAGACTCGACGAAGCAGAGGCGTTCTTCACGAAGTGGGGCGGACTGAGCCTGATCCTCGGAAGGTTCGTCCCGATCGTCCGGACCTACGTGCCGCTCGCGGCCGGGACCGCGCAGATGCACTACCGGCGGTTCCTGCTGTTCAACCTCATCGGCGCCATCTCCTGGGCCTGCGGCCTGACAGCAGTGGGGGTCCTGCTCGGAGGTATCCCGCTCGTCGCCCACAACATCGACGCACTCATGATCGTGATCGTCGTCGTGTCGGTCCTGCCGATCGTCATCGGCGCCCTGCGCCGCCGTCACGTCGCCCGGAAGCGCACGTCACCGGCGGCACGACCCGCGGAGCGGACGGTGGGGGACCGGTGACGGGTGGGACCGGAACGGTGAACCGTGTCCCGGGACCGACCGCGTCGTTCTGGCTGATCAAGGTGCTCACGACCGGGATGGGTGAGGCGCTCTCCGACTTCCTGGTCACCCGCCTCGACCCCGTCCCCACGGTCCTGGTCACTGCGGCCGTGTTCGCCGTCGTGCTCGTGGCGCAGCTCCGCGCCGACCGGTACCGTCCCTGGCTGTACTGGGGTGCTGTGTCGATGGTCGGGGTGTTCGGCACGATGGTCGCCGACGTCACCCACGTCGCACTCGGCGTTCCGTACGCGGTGTCCACCCCGGTCTTCCTCGCCGCCCTGGTCGCCGTCTTCGTCCTGTGGCGACGGGTCGAGGGCACCGTCGACGTGCACACGATCACCAGCACCCGGCGGCAGCTGTTCTACTGGGCCGCCGTGATCGCCACGTTCGCGATGGGCACCGCGGCCGGCGACCTCGCCGCCAGCACGTTCCACCTCGGCTACCTCGGTGGCGGCCTCGTCTTCGTCGCCGCGATGATCATCGTCGTCCTCGCACGCCTGACGGCGCTGCTCGGACCGGTCACGGCGTTCTGGACCGCCTACGTCCTCACCCGCCCGGTCGGCGCATCCTTCGCCGACTTCGTCGCGGTCCCGCACGCCCGAGGCGGCCTCGACGTCGGCACCGGCCTCGTCAGCGCGGTCCTCGTCATCGCCATCGCTTTCGCCGTGGCCGTGCAGGAGAAGGTACGGCGAATCCCTTCCACAGAAGCAGCCTCGAGCGTCCGCTGACCCATGGGCTATCGGGCGGCGGGCCCCTAGCTCGATGGCGTGACGATCGCTGTGAGCCCACTCCAATCGGGCTCGTAGTCCGCCTCGATCCGTGCCCGACTCTCGGCATAGAACTCCGCTACTCGCAGCGTCAGAGCTGGCATTGGGGCAGTGGACAACAGCGCCAGCGCCTCCGCGGCAACGACGTCGGTGGGCGTTCCCGACCGGTGGTGCGCGCTGCCGCTTTGCCGATCCGCAAGGACCATGCTGTGCACGAGTGCTTCACGGACCACCCCGAGGGTGAGGTGCAGTCCGATGGCGTTCGCGCCCCGGCCGAAGCGTGTCGCAGCGAGGGCCAGGTCGAACCGCACAGCGTTGTCGACAGGCGGCTGCGGAAGCGTGAGGATCGCACCACGCAGCGCCAAGTCGCAGCGGCGACCGTCCCGCAGCACCGCGCGAACCCGCTGTATATCGTCGTCGAGACTGCTTTGCCATGCCCAGAGTTCAGCTCCGAGGAGCTTTCCGCCCTCGACGTCTGCGGAGAGATCGACCTCTGCGTCAAGGTCGCTCCACCGATCGAGTTCCGAGGGTGTGAGCACGGAACCGTACGGCCGCACCGCATCCACGGCCGGACTCGCGACACCGATCTGATCGAGAAGCGCCCGCTGCCACTGCATCCCCGCACACTACGAGAACACCGTCCCGATAGCCGATCGGCTAACGAGACGCCTCCGTACGCTCTGGTCATGACCCTGCGCGGCTTCCTCGACTACATCGGCATCACGCGACCGAAGGGTGAGCGCAACTGGTTGCAGAAGTTGATTGACCGACGCCGAGCCCGCTGACGGACCGGCTATCGGACGCTTCTTCGACGGCTTGCCGAAGCTGTGCTTCTACGACGTTGCTTCGTCGCTCGATCGGTGCTGGCGCTCTTCACCGTCGTGGAGCCAGTCCTCGATGATCGATCGGGCGTGGGCTCGGTCACTGTCTGTGGGGGCGGTGATCATGGCGGCGCGGCGGACGAACGCCCACATCAGCGTCTCTCGCGGTACTCCTCCGACGCTGCGCCAGTCGATCGCCGGGAATCGCTCGACACTAACGACCTGCACTCGTCGGATTCGAGTGGTGAGCAGGTAGTCGCGGAGCACCAGCTCGTCCTCGTGGAGGTCGATGCCGGCCGGGACCCCGCGGACCGCGATGAGAGCGGCGACGCCCACGAGCAGGAGAGCGAAGAGCCAATCACGGACGTCCTCAACCAGGACGACGACCGCGAGCACCGTGAGCACGGCTGCGCCTGCTCCGAGTGTGACGCGTGTCACGACGGGCACCGGAACGTCCCGCCGTGGTCGCACCGCCTCACGCACCGTTCGCGACGGTGAACGCGGCCACGAGCCCAGCCACCAGGACGATGAACCCAGCCACGAACCACGGGATGGCGGGGGGAGCCCACCGCTGCTGCCCCCACCCGTGGTGCCGCACGGTCTTGACCACGGCAACCACGAGAAGGGCCGTTCCGATCGCCACGCCCGCGATCAGGATCGGCAGGAACAGGTCAGCTCCGTTCATGGCTCGACTGTAGACATCACCCGCCCGTTGGCGGGCTGGATCTGTGCTGACTGGCCAGCCGACCGCGACGCCGCAGAAGTGTCCGGGACCCCATCGTCACCCGGACGCTGTGCCACTACCTCACTATGGTTGACACATGCTCAGCAGCGGCAGGAACTTCCTGATCACCCTGGCGCTCGGTACCGGCGCATCAGCTCTCGCAGGCTGCTCGATCACTCCGGATTCGATCTGCCCTGACTACGACCAGCCAAATCCCGTCTGGATCCACGTCCCGGAGTCGTCGGGCGAGGTGCACGCCGTCGCACTGTGCGCGGGCTCTGGATGCACTCCGACGATCGACGAATCGACGAACACGCGGAACGGCGAAGCGTGGGTGGTGACATTCGACAGCACACCTGATGGTCCCGGACGGATCGCGCTGTTCAACGCAGCCGGAGTCCGCCTGCACGAAGAACCCATTGACCTGCAATGGACTGATGTTCGTTTCGGAGCAGACCTGCAGTGCCGGACTGGCGGTCGTGCAGACGTATGGGTGGAGGGCTGACCCCTTCTGCATCGCTGTCACAGCAACCCCATTCCGATAGGCGATCGTCTCTTGGGACACCACTATGGGATCCGATCCCCGCACGAATCCGACTGAAAGTCAGCTAGCGACGCTGTCGAGGTCCCGCAGGTCGTCCTCGGATAGCTCAATTCCGGCACCTGCGATGTTGTCGTGGAGGTGCTGTGTCGACGAGGTGCCGGGGATGAGGAGAACGTTGGGTGACCGTTGCAGCAGCCACGCGAGCGC
>NZ_JAUCML010000014.1:0-71096 GCF_030362955.1 Curtobacterium citri
GGGCCCGGGGGGGGGGCGGGGGGGGGGGGCCGCCCCCCCCCCGCGGGGGGGGGGGGGGGGGCCCCCCCCCCCCCCCCGCCTCCCGTCAGGTGGTGACGCGCAGCCCCCGCTACTTCGCGGAGACCGTCTCGCCCTCCGCCGTGATGCCCATCTCCTCGAGCGAGCGACCCTTCGTCTCCGGGATCTTCGCGATGACGAAGAAGAGGGAGAGCAGGGCGAACAGGGCGTAGATGCCGTACGTGACCGTCAGGTTGAAGCCGGACAGCACCGGGAACGAGATCGTGACGACGAAGTTCGCGACCCAGTTGGCGGCCGAGCCGATGCCGAGCGCGGTCGCACGGATGCGGTTCGGGAACATCTCGCCGAGGAGCACCCACATGAGCGGCCCCCACGTGGCGCCGAACGACACGACGAACAGGTTCGCGAAGATCAGCGCGATGACGCCCCACGCGCCGGGGAGCTGCGGCTCACCGTCGACGATCGACGCCTGCGAGAACGCGATCGCGACCATCGTCAGCGACACGAACATGCCCGACGACCCGGCGACGAGCAGCGGCTTCCGGCCGAGCTTGTCCACCGTGAAGATCGCGATGAAGGTCACGGCGACGTTGACCACCGAGGTGATCGTCGAGATGAGGAAGGACTGCTCCTCCTTGAACCCGACCGCCTGCCAGAGCGTGGTCGAGTAGTAGAAGATCACGTTGATGCCGACGAACTGCTGCAGGACGGCGAGGATGATGCCGACCCAGACGATCGGCTGGAGGCCGAAGCGGTTGCCCCGGATGGAGCCCTTCTTCTCGGTGGCCTCCTTCTCGATGCCGTCCTGGATCTCCTCGAGGCTCGTGTTCACCGTGTCACGCGGGACGATCTTGCCCATGACGTCGCGGGCATCGTCCTTCCGGCCCTTGGCGAGCAGGAAGCGCGGCGACTCCGGCAGGGTGATGGCGAGCACGCCGTAGACGACCGACGGGACGACGCCGACGAGGAACATCCAGCGCCAGGCGGCGAGGCCGAGGACCTGTTCCGAGGCGCCGCCGGCCGTGACCGCGAAGAGCTGGTCGGACAGCAGGGCGGCGAAGATGCCGAGCGTGATCGCGAGCTGCTGGAAGGACGCCAGACGGCCGCGGATGGCCTTCGGGGACACCTCGGAGATGTACGCGGGGGCGATGACCGACGCGGTCCCGATGCCGAGACCGCCCACGAGACGCCAGATCACGAGGTCCCAGGTGGCGAAGGCGAAGGCGCTGCCGATCGAGCTGATGAAGAAGAGCACCGCGGCCCAGAACATCACGCGGGTGCGGCCCCAGCGGTCGGCCAGGCGGCCGGCGAAGTAGGCGCCGAAGGCACAGCCGATGAGCGCGGACGCGACCGCGAAGCCGCTGGCGGCGTCGGACAGGCCGAACTCGCCCTTGATCGCGTCGACGGCTCCGTTGATGACGGAGGAGTCGAATCCGAAGAGGAACCCACCGACTGCCGCCGCGATGGCGAACAGGGTGACCTTCCCCTTGAACGCACGGTCCTCGCCGTGCTGGGTGGACGTGTTCGACACGGTGCTCCAGGTTCCTGCCGCCGTGCTGGGTGGCGCACGGTGCCCCGGCGGTCGGCTTGTTCGCCGTCCGAGCGGCGTTGCGTGGTTCCGGAGCGCGCCCGACTGTACTCGCTGGTGGCCGCCGGGGCACATCGGGGTGCGGTGGGCGCGCCGGGGCCGAGGTCGGGGAGGGCGTGGGCCGGGTTCGGGTGGTGCGCCTGGGTCGCACGCGTTCTGCAACGTTCGACGTGTCGATCGACGCGTGCGGTGTCGCGGAGGAGGTGTCGCGGCGGAGGTGTCGTGCGGATCGGGCGCGACTCCGTCGCTGGGGCGCGGCGTTCCTGCACGGGGTGGGTGGGGCGGGCCGCCGTCCACAGCGCACCCTGCCGTCGTGTCCGAGGTGGTCCCGCTCCGCGATCCTCGGGTCATGCGCACGCCACCTGCACGGACCGGACCACGGACGGTCGTCACGGTGGTCGTCGCGGCGGTCGTCGCGGTGGTCGTCACCGCCGCCGTGGGCGTCGCGGCCGGGTCCACGACCGCCGTGGTCGTCGCGCCGGATTCGATCGTCCCCGGTGCACCGCGGCTGCTGTCCGCCGCGGTGCCCCGGGACGGTGACCGGCCCGGCGAGGCTGCCGCGCCGTGGGTGTGGCCGACCGGAGCGCGCGAGGTCGTCCGGGGCTGGGAGCAGCCGTCGGACGAGTACGCAGCCGGCCACCGCGGCATCGACGTCGCCGCGCCGGTCGGCACGACGGCGGTCGCGGTGGCGGACGGCACGGTCACGTTCGCGGGGCCGGTGGCCGGGCGGGGGGTCGTGACGATCGACCACGGCGGCGGCCTGGTGAGCACCCTCGACTCGGTCGACCCCGCGGTCGTCGCTGGCACGACGGTGGCGCAGGGCGACCCCGTGGGCACGGTCGCCGTCGGCCACTGTCCCGCGACCGCGCCCTGCCTGCACCTCGGTGCGCGCGTGGACGGACGGTACGTCGATCCGCTCCCCTACCTGCCGTCGGCCGACTGGCCCGTGCTGCTGCCGGAGTCGGCGTGGCCGGGGTGACCGTGGCGACCGGGGCGACCGGGGCGACCGGGGACGGTCAGGCGCGCGGGTGCGCCGTGCGGTAGACCTCCCGCAGCCGGGCGGAGGACACGTGCGTGTAGACCTGGGTCGTCCCGAGGCTCGCGTGCCCGAGCAGCTCCTGCACGGCACGGAGGTCCGCTCCGCCGTCGAGCAGGTGTGTCGCAGCCGTGTGCCGGAAGGTGTGCGGCCCGCTCGGTCCCGCGCCCGGCAGCCCCTCGAGGGCCCGGGCGACGATGCGGTACGCGCTCCGCACCCCGAGGCGCGCGCCCCGGTCGCCGAGGAACAGCGCCGACGGCTCCGGCGGTGTCGTCCGGCCACCGAGGACCGGCCGTCCGCGCTCGAGCCAGGCCTCCAGGGCATCGCGCGCGGGCACCCCGAACGGCACCACGCGCTCCTTGCCGCCCTTGCCGAGGACCCGCACCGTCAGCCGGGAGCGGTCGAGGTCGACGACGTCGATGCCCACGAGCTCGCTCACGCGGATGGCGGCCGCGTAGAGGAGCTCGACGACCGCGAGGTCCCGCAACGCACCCGCGCCGTCGGTGTCCGCACGGACCGCGAGCTGGTCGAGCACCATGCGCACCTGGTCCGAGGAGACCACCCGCGGCAGGTGGGTGGCACCCTTCGGCGCGCGCAACCGCACCCCGGGGTCGGTCGCGAGCACGCCGGTCTCGCTCGCCCACCGCGTGAAGGCCCGCACGGACGACGACCGACGCGCGATGGTGGACCGGGCGAGTCCGCGCTGGTCCGCCTCCCAGAGCCAGTCGCGCAGCAGTTCGAGCCCGAGGTCCTGCAGGCCGGTGCTCCCCCGCGCCGCAGCGAAGGCGACGAAGTGGTCGAGGTCGTTCGCGTAGGCACGGACGGTCTGGTCGCTGAGCCCCCTGGCGTGCCGGACGTGCTCGAGGAACGACTCCACCGCCGCCACGATCCGTCCGTCCGTCCGCTCCGCCACGACCCCAGGGTAGGCGCGTGCCGCGTCACGACCGGGTCCACCCGCCGACGCCGTGCACGACGAGCCCCTGCAGCTCGGCCAGCGCGAGGGCGTCCGCGACCTCGGCGAAGGACATCCCCGAGCGGACGGCGAGCTCCTGCTCCCCCAGCGCCCGCCGGCCCAGCGCGTCGAGCACCCGCAGCACCTCCGGGTCCTCCCGCCCCGGCGCGAGCGGTTCGTCGGCGTGCAGCACGTGCCGACCGCCCCGCGGACGGCGTGGACCGACCACCGCGTCGACGGGGTCACCCGGTCGGACCACGAGCTGCGCCCGCCCCTCCACGACCAACCGGTGACACCCCACCGACGCCGGCGACGAGAACGCCCCGGGCACCGCGAAGACCGGGCGGCCCAGCTGCGCGGCGTGGTGTGCGGTGTTGAGCGCCCCGGACCGCGCTCCCGCCTCCACCACCACGGTCGCGCTCCCCAGCGCGGCGATCAGCCGGTTCCGCGCGAGGAACCGCCACCGGGTCGGTCGCGTCCCGGGCGGCGACTCGGCGAGCAGCGCACCCTGCCGCGCGACGTTCCGCAGCAGCTCGACGTTGCCGGCCGGGTAGAGCTGGTCGATCCCGCCCGCGAGGACCGCGGTCGTCGGGGTGCCCGCCGCGACGGCCACCCGGTGCGCGGTGGCGTCGATGCCGTAGGCGCCGCCGCTGACGATCGTGCACCCGGCGTCGGCCGCCGCCGAGGTGATCTCCGCCGTCGCCTCGGCGCCCGCCACGGTGTTCGCCCGCGACCCCACGACGGCGAGGGCCGGTCCCGGCGCTGCTCGTCCGCACCGGGTCCAGAGGACGACCGGGGCGTGGGGTCCGAGGTCGTCCACCCCTGCCGGCCACGCGGCCGACCCGGGGACGAGCAACCGCGCGCCGGTCGTCACGGCCGCCGCGACGACCGCGGACACGTCGCAGCGGGCCAGCCGCGGTCCCCACCGCTCGAGCGCCGAGCCCACGGTGCCGAGGAACGCCACCGGGTCCTCCGCGCCGGGGACCCCGGCGTCCGCGCACTCCTCGACCAGGGCGAGCGGACCGTCGTCCTCCGCCGCCCGGACGGACGCCAGGGCACGTTCCGCCCCGAGTCCCTGCACGAGCGCACCGGCGACCGCATCCCCGGGCTCGACCACGGCCGACCACGCCACCCGCGCGGCGGCCTCGACCGGGTCGATCACATCGGTGGGACCACCGCCGACCGGCCCGAGCAGGGTGCGGACGGCCGCGAGCAGGTCGACGCCGCCGTTCACAGCGCACTCCGGAGCGCGAGGGCGTCGCGGACGTGCCGGTCGTCCGGCCGGTCCGCGCCCTGCAGGTCCGCGAGGGTCCAGGCCACGCGCATCGCGCGGTCCCACCCCCGCATCGTCAGCGTCCCCAGGTCGAGCGCGTGGTCGAGGACCGCGGTGGCTCCGGGGACCGCACGACCGGGACCGCGGAGCCACGCCCCGGAGACCTCGGCGTTGCGGGTCCAGCCCGTCCCGGCGAGCCGGTCGCGCATCACGGCCCGGGCGGCCGCGACGGCCTGCCTGGCCTCGGCGGTCGTCGGGGTGGCGCCGTCCGCACCGCGGATCAGCCCGGTCGTGACCCGCGGGACCCGGACGCGCACGTCCATCCGGTCGAGGAGCGGCCCGGACATCCGACCGAGGTACCGCCGCACGGCCGCCGGCGGGCACTCGCACGGCTGCTGCGCCGACCCGGCGTTGCCGCACGGACACGGGTTCGCGGCGAGCACGACCTGGCAGCGCGCGGGGAACTCGGCCGCACCCGCTGCCCGGTGCACGGTGATCCGCCCGGACTCGAGCGGCTGCCGGAGTGCGTCGAGCACCGCGCGCGGGAACTCCGGCGCCTCGTCGAGGAAGAGCACGCCCCGCGTCGCACGGGACACCGCACCCGGTCGTACCGTGCCGGATCCGCCACCGATCAGCGACACCGCGGAGGCGGAGTGGTGCGGGGCCTCCCACGGCGGGCGGGTCGTCCACGACGCCGCTCCGTGCCCGGCGACCGAACGCACCGCCGCGACCTCGAGCGCGGCCTCGTCGTCGAGGTCCGGCAGCAGTCCGGGCAGCCGCTCCGCGAGCATGGTCTTCCCCGCCCCGGGTGGTCCCACGAACAGTGCGTGGTGCCCACCGGCCGCCGCGGTGACGAGGGCACGCACGCCGACAGGGTTCCCGACGATGTCGGCCAGTTCAGCGACGGGCGACCGCTCGGGCAGGGCCGGCGGGACGAGGACCGGCTCGACCTCGACCGGTGGCAGCAGCGCCCCGGCGTCGATGGCCGCGGCGCGGAGCGAGTCGACGGGGTGGACGTCCACGTCGCGGACGAACCGGGCCTCGTCGGCGTTGCCGGTGGGCAGCACCACCCGGGCGACCCCGGCGTCCCGCGCCGTGAGGAGCATCGGGACCACCCCCGGGACGGGACGGAGCCGCCCGTCGAGCCCGAGCTCGCCGATGTACACCACCCGCTCGTCGACGTGTGGCGCGACGTCCGCCCCGGCCAGGACGGCCATGGCGATCGCGAGGTCGAACCCGGACCCCCGCTTCGGGACGGCCGCCGGGGTCAGGTTGACCGTGATGCGCCGTGCGGGCAGCGGGGCTCCTGCGTTCGCCGCGGCCGCCCGGACCCGCTCGCGGGCCTCGCCCAACGAGGTGTCCGGCAGGCCGATGATGCTGAAGGCCGGCAGCTGGCTCGTGAGGTGCGCCTCGACCTCGATCCGCCGCCCGGTCACCCCGAGCAGCGCGACCGCGGCGGACCGACCGATGCCGCTCACAGGACACCCGCCACGTGCTCGAACCCGCACCGGTCGCCGTCGACGTGCACCGCGACCGCGTCCACCCGGATCGCCCGCGCGTGCACCCCGGGGTGCGCGGCGAACCACATCGGCACCAGCCGACGCAGCCGGGCGGCCTTCGCGGGCGTGATCGCCTCCAACGGGTGACCGGTCGTCGTGCCGGCGCGCGTCTTCACCTCGACGAAGACGAGTGTGTCGTCCTGCCGGGCCACGACGTCGATCTCACCCCGTGCACACCGCCAATTGCGTTGCACCACCCGGTACCCCTGCGCGGTCAACCATTCCACGGCGCGGTCTTCGCCGTACCTGCCGAGTGTTCGTCGTTCCATGTCGTCGCCTCCGAACACGACGATCACCGAACGAGGCGTTCCACCGCCGGTGGAGAACACAGACTGTGGAAGAGCACATGTCATGGAATTGCTGTGCAGGAATGACAGGACCCCGGGCGATCCACGATCACCCGGGGTCCTGGAACGGCAGCGTCAGTGTGCGGCTGCGTACGCTTCCTGCACCTGCGTGGAGATACGGCCGCGGCTCGAGACCTCGTACCCGTTCTCCTTCGCCCAGTCGCGGATCTTGGCGAGTTCCTCGGAGTTGCCGCGCTTCGGGGCGGACTTCGGCGCGGAACCGGCGCTCCCACCGGAACGGCGGCCGGAGACCTTGCGTGCTGCGGCGACGTAGTCGGAGATCGCCTCGCGGAACTTGTCCACGTTGTCGTCGGACAGGTCGATCTCGTAGTTGGAACCGTCGAATGCGAATTCGACGGTCCGGCCTTCACCGGCGGTGATGGGCGAGTCGTCGAGGTCGTCGACAAGCTGGACGGTGACCTTCTGTGCCATGTCGTGCTCCTGGGTCGAGGGGTGGGGATCTCCACCACCGTAGCGCGACAATTGCAGGAATGTCACCGGAATGACCTCGCGTCGCAATTCCCGACACGAAGTCGAAGATCACTCGTCGAGCGCGAGTTCCTTCGGGAGTTCGAGTTCCCGCGAGGTGAGTTCCTCGACGTTCACGTCCTTGAAGGTGAGCACACGGACGGACTTCACGAAACGGTCGGAACGGTAGACGTCCCAGACCCACACGTCGTTCATCGTCAGTTCGAAGTAGAAGTCGTGCTCGGTGTCACGGCGCACGAGGTCGACCTCGTTCGCCAGGTAGAACCGCCGCTCGGTCTCGACCACGTACCGGAACTGCGACACGACGTCGCGGTACTCGCGGTACAGGGCAAGTTCGACCTCGCGGTCGTAGTCGTCGAATTCGTCGTCATCCATCGCCCGCACAGTCTACGGCGACCGGACCGACGATGGACGACGCGGTCTCAGCCGACGGCGGAGAGCAGGTCGAAGCCGTCGAGGGCCACGGCCGACGCCTGGTGCAGCCAGCTCTTGCGGTGCAGCGCGTGCGCTCCGACGGCCCGGATGCCGTCGTAGTGGGCCGTCGACCCGTACCCCTTGTTCGACGCCCAGGCGTAGTGCGGGGCGTCGTCGTGGGCGGCCACCATCAGGGCGTCCCGCTCGACCTTCGCCACGACCGACGCCGCGGCGACCGACGCGCAGTCGCGGTCCGCCTTGACGCGGACGACGACCTCGAGCGGCCCGTCCGTGGGGGCGAGACCCGGCGGCAGCGCGCGGGAGAGCCAGTCGGAGGACCCGTCGAGCACGACGACGGCACCGTCGAGCGACAGTCCGTCACGCACCAGTTCGCCGAGGGCTGCCGCGCCGGCCTGTCCCAACGCGGGGACGATCCCCTGCTGGTCGACGACCTCGGCGGCGGTCATCCCGACGGCCGTGCGCGCCCACCGTCGCACCACGGGCACCAGCTCGGTGCGCCGGGGCGCGGACAGGAGCTTCGAGTCGGCGAGCCCCTGGGGCACGCGGCCGACGTCGACCGTCACGGCGGCGACACCGACCGCGACCGGGCCCGCGATCGCCCCGCGGCCGACCTCGTCCATGCCGATGACCGTCACACGACCGGCGCCGAGCAACCGCTTCTCGACACGGAGCGACGGCCGGACGGCGGTCACTCGTCCTTCTCCTCCACGCCCGCGAAGACCTCGGGGTGGTCGTCGAGCCAGGTCCAGCGGCTCATCGGCCACGAGATGACGAAGGCGCGACCGGTGACGTCGGACAGCGGCACGAAGCCCTTCGACGGGGTGTCGCGGTTGTAGCGGGAGTCCTTCGAGTCGTTGCGGTTGTCGCCCATCACCCAGATGGTGCCCTCGGGGACGGTGACCGAGAACGGGTCGGCAGACGCCGGCGCCCCGCTCGGCAGCAGCGTGTACGGCTCCTTGAGCGGCACGCCGTTCACCGACATCTGCCCGAGGTCGTTGCAGCAGGTCACCTTGTCGCCCGGCAGGCCGATCACCCGCTTGATGAGGTGGTCGTCGCTGTCACCGGTCCCGAGCCCGACCTGGGTGAGCAGGAAGTCGATCGCCTTCGCCGGCTGCGTCGTCGGCGCCACGCTCGGCACCTCGGTGCCGGTGAGCCAGCCGCCCGGGTCCTTGAAGACGACGACGTCCCCGCGCTTGAGCGACACGACGTCCGGCACGAGTTCGTTGACGATCACCCGGTCGTTGATCTGGAGCGTGTCCTCCATGGACGCCGACGGGATGTAGAACGACCGGATCAGGAACGTCTTCACGAGGAACGAGACGAGCAGCGCGGCGAGGAAGATGATGACGAGGTCCCGCAGGAACGTCAGGACGCCGTTGCCCTTCTTCTCGGTCTGCGGGCGGCGCCCCGATCCTTGCGTCGTGTCCGTCATCCCAGCTCTCGTTCACACCCACGCTCGAGGAGCGTGCAGGTTCCCACTCACGCTCGACGAGCGTGCAGACCGTTCGCGCCTGGACGGCGCGCACGACGGGAAAGCCCCCCGTCGATGCACAACCGTACATCGACGAGGGGCGTCCAGCGGCACCCGGCTCGCGGGCGCTCACTGTGAAGGCGATCAGGCGTCGCGCTTCTCCTTGATCTTGCGGCGGGCCGCCTTGCCGCGCAGCTCGCGCAGGTAGTACAGCTTCGCGCGGCGGACGTCACCGCGGGTGACGACCTCGATGTGGTCGATGATCGGGGAGTGCACCGGGAACCAGCGCTCGACGCCGACCTGGAAGCTCACCTTGCGGACCTTGAAGGTCTCGCCGAGGCCGTGACCCTGGCGCGCGATGACGACGCCCTGGAAGACCTGGACACGCGAGCGCGTGCCTTCGATGATGTTGACGTGCACCTTGATGGTGTCGCCGGGACGGAAGTCCGGGACGTCGGTGCGCAGGGACGCTGCGTCGACGTGGTCGAGGAGCTGCATGGTCGTTCACTCTCTGCGGACGCGCACGGGTCGCCGCGGATCGGTGGTGGAAGGAAGTGGTGTACCCGGAATCGGCGACTCCCCCGTGGCAGAGTCCAGCCAGGGCACAGCCACCCATCCTGCCACAGGACGGCGGTCCCCGCCAACCGGTGCAGGATGGGAGCATGATCGAACTCCGCACCCCCGCCGAACTGGAGGGCCTGCGCGCCGCCGGTCGGTTCGTCGCCGACGTGCTCGACGAACTGCTCGAGACCGTCGACGTGGGCGTGAACCTGCTCGACCTCGACCGCGTCGCCGCCCGCATGATCGCCGACCGGGGTGCGGTGAGCTGCTACGTCGACTACCACCCGTCCTTCGGCAACTCGCCCTTCGGCAGGAACCTCTGCACGTCGGTCAACGACGCCGCACTGCACGGACTCCCCCACGACCGCGTGCTCGTGGACGGCGACCTCGTCAGCCTCGACTTCGCCGCGAGCGTGGACGGCTGGGTCGCGGACTCCGCCGTCACCGTGCAGGTCGGTACGCCCCGCGACGAGGACCAGCGGCTCATCACGACCGTCGAACGCGCCCTGGCCGCCGGCATCGAGCAGTTCCGCCCGGGCAACAAGCTCGGTGACGTCTCGTACGCCATCGGCCGCGTCGCGAAGGACGCCGGGTTCGCGGTGAACACGCAGTTCGGCGGGCACGGCGTCGGGCGCACGATGCACGGCGAGCCGCACGTGCCGAACGACGGCCGCCCCGGCCGTGGCCTGAAGCTCCGTCCCGGCCTCGTCGTCGCGATCGAGCCGTGGCTCATGCAGGGCACCGACGAGCTGGTGCAGGACGAGGACGGCTGGACGCTCAAGAGCGTCGACGGCTCGCGCGCCGCGCACGTCGAGCACACGGTCGCCGTCACCGACGCCGGTCCCGAGGTCCTGACCCTGCGTCGCGCCCAGCGCGCCGAGGTGACGGACTGACGGACGGGAGGCGCGGTACCGGCTGGTACCGCGCCTCCCGTCCGCCCCGTCGTCGGGTCAGCGCGCGGTGTCGTCGGGCAGCAGGTCCGGGCGGACGCGTCGCGTCCGCTCCACCTGCTGCTCGTGCCGCCACGCGGCGACCCGGGCGTGGTGCCCGCTGAGCAGCACGTCCGGCACCTCGAGGTCACGCCAGACCGCCGGCTTCGTGTACGAGGGGTACTCGAGCAGGCCGTCCTCGTGCGACTCCTCGACGAGCGACTCGGGGTTGCCGACGACGCCGGGCACCAGTCGTCCGACGGCCTCGATCATCGCCATCGCGGCGACCTCGCCACCGTTCAGCACGTAGTCGCCGAGCGAGAGCTCGACGACCGAGCACCGGGACGCCGCCCACTCGAACACGCGGGCGTCGATGCCCTCGTACCGCCCGCAGGCGAACACGAGGTGGTCGGTGTCCGCGGCGAGGGACCGCGCGATCGCCTGCGTGAACGGCCGACCGGCAGGGGTCGGGACGACCAGGGTCGACGAGCCGTCGTCGCGGAGGACCGCCGACAGCGCCTGTGCCCACGGCTCCGGCTTCATGACCATGCCGGCGCCACCGCCGTACGGGGTGTCGTCGACGGTCCGGTGCCGGTCCGTCGTCCACGAGCGCAGGTCGTGCACGTGCACGTCGAGCAGCCCGTCGACGCGGGCCTTCCCGAGCAGGGAGACGTCGAGGACGGAGAAGAACTCCGGGAAGATCGTGACGATGTCGATGCGCACGGCGGCCTAGGAGATCGTCTCGGGCCGCGAGGTGTCCTCGGGGTCCTCGAACAGGCCGGTCGGCGGCGTCACCGTGACCGTGCCGGCCTCGATGTCGACCGACGGCACGATCGCCGAGACGAACGGCACGAGCACCTCGCCGCGGTCGGGGGTGTCGACGGCCAGCAGGTCCTGCGCCGGCAGGTGGTCGACCCGTGCGACGGTGCCCACATCGACGCCGTCGCGGAGGACCCGGAGCCCGACGAGCTGGTGGTCGTACCAGGCGTCGTCCTCACCGGTCTCGGCGTCGGCGTCCTGCTCGACCCAGAGGATCGCCCGCGCGAGGGACTCGGCGGCGGTGCGGTCCGCGACGCCCTCGAAGAAGGCGACCGGGTGGCCGTTGTACCAGCGGAGCTCGTCGATGGTCAGGGTCTTGCCCGACCACGGGGAGTCCGCGGGGACCTGGAGGGTGAACTCGGCCCCCGGCGTGAACCGACGATCCGGGTCGTCGGTGTAGAGCTCGAGCTTGATGCCGCCCTTGAGCCCGTGCGCCTTCGTGATTCGACCCACCCGGAGCTGGGTCGTCTCCCTAGGAATCGGTGTCGACCACGTCGACCCGCACCCGCTTGCCGTCGGCGAGAGCCGAGACGAGGGTGCGGAGCGCCTTCGCGGTCCGTCCGGCGCGACCGATCACGCGACCGAGGTCCTCGGGGTGCACACGCACCTCGAGGACCTCGCCACGCGCGGAGGTGGAACTGGCGACGCGGACGTCGTCCGGGTGATCGACGATCCCCTTGACGAGGTGCGTCAGCGCAGAGTCGAGCAAGGAATCAGGCCTCGGTCGTCTCGGCGGCGTCGTCGGCCGACTCGGCCGGAGCAGCGGCCGGGGCCGTCTTCTCCGACTTCGGCTTGAGGACGGCCTTCTTGGCGGTGTCCGCGACGAAGGCCTGCTTCGGCTCGGCGACCTTGACGGTGGACTCGGTGTTGCCCTCGCCCTTGAACTTGCCCCAGTCGCCGGTGAGCTTGAGGAGCGCCGCGACCTGCTCGGTCGGCTGCGCGCCGACGCCGAGCCAGTAGAGCGCACGCTCGGACTCGATCTTGATGACCGAGGGCTCCTCGGTCGGGTGGTACTGACCGATCTCCTCGATCACACGACCGTCGCGCTTGGTGCGCGAGTCGGCGACGACGATGCGGTAGTAGGGCGCACGGATCTTGCCGAGGCGCTTGAGACGGATCTTGACAGCCACAATTACTCCTGTTGCGTGTTGTTGTGGTTGAACCGGAACCGCGGGCGTGGGGGCACGCGCGGTGGAAGCTCGAAGGGAGTCGCGACCTGCTGGATAGAGGGTCGAGCAGACGCGATTCGACCGTTCATTCTTGCAGGTTTCCCGCCGAGAAGCGAGTCAGGACGCGCCGGTGCACCATTGGGTCACGGCGCGAGGCGTCGGACGGCCTCGAGCGCCTCGCTCGTCGCCCGCACCGCGTCGACGCTCCGGGCGTCCCGGGCACCGCCGACCACCTCGTGCGCGACACCCGCCGCACGGAGCGCCGCCACCAGGCCGTCGACACCGTCGGTGTCCGGTCCGGACGCCCGCTCCTGGCCGGCGCACACCACCACGTGGTCGGCCGGGACCGCCCGCTCGAGCCCGTCCTCGTCGCGGATCCAGAGCGCGCCCGGTTCGATCCGGAGGTACTCCTGCACGCCGCCGACCATCCGCACCCCGGCGTCCCGCAGCCGCCCGACCGCGACCCACCGCGAGGTGATGCCCACGCCCTGCCCGAACCGGCCCGACCGGCGGAGCACCGTCACCTGGTCCCCGGGCCGGAGCGACCGGTCCGACGCGGGCAGGCGCTGCGGCACGTCGCCGATGACGTCCGCGGCGACGTCGACGTCCCACCGCTCGGCGAACGCCGCGGCGCGGACGACCTCGTCGGGCGACTCCACCAGGAACGCCGCGGTGTCGACACCGATGCCACCCCCGCCGACGACCGCGACGGTGCCCGGCGGGACGCCGTCGCGGAGCGCCGTCTCGTACGACATCACGTGCGGCAGGTCCGCGCCCGGCAGGTCGACCACGCGCGGGACCACACCGGGGGCGAGCACGACGGCGTCGCTGCCGAGCAGGTCCGTGGTCGTGGCGGCCCGTCCGAGGTGGACCGTGGCACCGCGGTCGTCGAGCTCGGCCCGTGCGGCACGGACGGTGGCGGCGTAGTCCTCCTTGCCCGGGATCGCCGCGGCGAGGGCGAACTGCCCGCCGAGGGCACGGTCGGCCTCCCACAGGGTGACGCGGTGGCCACGACGTGCGGCGTCCACGGCGGCCGCGAGCCCCGCGGGACCGCCGCCCACCACGTCGACCCGCTTCGGCGCGGTCGTCGGACGGGCGGGGAACGCCAGCTCGCGGCCGGCACGCGGGTTCACCAGGCAGGAGACCGGCGCACCGACGATCGAGCGGTCGAGGCAGGCCTGGTTGCAGCCGATGCAGGTGTTGACGAGGTCGAAGCGGCCGTCGAGCGAGCGCCGCACCAGGTCGGGGTCGGCGAGGAACGGCCGGGCCAGGGCCACCGCGTCGAGGAGCCCGTCGCCGAGCACGGCCTCGCCGTCCCGCAGGTCGGTCATCCGGTTCGACGCGATCACCCGGACCTCCGGGTGGTCCGACGCCCGCACGACCCGGGCGACCCGGGCGGCGTACGCGAGCCACGCCCCGTGCGGCACCGCCGCCTGCACGGTCGGCGTGCGCGACTCGTGCCAGCCGATCCCCACGGAGATGCCGTCGAGACCGAGCGGCAGCAGGTCCTGCATGAGGGCGTCGACCTCGTCCTCGGTCGTCGACCCCGGCATGAGGTCAGCGCCCGACAGCCGGATCGTGACGGCGAGGTCCGGCACCGCGCTGCGGACGGCCCGCACGACCTCGACCGCGAAACGGCGCCGACGGACGGCGTCCCCGCCCCACTCGTCGTCACGCAGGTTCGTCAGCGGCGACTGGAACTGGTTGACCAGGTACCCCTCAGACGCCATGATCTCGACGCCGTCGAAGCCGATCGCCCGGGCCGCCCGGGCGGCGGCGGCGAAGTCCTCGACGGTCCGGCCGACCTCGTCCGCCGTCAGCTCCGTCGGCACGACACCACGGGCCGCGGCCCACGGCAAGGCGCTGGGCGCCACGACGCGCTGGGGACGTCCGTGCCGGTCGACCATCCCGCTGGCGAGTGCGTACCGTCCCGCGTGGAACAGCTGCGCGAGGACGGCCCCGCCCTCCTCGTGCACGGCCTCGACCGCGACGCGGAAGCGCTCGTCCGCTCCCCCGGCGCCGAACACCGCGAAGTCCGGGCCCCCGCGGGCCTCGTCGCTGATCGCGATCCCGCCCGTGACGATGCAGCCGACGCCCCCGGCCGCGCGCTCGCGGTAGAACGCGGCGAGGGCGGCCCCGCCGTCGTCGAGCACCTCGAGCCCGGTGTGCATCGAGCCCATCACCACCCGGTTCCGCAGGTGCAGCGGTCCGAGGGTCCAGGGCGACGCGACGGTCCGGAGCACGTCCGGGACCACGGGCGTCGAAGCGACGGTGCTCATGACACCACTCTGCCCGACGACGTGGTGCGGTCCGAGTTCCTTGTGCCGACCCTCCAACCCGACGGGCAGGATGGCTGCATGGACATCCGCTTCACCGAGTCCCGCCCGTCGACCCTCGGCGTCGAGTGGGAGCTCCCGCTGGTCGACCGCGACACCGGTGACCTCGCGCCCCGTGCCCCCGCCGTGATCTCCGCCGTGCAGGAACGCCTCGGCGACCCCGACCGGGTCACCGAGGAGCTCCTCACGAACACGGTCGAGGTCGTCACCGGCGTGCACGACACGGTCGGCGGCGCGACGCGGGAGCTCGCGGGCATCATCGGTGAGGTCGTCGACGCGGCCGAGCCCCTCGACGCGCAGGTGATGTGCTCGGGCACGCACCCCTTCGCGGTGTGGGACCAGCAGGAGATCACCCCGGACAGCGAGCACTACACGACGCTCATCGACCGGACGCGCTGGTGGGGTCGGCAGATGCTCATCTGGGGTGTCCACGTGCACGTCGGGATCGACGACCGCGACAAGGCGGTGCCGATCATGAACGCGATGCTCGCCTACGTGCCGCACCTGCAGGCCTTCACCGCGTCGAGCCCGTTCTGGGGCGGCACCGACACCGGGTACGCGTCGAACCGGGCGCTCATGTTCCAGCAGCTGCCGACCGGTGGGCTTCCGCCGGACGTCGCCGGGTGGGCCGACTTCGAGACGGTCGTCGACGACCTGACGAGGACCGGCGTGATCGAGGGCTTCAAGGACCTGCGGTGGGACATCCGCCCGTCGCCCGGCTGGGGCACGCTCGAGAACCGCGTCTCGGACGGCATCTCGACCCTGCACGAGGTCGGCGCCGTCACCGCGTTCGTCCAGTGCCTGGTCACCGCGCTCTCCGACCGCCTCGACCGCGGCGAGACCCTGCCGTCGATGCAGCCGTGGTTCATCCGCGAGAACAAGTGGCGCGCGGCGCGCTACGGCATGGAGGCGGAGATCATCACGAACGCCGCCGGCGACGAACGCCTGGTCACGGACGAGGTCCACGACCTGGTCGAACGCCTCGACCCGATCGCCGAGCGGCTCGGCTGCCAGCAGGAGCTGCACCACCTGGACACGATGATCGCCGACGGTGCGTCGTACCAGCGGCAGCTCCGGGTCGCGCAGGAGAACGGTGGCGACCTCCGCGCGGTCGTCCGTCACCTGGTGACGGAGCTGCGGGAGTCGCTCTAGACGCCACCACGGAACGGACGGGAGGCCCGGTACCAGCTGGTACCGGGCCTCCCGTCCGTCAGGGGCTCGTCCATCAGGGGGTCGCGACTAGCGGCCCAGGAACTTCTGCAGGCTGGCGAGCTCTTCCTCGCTCGGCGCCTTCCCGCCCTTGGCAGCGCCACCGAAGCCGAAGCCCGACCCGCTCGGCGCCTGCTGCTGCGGCTGCGCCGCCGCACCGGAGGCCAGGGCCGCACGCTTGGCGGGGTTGCCGACCTTCTTCTTCTTGGCACCGCCCTGCTGCTGCTTCTTCTTGCCACCGTGCATGCCCGGGATGGGGCCCATGCCCGGCATCTGCGGCACACCGCCGCGCGCGACCGTCTTCATCATCTTGGCCGCCTGCTCGAAGCGGTTCACGAGGGCGTTGACCTCGGTCACGGTCGTGCCGGAACCCTTGGCGATGCGGAGCCGCCGCGAGCCGTTGAGGAGCTTCGGGAGCTGACGCTCCTGCTTCGTCATCGACTGGATGATCGCCTCGGTCCGGACGATCTCGCCCTCGTCGAAGTTGTCGAGCGCCTCGCGCATGCCCTTGGCACCCGGGAGCATGCCGAGCATGCCCTTGATCGAGCCGGCCTTGCGCAGCTGCTGCATCTGCGCCAGGAAGTCGTCGAGCGTGAACGAGTCGGTCGCGATCTTCTCGGCGACCTTGCGGGCCTCGTCCTCGTCGAACGCCTGCTGCGCCTGCTCGATGAGCGAGAGGATGTCGCCGAGGTCGAGGATGCGGCTCGCCATGCGGTCCGGGTGGAACGGCTCGAAGTCGTCGAGCCCCTCGCCCGTGGACGCGAACATGATCGGACGACCGGTCACGCTGGCGACCGACAGGGCCGCACCACCGCGGGCGTCGCCGTCGAGCTTCGACAGGACGACGCCGGTGAAGTCGACGCCCTCCTGGAAGGCACGGGCGGTGTTCACGGCGTCCTGACCGATCATCGCGTCGATGACGAACAGGACCTCGTCCGGGTCGACGGCCTTGCGGATGTTCGCCGCCTGCTTCATCAGCTCGGCGTCGACGCCGAGACGACCGGCGGTGTCCACGATGACGGTGTCGTACTGCTGGTCGACCGCGGCCTTGATCGCGTTCTTCGCGACCTTCACCGGGTCGCCGACGCCGTTGCCGGGCTCCGGCGCGAAGACGTGCACGCCGGCCTGCTCACCGACGACCTGCAGCTGCTGCACGGCGTTCGGACGCTGGAGGTCCGCCGCGACGAGCATCGGGGTGTGGCCGTCCTTCTTGAGCCACTTGCCGAGCTTGCCCGCGAGGGTCGTCTTGCCGGCACCCTGGAGGCCCGCGAGCATGATGACCGTCGGCGGCCGCTTCGCGAACTCGAGTCGTCGCTGCTGGCCGCCGAGGATGCCGACGAGTTCCTCGTTGACGATCTGGACGACCTGCTGGGCCGGGTTGAGTGCCTTGTTGACCTCGTCGGAGAGCGCGCGCTCCCGCACCGAGGCGGTGAAGGCCTTGACGACCTCGAGCGCGACGTCCGCGTCGAGCAGCGCCCGGCGGATCTCGCGGACGGTGCCGTCGACGTCGGACGGGGTCAGCCGACCCTTGCTCCGCAGGTTGCGGAAGGTCTCGGTCAGCCGATCGGAGAGTGAGCCGAATTGCGCCATGATCCGTCGATCCTACCGTCCAGCCCGTCGCGGCCCCTGCAGACGCTCGCTCCGGTTGTTGTACTCCGTCCAGGAACTGCCGTACGGTGCTCCTCGTGGGAGAACTCGAGATCATCCGGTGGCCCGGCCTGCTCGACCACGCGGCGGGTGTGGCGGTGCAGCGCGGGTACCGGTCCGACGTGGTGGCCGGACGGTCGCCGGGCGTCGTGGTCCTCTGCGAGCACCCGTCGGTGTACACCGCCGGCCGCCGCACCGAGCCCACCGACCTGCCGACGGACGGCTCCCCCGTGGTCGAGGTCGACCGCGGCGGCCGCATCACGTGGCACGGCCCCGGTCAGCTCGTCGTCTACCCGATCGTCCGGCTGGCGGAGCCGCTCGACGTCCTGGCGTGGGTGCGCGACCTCGAGCAGGTCGTCATCGACGTCGCCGCGGCGGTCGGGGTGACCGCCGTCCGGGTCGACGGGCGGAGCGGCGCGTGGGTCCCGCGCGCGGCCGGGGCGGACCTCGACAAGGTCGGCGCGATCGGCCTGCACGTGGCCGAGGGTGTCACGAGCCACGGCATCGCGATCAACTGCACGAACGCCCTCGACGCCTACGCGGCGATCGTGCCCTGCGGGATCGCCGACGCGGGCGTCACCACCCTGAGCCGCGCCGCCGGCCGGGCCGTCACCGTCGACGAGGTCGCCGCCCTCGTCGGTCCGCGGGTCCAGCAGGCGGTCGACGGCATGCATACCGGCGACCGCATCAGCAGCACCACGCGACAGGAGGTCGCCGCATGACCCTCGCCCCCGACGGCCGACGGATGCTCCGCGTCGAGGCCCGCAACGCCGCGACACCCATCGAGGTGAAGCCCGCGTGGATCAAGACACGGGCGACGCAGGGACCGGAGTTCCGCGAGCTCTCCGGCCTGGTCCGCGACAAGCAGCTCCACACCGTGTGCCAGGAGGCCGGCTGCCCGAACATCTTCGAGTGCTGGGAGGACCGCGAGGCCACCTTCCTCATCGGCGGTTCACAGTGCACCCGGCGGTGCGACTTCTGCCAGATCGACACCGGCAAGCCCGAGGACCTCGACCGCGACGAACCCCGCCGCGTCGCCGACTCGGTCGTGTCGATGGGACTCAAGTACGCCACCGTGACCGGCGTCGCCCGCGACGACCTCGAGGACGGAGGCGCCTGGCTCTACGCCGAGACCATCCGGCAGATCCACGAGCAGTCGCCCGGCACCGGGGTCGAGATCCTGGTCCCCGACTTCAACGGTAGACCGGACCAGCTCGGGCAGGTGTTCGCCGCGCGTCCCGAGGTGTTCGCGCACAACGTCGAGACCGTCCCGCGCATCTTCAAGCGCATCCGGCCCGCGTTCCGCTTCGAGCGCTCGCTCGACGTCATCACGCAGGGTCGCGACGCCGGTCTGGTCACGAAGTCCAACCTCATCCTCGGGATGGGCGAGGAACGCGACGAGGTCGAGGACGCCCTGCAGCAGCTCCACGACGCGGGCACCGACATCGTCACGCTGACCCAGTACCTCCGGCCCTCGCCCCGGCACCTGCCGGTCGCGCGCTGGGTCGCGCCGGAGGAGTTCGTCGAACTCCGCGAGGTCGCCGAGCGGATCGGGTTCGCCGGCGTCCTCGCGGGCCCCCTGGTCCGGTCGTCGTACCGGGCGGGGCGCCTGTGGGCCCGCGCGACGGTGGCGCGTGGCGGCACCGTGCCGCCGCACCTGGCCCACCTGCTCGACGCGGCGCCGGGTCGCCAGGCCGTGTGAGGCGCGTGCGGCGCGTGGGGACGTGCAGACGGACGGGAGGCCCGGTACCAGCTGGTACCGGGCCTCCCGTCCGTCAGGTGGTCGCGCCTACACGCGGCTGCGGACACTCCGGACGATCCAGCCGACGACTGCCAGCAGGATGAGCACGATGCCGATGAACAGCAGGAACTTCAGGGCGGCGACGAAGATCCCGCTGAAGAGCAGGACGAGGCCGACGATGATTGCGATGACGAGCAGTGCGGGCATGGGGCCGACCGTACGCGCGATCAGCCCACGAGGTTCTGCACGAAGACGTGCGGCGTGAAGCCCGTCAGGTCGTTGATGCCCTCGCCCTGCCCGATGAGCTTGATCGGGATGCCGGTCTTCTCCTGCACGCTGAGCACGAACCCGGCCTTGGCGGAGCCGTCGAGCTTCGTGATGACGAGTCCGGTCACGCCGGCGCCCTCGATGAACGCCTGCGCCTGCGCGAGGCCGTTCTGCCCCGTGGTGGCGTCGAGCACGAGGAGCACCTCGGCGATCTCGGTCTGCTTCTCGACCACGCGCTTGATCTTCGTCAGCTCGTCCATCAGGCCGGCCTTGGTGTGGAGTCGACCGGCGGTGTCGATGACGACGATCTCGGTGCCGTCGTGGATCGCCTTCTCGACGGTCTGGTAGGCGACCGACGCGGGGTCCTGCCCGGGCTGCGCGGGCCGGACGACCTCGACGCCGGCGCGCTGCGCCCACGTGGCCACCTGTTCGACCGCCGCCGCGCGGAAGGTGTCCGCCGCGCCGACGACGACGGTGCGGTCGTACGTGCGGAGGAACTTCGCGAACTTGCCGATCGTGGTCGTCTTGCCCACGCCGTTGACGCCGACGACGAGCACGACGGCGGGCCGGGCGCTGAGCTTGAGCGTGGTGTCGAGCTTCGACAGTCGTTCCTCGAGGACCTCGCGGAGCATGCGCTGCAGGTCCGCGGGGTCGGTCGTGCCGTAGCGGTCGACGCGCGCGTGGAGGTCCTCGATGACCTCGTCCGCGATGTCGGGGCCGAAATCCGCACCGATCAACGCGGTCTCGAGGTCGTCCCACGTGGTCTCGTCGATGGTCTTCCGCTGGAACAGGCCGCGGAGACGGGTGGACAGTGACCAGGAACTCGCCATGCTCCCAGCTTAGAGCGCGCCACGGGCGGGCAGTGCCCGGTACCCTTGGGTCCTGAAGGGGAGTACTCCACTTCGGCGCACCCGTCAGTACGGTCTGGGACGATCCAGACCCGGGACGCCGGTCGTGTCGGACCATCTGGTCGACGCGGCGGAGGAGACCTTCAGGCCTCGGCGTACCCACGTGCGCCCATACCTGAAGGACATCCGATGGACGTTCCCCTCTACGTCTGGCTCCTCACCATCGCGGGCATCCTCGCGCTGCTGGTGTTCGACTTCTACTCCCACGTGCGGACGCCGCACGTGCCGCACATCAAGGAGTCCGCGTTCTGGTCGGCGTTCTACGTCGGCCTCGCGATCCTGTTCGGTGTCGGCATCCTGGTGTTCGGCGGCGGCCAGGCCGGCGGTGAGTACTTCGCCGGGTGGTTGACCGAGAAGGCCCTGTCGGTCGACAACCTGTTCGTCTTCCTGATCATCATGTCGAGCTTCGCGGTGCCGAAGGAGTTCCAGCAGAAGGTGCTGCTGGTCGGCGTCGCCATCGCCCTGGTTGCCCGCGGTGTCTTCATCGCCCTCGGCGTCACGATCATCGAGAACTTCTCGTGGGTCTTCTACCTGTTCGGTGCGCTGCTGTTCTGGCTCGCCTGGTCGCAGGCCCGCAGCGGGAACGACCACGGTGCCGAGGAGGGCGACTCCCGGCTCATCCGCATCCTGCGCCGCATCATCCCGACCACGGACAACTACCACGGTGACAAGCTGACCGCGAAGGTCGACGGCAAGCGCCTCTTCACCCCGATGCTGCTCGTCATGGTCGCGATCGGCCTCACCGACGTGCTCTTCGCGCTCGACTCGATCCCGGCGATCTTCGGTCTGACCCAGGACGCGTTCATCGTGTTCACCGCGAACGCGTTCTCGCTCCTGGGCCTGCGCCAGCTGTACTTCCTCATCGCGGGGCTGCTCGAGCGCCTCATCTACCTCGGGCAGGGCCTGGCGGTCATCCTCGCCTTCATCGGTGTGAAGCTCGTCTTCCACGCCATGCACGTCAACGAGCTGCCGTTCATCAACGGCGGCGAGCACATCGAGTGGGCGCCGGAGATCCCGATCTGGTTCTCGCTCAGCTTCATCGCGCTGACGATCGCCGTCGCGACGGTCGCGTCGCTGGTGGTCTCGAAGAAGCGCCAGGAGCGCGGTCTCACCCCGACGGGCGAGCCGAAGGAGCCGGTGACGGCCGACGCGGAGTAGTCGCGACGGTCTGCGGACGGGAGGCGCGGTGCCGGCCGGCACCGCGCCTCCCGTCCGTCCGCCCCCGCGTCCGCTAGGCGACCGCGGGCTCGCGCCGCTGCACCCGCTGACCGACGACGGCGGACACGCCGTCCTGCCGCATCGAGACGCCGTACAGCGCGTCGGCGATCTCCATCGTGCGCTTCTGGTGCGTGATGACGATGAGCTGCGAGGACTCGCGGAGCCGCTCGAACACCGTGAGCAGTCGTCCGAGGTTCGCGTCGTCGAGCGCCGCCTCGACCTCGTCCATGATGTAGAACGGCGACGGGCGCGCGGTGAAGATCGCCACCAGGAGTGCCACCGCCGCGAGCGACCGCTCCCCGCCGGAGAGCAGGGTGAGCCGGTCGATCTTCTTGCCGGCGGGCTTCACCTGCACGTCGAGCCCCGTCGCGAGCATGTCGTCCGGGTTCGTCAGCGTGATGGACCCCGTCCCGCCCGGGAAGAGGATCGGGAACACCACGTCGAACGCGGCCTTCGTGTCGTTGTACGCCGACTCGAAGATCGTCTGCATCTTCGTGTCGAGCTCCTCGATGATCGTGAGGAGGTCCGTCCGGGTCTTCTGCAGGTCGTCGAGCTGCTCCGCGAGGAACGCGTGCCGCTGCTCGAGCGCCTGGAACTCCTCGAGTGCGAGCGGGTTCACCTTGCCGAGCCGGCCGAGGTCCCGCTCGGCCGCCGCGAGCCGCTGCTCCTGTTCGGCGCGGACGTACGGCACGGTCTCGACGTCGGCGCGGTCCACTCCGTCGGTGGCGTCGAACTCGGGCAGCGCGGGTCCGCCGGGCAGGGTCGACTCGGCCGGCACGAGGTCCGCGTCGTCGACGTCCTCCGCGGGGTCCTCGTCGCCCCGGGCCGCTGCGTCGGCCGCCCGGGCACGCTCGGCCTCGCGGTGCCGGCGGGCGAGCACCCGCGGGTCGACCAGCACGTCGACCGGTACCGGGACGTCGGGACCGTACTCCGCGACGAGCACGGCCTCCCCCAGCCCGAGCTCGCTCTGCGCGCGGTCGAGCACGCCGGACACGTGCAGCTTCTTCTCGTAGATCTCCATCTCGAGCGAGTGCACGCCGTCGGTGATCGTCTGCAGCCGGTCGCGGAGCTCACGCTCCTCGTTCCGGATCACCTGCAGCTCGGTGTTGCGCTTCGTGCGCTCCGACTCCTCGGTCGCGAGCCGGACCCGGGCCTCCGCGAGCGAGCGGTCGACCGCGGCGAGCACACCGGGCAGGTCCGCGAGCACGTCCTCGGCCACCGCGATCTGGGCGCGCCGGACGACCGCCCGGCGCGCTGCCTCCTCGGCAGCAGCGCGCTCGGCCTCGAGCTGCCGCTGCAGCCCCGCCGCCCGGTTCCGCTCCGACCGCGCCCGCTCGCGCACGGTCTCGACCTGGATCCGCTGCTCGATCTGCGCCGCACGCGCGCCCTCGAGCGCCTCCTGCAGCGCGGGCCGCCCGGAGGCGTCGACGACCGGTCGTGGTCCCTCGTCGAAGACCCGCCGGGCCTCCTCGGCCTCGCGCACGGCACGGTCGACGGTCTCGATCGCCCCGTCCGTCTCGGCGAGGGAGGCGCGCAGCCGGTCCACCTCGGCGACGGCGTTCTCGGCCTTCGCCCGCGTGGACGCGCTCGACCGGTCGTACTCGGCCTTCGCCGCGGTGTGCGCGCGGAGCGCCCGGTCGGCCTCCTCGGCACGGCGGCGGGCCTCGTCGACGGCGGTGCGCGCGGCCTGGAGGCCCGTGGCCGCGTCGGCCGCGTCCGTCGCCACCGCGTCACGACGGCCCTGCGCGTCGTCCCGCTCGGCCACGAGCTCGATGCGGGACACGGTGCGGGCACCGCCACCGGTCACGCGGACGGTGCGCACGAGGTCACCGGAGCGCGTCACGACCGTCGCGTGCGGGGCGGCGGCGAGCACGGACTCCAGGTCGACGTCCTCGTCCACCGCGACCAGCGTCGTCCGGAGCACCGCGGTCAGCGCGGCCGGACCCTGCACCACGTCGAGCGCCGGCCGGACACCGGCCGGCAGCGTGCTCGGCAGCCCCGGACCGTCGACGACGGCGTCGGCGACGACGACGTCCACGCGGCCGAGGTCGGCCTCGCGGGCGTGCGCGACCGTGGCGAGGGCGGTGCCCCGGTCGGCGGCGAGCACGGCGTCGGCCAGGCCGTCGAGCGCCGTCGCGACCGGCGCCTCGAACCCGGGCTCGACGGTCAGCGCGTCGGCGAGGCGACCGAGCACGCCGTCGCGCCGGGCGTCGACCACGGCCTGCGAGCCGTCACGGACGTCGATCGACATGCCGAGCGCGGCGACGCGGGCGTCCAGGGCGTCCCGCTCGCGCTCGAGGGCGTGCAGCCGGTCGCGGAGGGCGTCGCGTGCGGTCTGCGTGCGCTCGAGCTCCTGCCGCGCCTCGTCGTGCGCCGTGGCGAGGGCGTCGACGTCGACGCCCTCCGCGGGATCGAGGCCGATCTCCTCGAGTGCCGCCGTGGCACGGGCGGCGCGGTCCTCGGCCTCCGCGAGGGCACGGGCCCGACGGTCGCGGTCGGCGACGACGGACGTGCGACGCGAGCGGGCGACGTCGACGGCGGCGCCGAACCGCTGGGCCTCGAGGTCGTGCCGGGACACACGCGCGGCCTGCGCGGCGATCTCCTCGTCGAGTGCGTCGAGTCGGGCACGGGCGTCCTGCACGGCCGCGGCGGCGGCACCGGAGCCGGCGGTCATCTCGGCAGCGCGCGCCTCGAGCCGCTCCGCCTCGGCGCGGACACCCTCCACCCGCTCCGGGGTGATCGTCGGTCCCTGCTGCGGGGCGTCGGCCTGCTGCGCGAGGAACACGAGCCGCTGGTTGGCCAGGCTCGACAGGCCGCGGAGGCGCTCCTGCACGCTCTCCAGGCGGTGCACCACGGTGCGGGCGCGATCGACGTCGTCCCCGACCATGCTCTGCTCGACCTGCTGCTGTCGGGCGCGCGTCTGGTCGAGGCGTTCCTGCAGGACGACCCGCTCGGACTTCCGACCCGTCTCGACCGCCTGGTGCTCGTGCAGCTCGCGGCGCAGCCGGACCACGTCGTCCGCGAGGATGCGCGCCTTCGCGTCACGCGCGACCGCGGCGACGGACTGTGCCTTGCGCGCGACCTCGGCCTGTCGGCCCAGCGGCTTCAGCTGGCGCCGGATCTCCCCCGCGAGGTCGGACAACCGGGTCAGGTTCGTCTGCATCGCGTCGAGCTTGCGGAGCGTCTTCTCCTTGCGCCGGCGGTGCTTGAGGATCCCGGCGGCCTCCTCGATGAAGCCGCGGCGGTCCTCCGGGGTGGCGTGCAGCACCTTGTCGAGCTGGCCCTGCCCGACGATGACGTGCATCTCGCGCCCGAGCCCGGTGTCGCTCAGGAGCTCCTGCACGTCGAGCAGACGGCAGTTCTCGCCGTTGATGGCGTACTCGCTCCCGCCGTTCCGGAACAGCGTGCGGGAGATCGTCACCTCGGCGTACTCGATCGGCAGGAGCCCGTCGCTGTTGTCGATCGTCAGGAGCACCTGCGCGCGGCCGAGCGGGCCGCGCGTCGAGGTCCCGGCGAAGATGACGTCCTCCATCTTGCCGCCGCGGAGGGTCTTCGCGCCCTGCTCCCCCATGACCCAGGCGAGGGCGTCCACCACGTTGGACTTGCCCGACCCGTTCGGCCCGACGATGCAGGTGACACCCGGCTCGAACGCGAACGTCGTCGGCTGCGCGAAGGACTTGAACCCCTTGATGGTCAGGCTCTTCAAGTGCATGCGGGTCTCCGGAGTCTCTCGCTTCCGGGCAGGCTAACGCCTGCGCAGGCGCGGAGCGGGCTGGCACACGGGGCAGCGGTGGCTCGACCGGTTCATGAAGGCCTCGCGGACGATCGTCGTGCCGCACCGCGGGCACGGCTTCCCCTGCTGCCCGTACACCGCCAGGCGCTGCGAGAAGTACCCGGACTGCCCGTTGACGTTGACGTACTGCGCGTCGAAGCTCGTGCCGCCGTCCTCGAGCGCCCGGCCGAGGACGCTGCGGACCTCGGCGAGGAGCCGGTGCAGGTCGGCGCGGGGCAGGCGCTCCGCGGGCCGGTCGAAGTGCAGTCGCGCAGCCCACAGCGACTCGTCGGCGTAGATGTTGCCGATGCCGCTCACGACACCCTGGTCGAGCAGGACGCGCTTGATGCCGCTCGAACGCTTCCGTGCCGTCGCGACGAACCGGTCGTCGTCGAACGCGGGGTCGAGCGGGTCGCGGGCGATGTGCGAGACCTGCGTCGGGATGCTCCGCCGCCACGCCGCGTCCGGCTCCCGCTCGTCGACCGCGCCGGCGGCACCGGCCGGGGCACCGTCGATCGTCGGGACCATCGCGTCGATCGCCATCGACCCGAAGGTGCGCTGGTCGACGAACTCGAGTTCGACCGGTTCCTCCGGACGGCCGTCGCGGTCGGGACCGGTCGGATGCACGTCGATCAGGATGCGGCGGTGCTTCGCGGCCGGGCGACCGCGGCCGAGCAGCACCTGGCCGGACATCCCCAGGTGCGTGACGAGCGCCTCGGGACGGTCGCCGTCGTGTTCGGGCACCAGCGGGAACCACATGAACTTGCCGCGGCGCACGGCCGCGGCGATGGTCCGGCCGGTCAGCCGCTCGGCGAAGTCCTCTGCGGGGCCGTCGTGCCGGGTGAGCGCACGGTCGTCGACGACGTCCACGTGCAGCACGCGCGCACCGCTGACGGCGGGTTCGAGGCCGGCGCGGACCACCTCGACCTCGGGGAGTTCGGGCACGCGGTCAGGCCGCCCGGCCGGACAGGCGCGTCCACGCCTCGAGCGCGGCGGCCATCTCGGCGGTCTTCTTGCTCGAGCCGGAGCCGGTCGCGACGTCCTCGCCCTGCAGCACGACGGTGGCGTGGAACGTCTTGTCGTGGTCCGGGCCCTCCTCCGTCACGCGGTAGGCGGGGTTGCCGAGGGTCAGGCTCGCGGCGAGCTCCTGCAGGCTCGTCTTCGGGTCCATCGCCGCACCGAAGCGGGCGGGGTCGACCAGGAGCGGCTCGACGAGGCGCAGCACGAGCGCGGTCGCGTCGTCGGGGCCGGCGGACAGGAACGTCGCGCCGATGACGGCCTCGACCGTGTCGGCGAGGATGGACGCCTTGTCACGGCCGCCCGTCTGCTCCTCGCCCTTGCCGAGGCGCAGGTAGGCACCGAGCCCGATCATCCGGGCGATCTCGGCGAGGGCGACCGTCGAGACGAGGCTCGCGCGCCGCTTGGCGAGCTCGCCCTCGTCGAGGTCGGGGAAGGACCGGAAGAGCTTCACGGTCACGGCCTGGCCGAGGATGGAGTCCCCGAGGAACTCAAGGCGTTCGTTGTGCCCGATCCCACCGTGCTCGTACGCGTACGAGCGGTGCGTCAGGGCGAGCTGGAGCAGCTGGAGGTCGAGATCGACCCCCAGGATGCCCTGCAGACGAACGACGTCCGACCCCACGGGGCGGGACCCCGCGGCGCCGGACGTCGCTGTCATGTGCGGTGTCCGATCAGACGTCGGCGACCTTGCGGCCCTTGTACTCCATGTACAGGGCGGTGCCGGCCGAGTCCTCGACGACCTTCGCGCGGTGCGGGAGGCTGTAGGTGACCTTGCCGTTCTCGATCGTCTTCACGAGCTGGACCGGCGCGGCCTTCCACTGCGAACGACGGGCGTGCGTGTTGGCACGGGACTGCTTGCGCTTGGGAACGGCCATGGTGGTTCTCTTTCGGTTGGTCGGTGGTCAGGGGCGAGGAGCGTCAGGCCGTGCGGCCGTCGCCCTCGGGGCTCTGGGTGGGGGTGTTGCCGTCGGTGTCGTCGCCGGCACCCTGGAATCCGCTCAGTGCGGCCCAACGGGGGTCCAGGACCTCGTGCACCGGGTGCTCGTCGAGGTCGGCCAGCCGCTCACCCGTGACGGGGTCGAGGCCGGGGCAGTCCGGTCGGCAGACCGGCTGGAACGGCAGCGACAGCACCACCGCATCTCGAACGACCGGTTCGCAGTCCACGTGGTCGTCGCGAACGAAGAAGTCGAAATCCTCCGAGACATCGTACGCGAAGAGCTCGGCGAAATCGACCTCGACCGGTTCGCTGATGTCGATGAGGCACCTCGAGCACTCGCCGGTCGCCTCGGCCGAGGCGTGACCGGACACCAGGACGCCCTCGTGGAGGCCCTCGAGCTTGACGTCGAGCTGCATCGGAGCGCCCTCGCGCACGGCGATCAGGCCGGCTCCCATCGCGTCCGGCGCCGCGACGTCGAGCGAGTGCTCGCGCATCTCGCCCGGACGGTGCGCGAGGTCGCGCACGCGCAGGGCGTAGGGGCTGTTCACGGGGGAAGACACGATCGACGAGTCTACCGCGATCTGCGGCGGACGTCGAGGACGCCCGGGTCGCGGCGTGTCAGCGTGCGAGACGCTCCGCGAGCGCGTCCGCGACGACGACCGGCACGTACGGGGTCACGTCGCCCCCGAGCGTGGCGACCTGGCGGATGAGCGAGCTCGACACGTGCGCCCGCGAGGCCTCCGGGAGGAGGAACACCGTCTCGACGTCGGCCAGGTGCCGGTTCATGATCGCCATCGGCGTCTCGTACGCCACGTCCTCGCCGGACCGCACGCCCTTCACGAGCACGCCGGCACCGACCTGTCGGCAGTAGTCGACGAGGAGCCCGGAGGTCCACTCCCCGACCCGCACGGTGTCCGGCACGCCGACCTCGGCGAGCGACCGCTCGATGAGCCGCACGCGGTCGGCGGCGGCGAACATCGCCGGCGGCTTCTCCGGGTTGTGCACCACGAGTACGTGCACCTCGTCGAACAAGCGGGCGGCACGACCGATCACGTCGAGGTGCCCGAGGGTCACGGGGTCGAAGGAACCGGGGACGACCGCGATCTGTGCCATGCCGCCGACGATACCGGCGGCCCGGTGTCAGTTCTTGCCGAGGAACGCGGCGTCGGACTCGTCCAGGCGCCGGGCCAGGGCCTCGCGCAGCGCGGGGTGCCCTCGGAGCTCCGGGTCCGGCTCGAGGACCCGCTCGGCCTCGCCTCGGGCGTCGACGATGAGGTCGGCGTGCTCGACGACGCGCAGCAGGTTGAGGGACGACCGACCGCCGGACTGCCGCTCGCCGAGCACGTCGCCCTCGCGCCGGAGCTCGAGGTCGACCCGGGCGAGCTCGAAGCCGTCGTCGGACGCCGCGACCGCGTCGACGCGCTCGCGTGCGGTCGTCTCGGCCTCGGCCGTGGTGACGAGCAGGCAGACGCCGGCGTACTGCCCGCGGCCGATGCGCCCGCGGAGCTGGTGGAGCTGCGAGACGCCGAAGCGGTCGGCGTCGAGGACCGCCATCATCGACGCGTTCGGCACGTCGACACCGACCTCGATCACCGTCGTCGCCACGAGCACGTCGACGTCGCCGGCCGCGAAGGACGTCATCACGCGGTCCTTCTCGTCTGCGGTCATGCGCCCGTGCAGCACCTCGATCCGCCGGCCCTGCAGGACCGGCATCGTCCGCATCCGCTCGGCCGTCGCGAGCACCGTCGCCGGGGCGCGCTTCGGGGTGTCGTCCTCGGCGGGCTCGGGGCCACCGTCGTCCTCCGCGTGCGCGTCGTCGATGGCCGGGCAGACCACGAAGGCCTGGCGCCCGGCGGCGAGCTCCTCGGCCATCCGCGTCCAGATCCGCCCCTCCCACCCGGGGTGCTCGGCGAGGCCCACCGCGAAGGTCTCGATGCCCGCGCGTCCGGACGGCAGCCCGGTGATGGTGGAGACGTCGAGGTCCCCGAACACCGTCATCGCCACGGTGCGCGGGATCGGCGTCGCCGTCAGGACGAGCACGTGCGGCGGCGTCGCGCCCTTCGTCCGCAGGGCCTCCCGCTGCTCCACGCCGAAGCGGTGCTGCTCGTCGACGACCACGAGTCCGAGCTCGGCGAAGTCGACCCGGTCGCCCAGGAGCGCGTGCGTCCCGACGACGAGCCGGGAGCTGCCGGAGGCGGCCGCGAGCAGGGCACGACGCCGCTCGTCGGTCGACTGCGAGCCGGTGAGGATGACCGGCCGGAGCTCCGCGGCGAGGTCCGGACCGAGGAACTTCACGATCGAGCGGAGGTGCTGCGCCGCCAGGACCTCGGTCGGCGCGATCAGGGCCGACTGGCCGCCGGACTCCGCCACGGTGAGCATCGCGCGGATCGCCACGAGGGTCTTGCCCGAGCCGACCTCGCCCTGGACGAGCCGGTGCATGGGCCACTCGCCCGCCAGGTCGTGCGCGATCTCGGCGCCCACCGCCTGCTGGTCGTCGGTCAGGGTGAACGGCAGCGAGGCGTCGAAGCGCTCGAGGATGCCGCCGCTCGACGCCGTCCGCGGGGTCGCCGCCGTCGCGCGGGCCGCGATCCGCCGCTGCACGAGCGCCGTCTGCAGCACGAAGGCCTCGCGGTAGCGCAGGGCGTCCTGCGCCCGCTTGAAGTCGGCGACCTTCTCCGGCCGGTGCAGGAGCTCGAGGGCGCGACGGAACGGCACCAGGCCGAGGCGCGTGCGCGCGGGTGCCGGGACGGGGTCCGGCAGGTCGGGCAGGGTGTCGAGGAGGACCGCCATCGCCTTCGCGATCTGCCACGAGGTGAGCGAGGCCGTCGCCGGGTAGATCGGGATCGGCTGGCGGGACCAGCGGATCGCCTCCTCGTCCTCGGGGTCGGCGGTGGCGCGCGGGTCGTCGGCGTCGAACAGCTCGTAGTCGGGGTGGGCGAGCTGGCGGGCGCCGCGGTAGTCGCCCACCTTGCCGGCGAAGATGCCGCGGGCGCCGGGCACGAGGTCCTTCGTGCGCCAGCCCTGGTTGAAGAACGTCAGGGTGAGCAGGCCCTTCCCGTCGCCGATCTTCGCCTCGAGGATCGAGCCGCGGCGGGCGCGCATCGTGCGCTCACGGACGTCGATGACCTCGGCGACGATCGTCACGGACTCCCCGATCGCGAGCGAGTCGAGGGCCGTCAGCGCCCCGCGCTCCGCGTACCGGCGCGGGGCGTGCTCGAGGAACTCGCCGACCGTGCGGTACCCGAACGCCTTCTCGATCGCCTTGGCCGTCCGGCCGCCGAGCACGCCGCCCAGCCGCGCGTCGAGGGGTGCGGGCCCGAGGTCCGGAGGCCCGACGATATCAGCGGGTCCCGCGGGGTCGGCGGACTCCGTCGGTGCCGCGGCGTCGGAGGTGTCGGAGGTGACCACGCGACCACGGTACCGGGCGCGACCGACGCACCGGGTGCCTCCCGACCGCCCTGTGGACGGCACGCACGCCGCTACGGTGGCTGCATGACCCGCATCATCGCCGGCGCCGCCGGATCCACCGCGCTCCGCGTGCCGAAGTCCGGCACCCGGCCGACGAGCGACCGCGTCCGCGAGGCCCTGTTCTCGTCGCTCGAGGCGCGGGGGCTCGTCGACGACGCGGCGGTCGCCGACCTGTACGCGGGGACGGGCGCGCTCGGGCTCGAGGCGGCGTCGCGCGGTGCGGTCGAGGTCGTGCTCGTCGACCGCGCGGCACCCGCCGTCCAGGCCTGTCGTGCGAACGCGAAGGCGGTGCAGCAGCGGGTCCCGCGGGTCCGGATCGACGTGCAACCGCAGCCCGCGCTCGGGTACCTGCGCAGCACCGTGCGGACCTTCGACCTCGTCTTCGTCGACCCGCCCTACGACGTCGCCGAGGAGGAGATCGCCGACGTGCTCGAGGCACTCGTGCCACGGCTGACGGCGGGGGCCGTCGTCGTCGTCGAGCGCAGCAAGCGGTCGCCGGAGCCGACGTGGCCGACGGGGCTCGCCCCGTTCAGCAAGCGCAGCTACGGGGAGACGGTGGCCTGGGAGGCCGTCACCCCGTCCTGAGGCGGAGCTCGGCCGGCTGCGGGGCGCACCTGGTGCGACACGACGCGCGTCGATCGACGCGTGGGAAGTCGCAACATGCGTGTGCATCTGGTGCACGTGCATCGTGCGACACGACGCGCGTCGATCGATGCGTGGGACGTCGCGTCACGTGGTACCGCCGGCCGGGAGGCACGGCGCGGGCCCGGCGGTCAGCCCGCGGCGCCGTCCCAGTCGGCGTAGGGGTCCCACCCGGTCGTCGGGACCGGCGCACCACCGCGCACCAGGTCCGCGGCTCCGCGGTCGACGACGACCCCGATCCGGCGGAAGCCCCCGGGCAGCGCGACGTCCGGCGGGAAGGTCGCGAGCAGGCCGTGGTCCTCGCCGCCGTGGAGGGCGAGGTCGTCGAGCGGTCGGGTCGCGTCGAGCGGTCCGTCCGCGTCGAGTGCGAGCGTCACCCGGCTGGCTCGGGCGAGGCGCCCGGCGTCGATCGCCAGGCCGTCGGAGAGGTCGAGCATCGCGGTCGCCCCCGCGGCGGCCGCGGCCGGACCGTCGGCGATCGGCGGCACCGGACGGCGCTGCCGGGCGACGTCCGGGTCGGTGTCGGCTCCGCTCGCGACCGTCGCCGCCCGCGAGGGCTCACCCTGCGGGTCGACGCCCTCCCGGAACAGCCGCGCGAGTCCACGCGCCGCCCGGCCCAGCTCGCCGGACACCGCGAGCACGTCGCCGACGCGGGCCCCCGACCGGAGCACGGGCGGCCGCCCACCGAGGTCGCCGAACGCCGTCACCGAGACCGTGAACGTGGCGGAGGTCGACAGGTCGCCGCCCACGACGCCGCAGCCGGGCGACAGGGCCGTCACCGCCTCGCGCACGCCGTCCGCGAAGGACTCGAGCACCGCGACGGGGGTGTCCTGCGGTGCGGCGAGGGCGATCACGAGCCCGGTCGGCACCGCCCCCATCGCGGCGACGTCGGACAGGTTCGTCGCGGCCGCCTTCCACCCGACGTCGGCGGGCGACGACCACGCCCAGCGGAAGTCCGGCCCGTGCACCATCATGTCCGTCGTCACGACGAAGCGGCCGTCCGGAGCGGCGACGACCGCGCAGTCGTCGCCGGGGCCGAGCAGGGGTGTGCCGGCGGGCAGGCGTCGGACGATCCGGTCGAGGACCGCCAGCTCACCGGCCGTGCCGACCGTGTCCCCCGCGGTCGGTCCGGTCCAGGCTTCGTACGTCGCGTCCACGGGGCAACGGTAGCCTGGACGTCGATGGACACCGTGCGCCGCCCCCTCCGCTGGACCGCGATCGCGGGCGTCCTCGTCGCCCTCGCCGCCGGGCTGACGGGCTGCTCGAACGCCGTGTCGATGGCCCCGGCTCCGTCGGCCGACGCCGCCCAGTGCGCCGCCGTCCAGGTCCGGCTCCCGGCGGTCGTCGGGAACGACCAGGCGCTGCGGAACACCGACGCGCAGTCGACCGCAGCGTGGGGCGACCCGACCGCGGCGCTGTACCACTGCGGCGTCGCGGTGCCGACGGTGTCCGACCTGCCGTGCTTCAGCAAGGGCGGCGTCGACTGGATCCGCGACGACCGCGGGGCGCAGGTCGTCTACACGACCTTCGGCCGGTCCCCCGCGGTGCAGGTCGTCATCGACACCACGAGGACGACGGACCAGGTCGTCCAGGACCTGTCGGACGTCGTGTCGCTGCTGCCGAAGGACGGACACGCCTGCCTCGACCCCTCGGACGTGCAGGGCTGAGACGTGCAGGGCTGACGCGTGCGGGGCTGCCGCGCCCGCGACGTCAGCGGACGGCGGTGCGGCCCAGCTCGATGAGCTCCGTGACGAGCTCGCCGTAGGACACCCCGGACGCCGCCCAGCAGCGCGGGTACATCGACAGGGGCGTGAAGCCCGGCATGGTGTTGACCTCGTTGACCACGAACCCGTCCTCGGTGAGGAAGCAGTCGACGCGAGCGAGTCCGGCGCCGCCGATGGCGTCGAACGCGCGGGCGCCGATGGCCCGGATCGCCGCGGTCTCGTCGTCGGTCAGCGGCGCGGGGCACAGCAGTGCCTCGTCCCCGCCGAGGTACTTCGCGGCGAAGTCGTAGAAGCCGTCCTCGGCGACGACGATCTCGCCCGGCAGGCTCGTGCGCGGCACACCGTCGCGGCCCTCGAGCACGGCGACCTCGACCTCGCGCCCGACGACCCGCGGTTCGACGATCACCTTGGCGTCGTGCTCGAACGCCAGGTCCATCGCCGCCGCGAGCTGCGCGGGCTCGTCGACGCGCGAGACGCCCATGCTGGAGCCGGCGCGCGCGGGCTTCACGAACAGCGGCCAGCCGTGCGTCGCGACCGTGCCGGCGACCCCGTCCGGGTCGGCGGTCCACTCGCGCCGGAGGACCGTCGTCCACGGGGCCACCCGGAGCCCGGCGTGCTCGAGCACCGCCTTCGCGGTGTGCTTGTCCATCGCCAGGGCGCTCGCGAGCACGCCGTCGCCGACGTACGGCAGCCCGGCGACCTCGAGGAGCCCCTGGACCGTGCCGTCCTCGCCGAACGGGCCGTGCAGGATCGGGAACACCACGTCCACCGCGATCGTGGCGACCGTGCCGTCCGGGTGGGAGACGACGAGCTCTTTCGTCGCCGGCGACGTCGGGAACGCCACGCGCGTGCCGTTGTCCGGCACGGTGGGCAGCGCGCCGTCACGGAGCGCCCACTGGGCCGGGTCGTCGGACTGCAGCGTGAACGCGCCGTCCTTCGTGATCCCGACCGGCACGACCGTGTACGCCGAGCGGTCGACGACGTCCATGATGCCGCCGGCGGTGACGCAGCTGATCTCGTGCTCGCTGGACCGGCCGCCGAAGAGCACGGCGACGGTCGTGGGCGCGGGGGCGATCGTGGGCATGGGGGTCCCCTTGCTGGTCGGGCCCGGACCGGTCACTCGCCCTGGGGCTCGTCGGTCTCGGTGAGGTGCGGCGCGATGTTGCGCGGATCGAGCCTACCGGCGAGGACCTCGGCCACCTGGCCCACGATGGGCATGTCGACGCCGTTCGCCGCCGCGAGCTCGAGGATCGGGGCGACCGATGCCAGGCCCTCGGCGGTCTGGTCCATCTGCCGCACGACCTCGTCGAACCGGTACCCCTGGCCGAGCAGGCGGCCGGCCGTGTTGTTCCGCGACAGCGGCGACTGGCACGTGGCGATGAGGTCGCCGAGGCCCGCGAGCCCGGACAGCGTCGAGGGCTGCGCACCGAGCGACACGGCGAAGTCGGTCATCTCGGCGAGGCCCCGGGTGATGATCGAGGCCTTCGTGTTCTCGCCGTAGCCGACGCCGTCGACGATGCCGATCGCGACGGCGATGAGGTTCTTGAGCACCCCGCCGAACTCGGTGCCGATGACGTCCGTGTTCGTGAACGAGCGGAAGTACGGGTTCGTGGCGACCGCGGCCACCGCGGTGGCGGTGTCGATCGACGTGGACGAGACCACGGCGGCGGTCGGCTGCCGCCGCGCGATCTCGAGCGCCAGGTTCGGGCCGCTCGCGACGGCGATGCGGTCACGGTCGATCCCGAGCCCCTCGTGGAGCACCTCGCTCATCCGGAGGCCCGTGGCCTTCTCGACGCCCTTCATCAGGCTGACGACCGGCACGTCGTCGCCGAGCAGCGGCGCGATCGCGTCGAGGTTCGACCGCAGCGACTGCGACGGCACGGACACGTAGACCTGCTGCGCGTCGGCGAGGACCTGCTCGAGGGAGGTCGACGCGGTGAGGGTGCGCGGGAGGTTGATGCCGGGCAGGTACCCGGAGTTGCGCTTCGTCTCGGTGATCTCGCGGGCGACCTCGGGACGCCGGGCCCAGAGCACCGTCGTCGCCCCGCCCTCGGCGAGCACCTTGGCGAAGGTGGTCCCCCAGCTGCCGGCACCGATCACGGCGACCCGCGGCTTGTCGGTGGACTGCATCACCACGCGGATGGCGGCGGTGTCGACCGCACCGCGCGCGGCGACGGCGGGGTCCGGGTGGTCCTCGTGCGGGCGGAGGCCCGGGCGGTGGTCACTCAAACTTGCCGGTCTCCTTCTGGTTGTTCGCCGCCGGGTCCCAGCGCTCCGCGGGAGCCTGCTCGCCGCGGAGCTCCTCGAGCAGCTCGGTGATGCGCTGCATGACGACCTCGGTGGCCTCGACGAGCGTCTTCTGGTCGAGCGGACGACCGCGGTACGCCGACAGGTCGATCGGGTCGCCGACGATCACGTCGACGCGCGACGGCGGGAAGAGCCGCAGCTTCTTGGCGTACCGCGGCATGATCCGCTGCGTGCCCCAGTGGGCCATCGGGATGATCGGCACGTCGTTCTCGAGCGCGATCCGCACCGCGCCGGTCTTGCCGCGCATCGGCCACAGGTCGGGGTCGCGGGTGAGCGTGCCCTCGGGGTAGACGATGATCGCCCCGCCCTGCTCGATGACGGACCTCCCGCCGCCGAGCGGGTCGTTCAGGCGCGTGCGGCCGGAGCGCTCGACGGGAATCTGCCCCATGCCGGACATGAGCTTGCCGACCACCGGCACCCGGAAGATCGACGCCTTCGCGAGGAACCGCGGCGCGCGACGGGACAGCCACACGGCCGTGCCCACCACGAGCGGGTCGATGTTCGTGAAGTGGTTCGGGGCGAGCACGAAGGCGCCGTCCTCGGGCAGTCGCTTCGGCCCGTGCCAGTGGTACCGCGCCGAGAACCGGAAGATCGGGATGACCACGGACGCGGTGATGCGGAACGCCGTGTTCAGCTCACCGCGGCGCCACCGGCGCCCCGGGACCGGGAGGCCCGTGGTGACGTCCGTCGCGGACGTGCGCCGTGCCTCCAGGCCGTCCCCTGCTCCGTCTGCCGGACCGCGACCGGTCGCGTCAGCCGCCACCGGGCTAGCCCGCGAAGTCGAAGTCGGCGCCGAGCTTCCGCAGCTTCGGGATGAAGTGCTCGTACCCGCGGCTGATGATGCCGACGTTCGTGATGTGCGACTCGCCCTCGGCGGTCAGGGCCGCGATGAGGTGGCTGAAGCCGCCGCGCAGGTCGGGGACGCGCACGTTCGCGGCGTGCAGCGTCGTCGGGCCGGTGATGACGGCGGCCTGCTCGAAGGGGCGACGGGCGACCCGGCGGTCGTGCCCGGGCAGGCCCTCCTTGTGCACGACGATGTCGGCACCCATCTCGTTCAGCGCGTCGGTGAAGCCGAAGCGGTTCTCGTAGACGGTCTCGTGCACGACGCTCGTGCCCTCGGCCTGGGTCAGCGCGACGACGAGCGGCTGCTGCCAGTCCGTCATGAAGCCGGGGTGGACGTCGGTCTCGACGACGACCGGGCGCAGGACCTCGCGCTCGCGGTAGAAGCGGATGCCGTCCTCCTGGACGTCGAACCCACCGCCGACCTTGCGGAAGACGTTGAGGAACGTCATGAGGTCCTGCTGGTCGGCGCCCTCGACGAAGATGTCGCCGTTCGTGGCGAGCGCGGCGGAGGCCCAGCTCGCCGCCTCGTTGCGGTCGTTGATCGCGCGGTGGGTGTACCCGCGGAGCGACTCGACGCCCTCGATGAAGATCGTGCGGCTCGGCTCGACCGTGACGATCGCGCCCATCTTCTGCAGGATCGCGATGAGGTCCATGATCTCGGGCTCGATCGCGGCGTTGCGGAGCTCGGTGACGCCCTCGGCGAGGACCGACGACAGCAGGACCTGCTCGGTCGCGCCGACGCTCGGGTACGGCAGCTCGATCTTCGCGCCCTTGAGGCCGTCCGGGGCAGTCAGGTGGATGCCGTTGACCTGCTTGTCGACGACGGCACCCATCGCGCGGAGCGCGTCGAGGTGGAAGTCGATCGGGCGGTCGCCGATGCGGCAGCCGCCGAGGTCGGGGATGAACGCCTCGCCGAGCTTGTGCAGCAGCGGGCCGCAGAACAGGATCGGGATGCGGCTCGAACCGGCGTGGGCGTCGATCTCGGCGAAGTGCGCCGACTCGACGTTCGACGGGTCGAGGATGAGCTCGCCTCGTGCAGGGTCGGTGATGCGCACACCGTGCACCTCGAGCAGGCCGCGGACGACCTTGACGTCGGAGATGTCCGGCACGTCCTTGAGGATCGACGGGGTGTCACCGAGCAGCGACGCGACCATGGCCTTGGTCGCGAGGTTCTTCGCGCCGCGGACCTCGATGCGTCCCACGAGCGGCTTGCCGCCCCGGATGACGATCTCGTCCGACTTCAGGCCCACGCGGGCCCCTGCTGCTGCTGCGTCCTGTACGAGGGAGTTCACTACTTCACCGGCAATGTCTTCGGCCGCCATCGGGAGCGGCGGGATTCGAACTCCGTGATCGAGGTCTCGTCACGGAGGGTGAGCCCGATGTCGTCGAGCCCTTCCATCAACCGCCAACGAGTGTAGGCGTCGATCTCGAAGGGCACGTCCACCGCGCCGAGCGACACGCGCTGCGTGACCAGGTCGACGGTCGCCTCGATGCCCGGGTTCGCCGCGATCTCGGCCCACAGCCGCTCGACTTCCGGTTCGGTCACGATCGCCGTGACCAGGCCCTGCTTGCCCGCGTTGCCCTTGAAGATGTCCGCGAAACGGGGTGAGACCACGACCTGGAAGCCGAAGTCACGGAGCGCCCAGACCGCGTGCTCGCGGCTCGACCCGGTGCCGAAGTCCGGTCCGGCGACGAGCACGCGGGCACCCTGGTAGCGCTCCTGGTTGAGCACGAACTCCGGGTCCTGGCGCCAGCCGGCGAACAGCGCGTCCTCGAAGCCGGTCTTCGTCACGCGCTTGAGGTAGACCGCCGGGATGATCTGGTCGGTGTCGACGTTCGAGCGCTGCAGGGGCGCGGCGATCCCGGTGACGGTGGTGGTCTTGTCCATCAGACTGCTCCTTCGAGGACGGTGTTCGACTCGGCGTGCTCCAGGTCCCACGGGCTCGAGAGCGTGCCCCGGACGGCGGTGGCGGCGGCGACGAGCGGGGACACGAGGTGCGTCCGCCCGCCCTTGCCCTGCCGGCCCTCGAAGTTGCGGTTCGACGTGCTCGCGCAGCGCTCCCCCGGCGCGAGCTGGTCGGGGTTCATGCCGAGGCACATCGAGCAGCCCGCGAAGCGCCACTCCGCCCCGAAGTCGGTGAAGACCTTGTCGAGCCCCTCGGCCTCGGCCTCGAGCCGCACCCGGGCGGACCCCGGCACGACCATCACGCGCACGCCCGGTGCCTTCTCGCGGCCCCGGATGACCGATGCGAAGGCGCGGAGGTCCTCGATGCGCGAGTTCGTGCACGAGCCCATGAACACCGCGTCGACCGCGATGTCCTTCATCGGCGTGCCCGCCTGCAGGTCCATGTACTCGAGCGCCCGCTGCGCCGCGGCCCGGTCGTTCGGGTCGTCGTAGCCCGCGGGGTCCGGGACGCTCTCGGAGAGGGACACGCCCTGGCCCGGGTTCGTGCCCCAGGTGACGAAGGGCTCGAGCGCGTCGGCGTCGATGAACACCTCGGCGTCGAAGACGGCGTCGTCGTCGGTGGCGAGGGTGTCCCAGTACGCGACGGCGTCGTCCCAGTCCTGCCCCGTCGGTGCGTGGTCGCGGCCCTGGACGTAGTCGTACGTCGTCTGGTCGGGCGCGACCATGCCGGCGCGTGCCCCGGCCTCGATCGACATGTTGCAGATCGTCATGCGGCCCTCCATCGAGAGCGCACGGATGGCCGACCCGCGGTACTCGAGCACGTAGCCCTGACCGCCGCCGGTGCCGATCTCCGCGATCACGGCGAGGATGATGTCCTTCGCCGTGACGCCGGGGCGCAACGTGCCCTCGACCGTGATCGCCATCGTCTTGAAGGGCTTCAGCGGCAGGGTCTGCGTGGCGAGGACGTGCTCGACCTCGGACGTGCCGATGCCGAACGCCATCGCACCGAACGCGCCGTGGGTGGAGGTGTGCGAGTCGCCGCACACCACCGTGATGCCGGGCATCGTCAGGCCGAGCTGCGGGCCGACCACGTGCACGATCCCCTGCTCCTCGTCGCCCAGCGAGTGCAGGCGCACACCGAACTCCGCGCAGTTGCGGCGCAGGGTCTCGATCTGGGTGCGGCTCGTCGGGTCGGCGATCGGCCGGTCGATCGCGAGCGTCGGGGTGTTGTGGTCCTCGGTCGCGATCGTCAGGTCGAGGCGGCGCACGGGACGGCCGGCCTGGCGCAGGCCGTCGAACGCCTGCGGGCTCGTGACCTCGTGCACGAGGTGGAGGTCGATGTAGAGGAGGTCCGGGTTCCCGTCCTCGCCCTTGACCACGACGTGGTCGTCCCACACCTTCTCGGCGAGCGTCTTTCCCATCGGCCCGGCCCTTCCTCGTTGACGTCGGTACGCCGCGGGTGCGGCGTGGTCCGGCGAGTCTAGCAGGTTGGTATACCAACGCGCGTCGGGCGGTCGGACGCCCCCGGGAGCCGGACGGGAGGCGCGGCGCACGGCCGCCGCGCGCCTCCCGTCCGGCCGCGACCTCGCCCGGTGCACCGGGTCCGCGTCGACGACACTCGTCGCGGTGGGAGGATGGGAGCGACATGACGACACCTGCGCACTCGACCCGGACCACCAACCTCGAGGGCGCAGCCCGCGCCGCGATCGCCGGCGGCGTCCCGCTCGCACTGCTCGTCGCACTCGGGATGCCCGGGTACGCGGCGTTCGCGATGTTCGCCGGGTTCACCGCGATCTTCGGCGCGACCGAGCCGTACCGGCAGCGGATGGTGACCACGGGGATCGCGGCCGCGCTCCAGGGCGCGTGCATGGCGGCGGGGCTCGCGGTGTCGCTGTCCGGTGCGCCGCTGTGGCTGCAGGGCGTCGGGCTCGTGGTGGTCCTCGTCGTCGCGGTCTGCACGCTCAGTGCGCTGCAGACCATCCCCGCGCAGCCGATCTTCCCCGTGTTCGCGTTCTGCGTGTCGGCGCTCGTGCCCGTCCGTCCCGCCGACCTGCCGCTCGTCGCGACGATCATCGTCGCTTCGCTCGCCTGGGCCTGGCTCGTGGCGATGTCCGGCGGGTTGATCCGGCTCGTGCTGCACCCGCGGGCTCCCCATGTCTTCCGTCCGATCGCCCAGCGCAAGCACCGGTCGCTCGCCGTCCTCCGCACGGCCGCCGTGTGGGAGACCGTCGGGCTCAACGTCGTCGGCGCCCTCGTCGCCGGTGCGGTCGCCGAGACGGTCCCCGGGCTCGGGCACCCGTACTGGGCCGTCATCGCGGTCGTGTCGACGCTGCCCGCGATCCGGCAGCGCCACACCGTCGTCCGCGCGGTGCAGCGCTTCGTCGGCACCATCGGCGGCACGGTCGTCGCGGTGGGGATCCTGCTGCTCGAGCCCTCGGCGTGGTGGATCGTGGTCATCGCGGTGATCGGGCAGTTATTCGCGGAGATCTTCGTCGCGCGGCACTACGCCGTGACGCTGCTGTTCCTCACGCCGCTCGCGCTCGCCGTGTCGTGGCTGAGCCTGCCGGAGGCGCCGGAGCTCCTCGCGCTCGACCGGATCGCGCAGACGACGCTCGGGGCCGTGGTGAGCGTCGGGCTGCTCGTGCTGGGGCGGGCCATCGAGCGTCGGCGGGGTCGCGCGCTCGGCGCGACGAGCGCGATCCGGACGGTCTGACCCGCGGCACGTCGGGCTCGCGGAACGCAACGTGGGCGGTTCCTCGCAGCGTGATGTCGCTGCGGGGAACCGCCCGCGTTGCGTCGTGCGGAGGCGTCAGGCGCCGGGCGTGACGTTCCAGGAGTCGATGACGGGGCGCCCGTGCTCGTACCCGAGCGAGCTGACCGTCGCGGTCCCGAGCTTCAGCACGGCACCGTCCTGCGGCGCGAGCCGGATCCAGGCGGCACCGAGCGCGCGGAGGACGTGACCGTGCGCGACGACGATCGCGTCGTCGCCCTCGGCGAGCACCGGCCGCACGCGGTTCAGCACGCGCTCGACGCGGACGCGGACCTCGGCCGCGTTCTCACCGGGGGTGTCCCCCGCGGGCACGCCGTCGGTCCAGAGGTCCCACGGCCCGTGCCGCTTGACCTTGATCTGCGGGGTGGTCAGGCCCTCGTACGCGCCGTAGTCCCACTCGTACAGGTCCTCGTCGAGCTCCGGGTCGACGCCGACGAGCTCGGCGGTGTCGCGGGCACGCTGGAGCGGGCTGGACAGCGCGAGCGCGAACGTCCGGTCGGCGAGGTACCGGCCGGCGCGCTCCGCCTGCTCGATGCCGTGCTCGGTGAGCGGGATGTCGGTGCGGCCGGTGTGCTGACCGCTCTTCGACCACTCCGTCTCTCCGTGGCGGACGAGGACGAGTTCGCCGGGGCGTTCCGAGGTCATGTGTTCCTTCCGGTGTACAGGCCGAGCGCGGCTGCGCCGACCGAGACGACGAGCATCCCGAGGCCGTTCAGCACGGCGGGTCCGGGCCTGGCGGACCGGAACAGCTGGACGGTCTCGACACTCGCCGTCGAGAACGTCGTGTACCCGCCCATCATGCCCGTCCCGAGCACGGCGACCGTCGAGGGACCGAGTGCACCGGTCTCCCCGAGCCCGGTGACGAAGCCGAGGACGAGCGACCCGGTCACGTTGATGACCAACGTGCCGAGGGGGAACCGGCTCACCCGTGCCTTGACGATGCCGTCGAGCCAGAGGCGGAGCGCGGCACCCACACCGCCGCCGACGGAGACCAGGAGGAGTTCGAGCGGACTCACCGGCCCTGCCCCGCTCCGGAGCGGCGGGCGCGCCGTGTGCCGGCGATCCACGCTCCCGCCGCCGCGGCGACGAGACCGAGCACGACCGAGAGCAGTGCGTACCCGGCACCGGCACCCCAGCGGCCCGCGTCGAGCAGCCGGGCGGTGTCGTCGGCGAGCGTCGAGTACGTCGTGAAGCCGCCGAGCACCCCGGTGCCGACGAACAGCCGGACGCTCCGGCGACGCCCCTCGTCCGGACCGCGCTGCGCGAGCGACTCGAGCAGCAGTCCGAGGCAGAACGCGCCGACGACGTTGATCGCGAGGATCGTCCAGCTGATGCCGTCAACGGCGGGGAACGCCCCGGCGAGCGCGGCCCGGACGCCGGTGCCGATCGCGCCGCCGACGGCGACCAGTCCGAGGGACCGCCAGCGCAGGTGCGGCGGTCGTGTTCCCGTCCCGAGCGCCACGGCGGTCAGTCCACCACCGCGGCGACACCCTCGACCTCGACGAGCTGGTCGTCGTAGCCGAGGACGGTGACGCCCATCAGCGTGCTCGGGACGTCGTGGTCGCCCATCGCGGCGCGGACGACCTGCCACGCGGCGACGAGGTCCGCCTGGTCGGACGAGGCGACGAGGACCCGCGTGTGCAGGAGGTCGGCGAGCCCGGCGCCGGCGGCGACGAGCGCCGTCTCGAGGTTCGCCATGCACTGCGCCGCCTGCCCGCGGGGATCGCCGACGGCGACGGTCCGGCCGTCCTCGTCGAGCGGGCAGGCGCCGGCGAGGAAGACCGGTCGTGCTCCGGCGGGAGCCGTCGCGGCGTACGCGTACTCCGCGACGCTGCTGAGGCGGTCGGTCCGGATGAGCTGCACGGCACTGGTCACCCGGCCAGCCTGGCACAACCGGGGCCGCGAGCAGTCGCAGGGACGGCTCGCGACCCCGGTTCGTGTCCGGACCCTCAGCGAGCGACGGGGTTCGGCATCCGTCCGGCACGGATGAGGGACTCCGTCTGGGCGGACAGGTCCACCATCTGCAGGGTGTTCCGCAGCTGCAAGCGGTTCAGGCACGAGTGCTCGAAGTCCGGCACGCGCAGATCGAGCGGCCGGGCGCGACCGACCGACGCCGCGTCCACGCACGATCCCACGAGCCGCCAGAACACCGCACCCGGCAGCACCCCGTCCTCGTCGAGGATCGCGGCCAGGTGTCGCAGCACCCCGTCGAACACGTCCGTGAACACGCCGAGCGCCGCCTCGTCGTCGTCCACGGGGTGCACGATCCGCTCGATCCCGTCGGGGACCGCGACGTCACCGACGACGACGACCTCCTCACCGATGTCCTTCATGAACACCCGGGACACCACGCCGTCACGGAGGACGAGCACGAGGTTCTCGCCGTGCGGCATGAACAGCAGCTGGTGCTCGGTCAGGCAGTGCACCACCGGACGGAGGTACGCGTCGAGGTACCGTCCCACCCACGTGGCGGCGTCGAGCCCGGACCGCTGCACGAGCGCGGCGGCGACCGACCGGCCACGGGCGTCCCGGTGCAGCAGGGCCGCCATCGTGACGGGCCGCTCCCCCGGTGTGAGCCGCGGGACGGGGCTCTCGCGCCAGAGCGCCGCGAGCATCTTCCGCTGCGGCGCGCCCCGCTGCGCCGGCCCCGACCCGATGCGGTGCCAGGCATCGCCAGTGTACCCGACCGCCGCGTGCTCGCGGAGGATCCCGAAGCCGGCGTCGGCGAGCACCGGGTCGGCCGCGACCAGGCCGGCGACCCAGTCGTTCACCGCCGGCGTCGTGCGCATGTAGGCCGGGGACATGCCCCGGAGGAACCCCATGTTCTGCACGGCGAGCGCCGTCTTCACGTACGAGCGGCCCGGGGACGCGCGGTTGAGGGCCGTCCGGATCGACTGCTGGGGCTGGTGGTCGTCCGGCCCGTCGCCGAGGTCGACGAGGTCCTGCCGTCCGAGGTCCGGCGCGAAGGTGACGGCGATCCGGTGCTGCCACTGCCACGGGTGCACCGGGAACCACGTGTACGCGTCCGGGTCGAGCCCCCGGCGTTCGAGCGTGTCCCGGAACCGGTCGACCGCTGCGCCGTCGAGCTCGGCTGCCCAGTGCTGCTGCTCGGTGCGGTCCGCGGCGAGCGCCAGGTCCGTGTGCTCCCGTCGTGCGGCGAGCCACCGGTACCGGAACCGACCGCCCGACTCCGGTGCGTACGCCCGGTACTCGTCGAGGCCGAAGCCGATCCGGCCGTTCGCGGCGACGAACGCCGGGTGCCCCTCGGTCATCGCCGCCTCGGCGTCCTGGAACCCCGCGACGACGTCGCCGTCGGACCGTCCGTGAGCGAGCTGCGCCGCGGACGGTCCCCCGCGGCGGTGCTTCGCTGCGGCGGACGCCAGGGTCGAGGCGATCTCCTCCAGGTAGGTGCCGAGCAGGTCGTCGGGGATCCCGAGCTCGTGCTGCAGCCCGAGGACCAGCTCCTGCGCGTCGAGCGGTACCGGACCGCACGACCCTCGGCGGCTGCGGGTCAGGGACGCCTCGTCGACGACCCAGTGCTCGAGCGGGTGCACCCGGGCGCGGAACCGGTAGGTCGAGTCCCCCGCGTCGAGCGCCCACGCGTCCCCGTCCGCGCGCGGTGCGACGAGCCGCTCGTGCGTGAACTCGGCGATCGCCTTCGCGACGAGGTGCCGTTGGGCCGGCTCCAGGTGCTCGGGCCGCAGGTGTGCTGCGGGGCCGTCGTCGTCGGGGACCCCGATCCGCTCGGTGTCGAGCACCGAGAGCAGCGCTCGCTTCCCGTCGACGTCGACCTCGCGGAGCGCTCGGAACCCGACCTCGGCGTTCTTCCGCTGCACCGCCAGGTTGCGGACGTCCGGTTCGACGACCACCCGTCGTGCACCGAGGGCGTCGCGGCAGTGCTCCACCACGGCCCGCACCACGGCGCTCGTCAGCCCGTGCACGCGGCCGTCCGCGGGCGGTGGGGCGACGAGCAGGTGCATCCCGACGTCGCCGGGCTCCGCGTCCCACACGTCGGTGAGGAGCACGACGCCCGGGTCGTAGGTCTCCGCGTACGCGATCGGCTCCCCGTGCCGGCGGAGCAGCCAGCCGGTCTGCGCCGGGTCCTCCTGCACGTCCCGCAGGTACGTGCGGACGGCGTCGACGTCGTGGTCGGTCATCGCCCACCACGAGGACGCCGGGTGCCCGAGCCACCGCTGCACGAGCGCGGCGTCGCGGTCCGGGTCGACGGGGTGGACGGACGGGAGGCCCGTGGTCGCGTCCGCCGGCACGGCGACCGTCACGGGGGCGCTCACGCCGTCATCCCGGCCGTCGCGCCCCGGCGGTCCACCGCAGGGTCGTCGGCGCTCGCCGCGGGGCCGACGCTCACCGCGCCGTCGGCGCTCGCCACGGGGACGGGGACCGGCCGCCCACCGGGCATGCCGAACTCCTGGAAGGCGATCCGTTCCTCCAGGCCGTACACGGCGCGACCCGTGACGGACCGGATGATCGACGCGTTCCGCCACGCGCCCATGCCGAGGTCCGGGGCGGTCAGTCCGTGCGTGTGCTCCTCGGCGTTCTGCACCCAGATGCGACCGCCCAGGGTGTCGATGTGCAGGTCGCGGGCGACCGCGAACCGTCCCCGGTCGTCACGGGCGACCAGGTGCTCGACGGGCGCGAGGAAGTCGGGCGTGCGCGGCCGGTACCCGGTCGCGAGGACGAGCCGGGCGACCTCGTGCTCCACCTCGGTGCCGAGCTGCCCGTGCCGGAGCGTCAGGCGGAACCGGTCGCGGTCCGGCAACCAGTCGGCGGCGACGACGCTCGTGTCGGTGCGGAGCGTCGTGGGCACCGGCCCGCGGACGCTCATCCGGTAGAGCGTGTCGTACACCTCGTCGACCAGGTCGGCGCTGATCCCCTTGTACAGGCCGCGTTGCTCGCGGCCGAGCCGGTCACGCACCTCGCGGGGCAGGGCGTGGAAGTGGTCGGTGTACTCGGGGCTCGTCATCTCGAGCGTGAGCTTGGTGTCCTCCATCGGGAAGAACCGGGGCGAGCGGGTGATCCAGTCGAGGCGGTAGCCGCCGTCGCGGATGCCCTCGAGCAGGTCACGGTAGACCTCCGCCGCGGACTGCCCGCTGCCGAGGACCGCGATCGAGTCGGCGCTGCGGAGGTCGTCCCGGGCGGGCAGGTACCCGGCGGAGTGCACCACCGGCCCGTCGAGGTCGCGGAGGGCGTCGGGGACCGCGGGCTCGGTGCCGATGCCGAGCACGACGTGCCTGGTGAGGTACCGCTCCGGTCCGTCGGCGGTCTCGGCGTGCACGGTGAAGAGGTCCGCGTCCGGGTCGTGCTCGACGGCCACCACGCGGCGACCCCACCGCAGGGTGTCGAGCCGCTCGGCCGCCCACCGGCAGTACGCGTCGTACTCGACGCGCAGGGGGTGGAAGTCCTCGCGGATGAAGAACGGGTAGAGCCGTCCGGTCTCCTTGAGCCACGCGAGGAACGAGTACGGCGAGGTCGGGTCGGCCATCGTGACGAGGTCGGCGAGGAAGGGGACCTGGATGGTGGCGTCGTCGAGCATCATGCCGTGGTGCCAGGCGAAGCCGTCGGCCCGGTCGAGGAACACGGCGTCGACGTCGGCGACCGGGTCGGTCAGGCAGGCGAGGCCGAGGTTGAACGGGCCGATGCCGATGCCGACCAGGTCGCGGACGGTGGTGCTCGTGCTCGTACTGGTCGTCATCGGTCCGCTCCCGTCGTCGGAGCGCCGTGGGCGCCGGCGTGGGCGCGGCCGCGGACCCGCACATGGTGCAGCCGCGCGGCGGTCGCGACCACGTGGTCCAGCGACGCGACGACCTGGTCGACGGTGGTCTCGGGGTTCAGCAGCGTGAGCTTGCTGGTCGGCCGACCGTCGACGACCGTCTTCGCGACGAGCACCCGCCCCTCCGCGAGGAGTGTCGCGCGCAGCGGTCCCACGAGGGCGTCCGCGTCGACGTCGGACACCCCGTCCGGCTGCCAGCGGAACAGCACCGTGCTGAGTTGGGTCGGGGCGACGAGCACCAGGTCCGGGTGCCGCCGGACGTGGTCGTGCACGCGCTCGGCGACGTCGAGCACCCGGTCGAAGGCCCGCCCGATCGCCGGACCGCCGCTCGCCCGGAGCGTCGTCCAGAGCTTCAGCGCGTCGAAGCGCCGCGTGGTCTGGAGCGACTTGTCGACCTGGTTCGGCTCGTCGGCGTCCTCGGGGTTGAGGTAGTCGGCGTGCCACGAGGCACGACGGAGGTCGGCCGGGTCACGGACGAGCAGGGCACTCGACGACACCGGCTGGAAGAACGACTTGTGGAAGTCCGCCGTGACGCTCCTGGCGCGCTCGATGCCGTCCAGTAGGTGCCGTCGGGTCGGGGACACGAGCAGTCCGCACCCGTAGGCGGCGTCCACGTGGAGCCAGACGTCCTCGAGGTCGCACACGTCGGCGATCGGCTCGAGCGGGTCGATGCAGCCGCGGTCGGTCGTCCCCGCGGTGGCGACGACGGCCATCGGCGTCAGCCCCGCACGTCGGGCATCGGCGATCGCGTGGGCGAGGTCGTCCGGACGCATCCGGCCGGCGGCGTCGGTGGCGACGTCGACGACCGCGCGTTCGGGCAGCCCGAGGACCATCGCCGACCGCCGGACGCTGAAGTGGCTGGACACGGTGGCGAACACGACGAGGTCGTCGAGCGCGGGACCGCGGCCGGCCCGGGTCGCCGCCTGGCGTGCCAGGAGCAGGGCGTGCAGGTTCGACTGCGTGCCGCCGGAGGTGAAGACCCCGTCACCGGCGGTGAAGCCGATCGTGTCGGTGACCCACGAGACGACCCGGCGTTCGACCTCGGTGCCGATCCGCGACTGGTCCCAGGTGTCCACCGAGGTGTTGACGGCGGCGAGCACCGCCTCGGCGGCCACCGCGGGGACGGCGACGGGGCAGTTCAGGTGCGCCAGGTAGCCGGGGTCGTGGAACCAGACGGCCTCGGCCGTGACGAGGTCGTCGACCTCGTCGACCGCGGCCTCGGCAGAACCGAGCGGCCGGTCGAGGTCGACGGCGGCGACGCGGTCGCGGAGGACGGCTGCGATGGTGTCGGTGGTCGGGGTCGTGACGGCCGCCAGGCGGGTCGCGGTCCGGTCGACGGCACCGCCGACGACCGTTCGGTACCGATCGGCACGGTCGGACATGAGGATCTCGAGCAGTGGTTGCGTGCTGTTCACGTTAGGTAAGCCTAACCTTACTCGTAGGCAGACTGAACAGCACGGTGGGGGAAGAACGATCGGTCGGCCCGGACTGTCCTCCGGGTCGCACACGACTACCGTTGGACCGTGCCCACCCCGCCGTCCCTCGCGACCGTCGCGGTGATCGGCGCCGGCCAGGCCGGCCTGTCGGCCGCGCACCACCTGGTCGCCCGCGGCTTCGCCCCCGTCGGGCTCGACACCGCTCCGACGGCTCCGACGGCTCCGAGCGTCGTCGTGCTCGACGCCGGGGACCGCCCCGGCGGCGCCTGGCAGCACCGCTGGGAGTCGCTCCGGATGCGCACGGTGAACGGCATCTTCGCGCTGCCCGGCATGCCGCTGCCGGAGATCGACCAGGAGGAGCCGAGCCGCTCCGCGGTCCCCCGCTACTTCGCGGCGTACGAGGAGCACGAGCGCCTGCCGGTCCACCGCCCCGTGCACGTCCGCGCCGTGCGGTCCCCGGCCGGGACCACCGACGGCCCGCTCACGATCGAGACCGACCGCGGCGACTGGCGGGTGTCCGCCGTGGTGAACGCGACCGGCACGTGGGACACACCGGTCGTCCCGGAGGTGCCCGGCGCGGAGCGCTTCCTCGGCGAGCAGCTGCACAGCCGCGAGTACGTCGCTGCCGAGCGGTTCCGCGGCCGCCGGGTCGCCGTCGTGGGCGGGGGCATCTCCGCCGTGCAGCTCCTCGAGGAGGTCAGCCGCGTGACCGACACCGTCTGGTACACGCGTCGCGAACCGGTGTTCCTGCCCGGCGCGTTCGTGCACGAGCTCGACGGCGTCGACGTCGAGCGCCGGGTCGCCGCGGACGTCGCCGCGGGCCGTGTCCCGGGCAGCATCGTCTCGTACACGGGCCTGCTCTGGACCGACTACGCCCTCGCCGCCCGGGAGCGCGGCGTGCTCGAGCGCCGACCGATGTTCACCGGGATGACGCCCCACGGCGTGGTCGAGGCAGACGGGTCGTCCACCTCGGTCGACGTCGTGCTCTGGGCCACCGGTTTCCGGGCCGCGCTCGACCACCTCACCCCGCTCGGTCTGCGCGGACCGTCGGGCGGCATCGCGATGGTCGGGACCCGCGTGGCGTCCGACCCGCGCGTCCACCTGGTCGGGTACGGACCGTCGCAGTCGACGATCGGCGCGAACCGCGCCGGTCGGGCGGCCGCGCGCGAGGTCGCGCGCCTGGTCGACGGACGCGTGGCGCCGACGGACTGAGCGGGCGCCAGACGGGAGGCGCGGTGCGGGCCGGCCCCGCGCCTCCCGTCCGTCGCGCCGACCGACCGGGCGCCGGACCGGCACCGGTCCGCGTTCAGGACGCCGTGACGAGGGGCGGCAGCGGCCGCTCGGTGTCGGCGACCTGCGTCATGCGCGCCGCGAGCTTCCGGAGCGGTGTCCCGAGCAGGACCGCGTCGGCCGCTCGCCGGGCCGCCAGACCGACCCGGCTCCGTGGGTAGGCGAAGCGGATCATGCCGTCCGGGATCCCCTGCACGTCGTCGACGAGGGGCCGCATCCAGTCGTCGAACGACGTCAGCGCACGCTCGACCGTCGCACGGTCGAGCGGGCCGTCGACGAAGTCGCGGTCCACGGCCGCGCCGTCCACGGCCCCGACCACCGAAGCAGCGAGGACGTACCCGCCCGTGAGCGCGAGGGACGCGCCGCCACCACCCATGGGTGTGACGCACCACGCGGCGTCGCCGACCAGGGCGACGCGTCCACGCCGCCAGGACGGCATCCGGATCTGCGTGAGCCGGTCGACGTAGAGGTCGTCGGTGGCCGCGAACCCCTCGAGCACGCGGTCGGTCTCCCACCCGACCCCCTCGTACCGCCGGCGCAGGGCGTCGACGAGGTCGCCGCGGCCTCGGTCGACGAGGTCGTCCTCCCCCGCGTACGCGAGGATCGCGCGGGTCGTCCCGTACGGGTCCGGCCGGAGGTGCACCTGCCGACCCCCGACCGCGGTGTACCACCGCCACCGGTCGTCGTCGTCCGCGGTGCGGGGGATCGTGCCGAACGCCATCGTCACGCCGAGGTCCCGGGGGTCCACGTCGCCCAGTCCGGTGAAGACCAGGTCACGCGTGGACGAGCGCACACCCTCGGCGACGACCAGCAGGTCGGCGTCGAGCCGTCGTCGGCCGGTCGTGACGACGGTGACGGCGTCCTCGCGGTCGGTCACGGCGGCGACGGTGTCGCCGTAGAGGACCTCGACCCCGTCGGGCAGGTCGTCGAGCAGGATCCGCGCGAGGTCCCCGCGGAGGACCTCGAGCTCGGCGGTCGCGCCGTCCGGCCCGTCGCTCGGGAGCTCGGCGCGGACCGAGCCGTCCTGCCGGACGAGCACCGTGCCGGTCTCGGTGGTGTTCGCCGCACGGACCGCTTCGACGAGGCCCATCCGCTCGAGCACCTCGTGGGCCACCCCGCGGACGTCGACGTTCTGGCCGCCGGTCCGGAACGACGGCGCGCGTTCGACGACCGTGACCTCCCACCCGGTGCGGCGCAGCCACCAGGCGGCGGACAGACCTGCGATGCTCGCTCCGGAGATCACTGCGTGTGGTGCGGACATGTCCTGCTCCTCGGGACGGGGTGTCGGACGACCGTCCGGCCGCCGCGCTTTACAGTGAAGCAACTTGACTGTGGAGGAAGCTGGATGGACGTCGACCCGCTCGACACCGCGTGGACCGACGTCGAGGTCGCCGTGATGCAACGGCTCCGGGACTGGGCCGTCGCGTTCGACGAGCTCAACCGGCACCTCGGCGCCTGGGTGGACCTGACACCCTCCGACGCGAACGCCCTGGGCCAGGTGCTCTGGGCCGAGCGCGCGGGGGAACCGCTGTCCCCCGCGGAGCTCGCGCGACGGATCGGGATGACGTCCGGCGCGACCTCGGTGCTCGTCGACCGACTCGAGGCCGCCGGACACGTCACCCGCCACCGGGAGAGCACGGACCGGCGACGGGTCACGCTCCGGACGACCGAGCGGGCCCAGCGTGCGAACGCGGCGTTCCTCGGGTTCGCCGGCCACGAGATCGCCGGGACGCTGCGCGCGACGGAGCCGGACGACGCCCGGGCGGCACTGGCGTTCCTCGACAGGATGACGGGCGCGGCGACGACGGCGAACGCGCGGCTGGCGCAGCGTGCGCGGACCGGCGGCTGACGGCACCGACACCGGGACCGGGACCGGGACCGGGACCGGGACGACGAACCCCCGCCGAGCCGGAGCTCGACGGGGGTTCGTGTCGTGTGTGACCCCAGCGGGATTCGAACCCGCGTTACCGCCGTGAGAGGGCGACGTACTAGGCCGCTATACGATGGGGCCGTGGTCTCCGCGGACGGAGCACACGTGTTGTCGGACTCGGAGGCAAGCCACCTGTGGTGACCCCAGCGGGATTCGAACCCGCGTTACCGCCGTGAGAGGGCGACGTACTAGGCCGCTATACGATGGGGCCGTTCCGACAACCCGATAAGTATGGCACAGCAGTGCCGCGCTGCCAAAACGAGGCGTGTCGCCCGGGTGTGCCGCCTCAGAGCGCGAGCGTCTCGCCGGGCCGGAGCACCACGAGCTCCCCCTCACCGAGGGCCTCGCGCTGGCGGTCGACGTGCATCCCGAGGCCGACCTCGGAGAGCGTCGCCTCGTGGACCGGGAAGGCACGACGGGGGGCGACGGCGGCGATCCAGTCCATCATCTCCCCCACCTTGAGCCACGGGGCACCGACGGGAGCGGCCAGGACCTCGACCGGGACACCGGGGACCGTGTACGCGTCGCCCGGGTGGAACAGCCGGCCGTCCACGAGCACACCGGTGTTGTCGACGACCGGCACGGAGGCGTGGATGACGTTGTGGCGCGTGCCGTGGAAGTCGAGCGCGAACGGCCCGATCGTGCGGTGGTCGCCGTCGGTGACGACGTCCACCGGGATGCCGGCCGCGCCCAGCGCGTCGGCGACGCCCGCCGGCCCGAGCACGACCGCGTCGGGGTTCCGGTCGAGGATCCCCCGCACCTGCTCGGGCGTGACGTGGTCGGGGTGTGCGTGCGTGACGACCACGGCGACGACCCCGGTCACGTCGACCGGACGGGTGAAGCCGCCCGGGTCGAGGACGAGGCGGGCGTCGTCCGCGGTGACGACCTGGCAGGCGTGCTCGAGCTTGGTGACCTCCATGCGGGCGACCCTACGCGCCGGCGGCGTCGCCGTCGCGTTCTGGTTGCGGTCGCCGTCGCGGTCGGGTCGAACCAGGTTCCCGACGTCGAACCAGGGCGCGGCCCTGGTTCGACGTCGCATCCGTGGTTCCGCCCGTCGGCGCGAGCGTGGGCGACCGGCCGGGAGGCGCGTCACCCGTCGCCGTCGCGCCGTACCTCCGCAGGACGGCCCGTCGGGGTCGCACCGCGTCCGTCCCCGGGTCCGCCCACGGCCCGCGGTCCGACCCGACCCAGCGCGGGCCCCGCCGCCCCGATGCCGTCCACCACGCCGGTCGCCGCGGCGTGCCGCCGGAGCACGGCCACCCGCCACCGGTCGAGCGCCACCACTGCGACGACGCAGACGAGCAGCACCAGCGCCCACCCGAGCGCCGGCCGGCCGGTGACCTCGCACGCCACCGTCACGCCGAGGAACAGGAGCCCGAAGGTGCCGGCGAAGCCGATCGCCTCTTCGATCCGCGCGGTCGGCCGCCGCGGTGCGCGCTGGGCCACGTGACTCAGCCCTTCACGCCGCCGGCGGTGAGGCCCGCCACGATCCGCCGCTGGAACACGAGCACGAGGACGACGAGCGGGATCGTGACGATCGTGCCCGCCGCCATCACCGCGGTGTACGGCTCCTGGTGCGGCTGCGACCCGGCGAACGATGCGATGGCGACGGTGACCGGCTGGGTGGCGTCCGAGGACAGCTGGGAGGAGATGAGGTACTCGTTCCAGCTCGAGATGAACGCGAGGATCGCGGTGGTGAACACGGCCGGGGCGGCCAGCGGCATGATGATCCGCCGGAACGCCTGGATCCGGGTGCACCCGTCGATGCGGGCGGCCTCCTCGAGGTCCCACGGCATCTCGCGGAAGAAGCTCGCGAGCGTGTAGACCGTCAGCGGCAGCACGAACGAGATGCTCGGCAGGATGAGCGCCTGGTACGTGCCCATCCACCCGATGTCCGTGAAGAGCTGGAACAGCGGCGAGATGAGCGCGACGCCCGGGAACATCGACGCGGCCAGGATGGCGCCCGCGATGAGCGACTTCCCCCGGAACTCGAGCCGGGCCAGCGCGTACGCGGCGCTCGTGCCGACGAGCAGCGCGATGACCGTCACGACCCCGCCGATGAGCAGGCTGTTGAGCAGCGCCCGGCCGAGGTGGTTGCCGAGGGCGGTCGAGAACGCCGTCGTGTAGTTGTCGAGCGTGACGTGCGTCGGCCACGGGGTGGCGTCGAAGGTGAAGCCGACGTCGCGGAAGCTCGTGACGACCATCCAGTAGAACGGCAGCAGGCACCACACCGCGATGACCACGGCCTGGATCGCGGTGCGGAACTTCTGCCCGGTGTGCCGCTGGACACGGACGTCGGTGCGCTCACCGACCCGCTCACGGGGGTTCGGGACCGCTCGGGGACGGTCGGCTGCGATGGTCACTTGAGCTCACCCTTCTGCTGGGCGGCCTGGGTCTGCACGACGTTCGCGCCGAGGAACCGGACGAAGACGAACGCGACGACGAAGATCACCAGGAACGTGATGGTGGAGAGGGCCGACGCAGAGTTGAACCCCTGCCGGATCTGGTCGACGACGAGGATCGACAGCGTGGTGGTCGCGTTGCCGGAGCCACCGCCGCCGCCCGTCAGGATCGCCGGCAGGTCGTACATGCGCAGGGCGTCGAGCACACGGAAGAGCACGGCGACCATGAGCGCGGGCTTCACGAGCGGCAGCGTGATGTTCCAGAACCGCTGCATCGTCGATGCACCGTCCATCTTCGCGGCCTCGTAGACCTCGTCGGGGATGAGCTGCAGGCCCGCCAGGATGAGCAACGCCATGAACGGTGTCGTCTTCCAGGTGTCCGCGATGATGACCGCCCAGCGGGAGGCCCACTCGCCGCTCGTCCAGAGGACCTGCTGGCCGAGCACGTGGTTGAGCACGCCGTTCGCGTCGAAGATGAAGTACCAGAGCTTCGCGGTGACGGCGGTGGGGATGGCCCACGGCACGAGGATCGCGGCACGGACGAGGGCGCGACCCTTGAAGTCGCGGTTCATGATGATCGCCATCCAGACGCCGATGACGGTCTCGAGGGCGACGGTCACGACCGTGAAGAAGAACGTGTTGCCCATCGACACCCAGAACTGCGAGCCGAGGCTGCCGGGCGGGCAGGTGGTGGTGCCGCACTGCTGGCCGAGCCAGTGCACGTAGTTCGTGATGCCGGCGAAGCCGCCCTGCACGAACAGGCCGGTCGCCTTGTCGAGGCCCTGGTCGAGCTGGAACGACTGGACGACGGCGCTGACGACGGGGTAGCCGATGACGACGGCGAGGAGCACGATCGTCGGGCCGATCAGGTACACGGCCCAGCGGCCGTGCTCGGCGTTCAGGCCGCCGCGGCGGCGCTTCGGCTCCGTGCCGGTGGGGTTCGGGATCGCTGCGGGGATCTCGGTTGCTGCTGACACTTCGACGGCCTCCTCGGGCGGGTGTCGGGACGCAGGAAGGGGCGGACGGGAGGCGCGGGGCGGGATGGTCCCGCGCCTCCAGTCCGGCACGTGGTCGCGACTAGTTGCCGCTGCTGGTGGCCGACTGCAGGGCCTTCTGCATGTCCTTCACGGCTTCGTCGACGCTCTTCGAGCCCTTCAGCGCGGCGTAGCTGTTGTCCTGGATCGCCTTCGTCACGGCCGGGTAGAACGGCGTGACCGGACGCGGCTCGGCCGACTCGATCGACTTCAGGAGCGTCGGCAGGTACGGCAGCTTGCTCGTGAGCTCGGAGTCGGTGTAGAGGTCGCCGACGACCGGGGCGAGCGAGCCCTGGGTCGCGAAGAACTTCTGCGTGTCGTTCGAGATCAGGAACTCGAGGAAGTCGTGCGCCGTCGCCTTGTGCTTCGAGTACACGCTGATCGCCGCGTTGTGCCCGCCGAGGGTCGAGGCACCGACACCGTCCTTGCCGGGCAGCGGAGCGATCCCGAACGTGTCCTTGACCTTCGACGACCCGTCGGTCTTGGCGAGGTTGTAGACGTACGGCCAGTTGCGCAGGAACAGCAGCTTGCCGTCCTCGAACGCGGTGCGGCCCTGCTCCTCCTGGTAGGTGATCGCCTCGGCGGGGATGTTGCCGTCCTTGAACGCGTCGACGAGGTTCTGCAGACCGGCCTTCGCGGCCGTGGTGTCGACGTCGGGTGCGCCGTCCTTGCCGAGGATCGAGCCGCCGCCGCCGTTGATGGCCTCGGAGGCGTTCACCGTGAGGCCCTCGTACTTCGCGAACTGCCCCGCGTAGCAGCCGATGCCGGCCTGCTTCGCGATGTCGCAGTCCTGCATCATCTCGTCCCACGTCGTCGGGGGCGTCTTGACGAGGTCCTTGCGGTAGTAGAGGAGTCCGCCGTCGGAGGTCTGCGGCGCCGCGTAGAGCGTGTCGTTGTAGGTCGCCGTCTTCACGGTGGACGGCAGGAGCTTCGAGGTGTCGATCGCCATCGAGCCGGTCAGCGGGGTGAGCCAGCTCTTCGCGGCGAACTCGGCGGTCCAGACAACGTCGACGTCGACCACGTCGTAGTTCTCGTCCTTGGCCTGGAAGTGCTGCACGAGGTCGTCGTGCTGCTGGTCGGCCTGGTCGGACTGCTCCTTGAACGTGACCTTCTCGTCCGGGTGGGCGGCGTTCCACTTCTCGATCAGCGGTCGCACGACGTTCGAGTTGTCCTTGCCCTGGACGTAGGTGATCGGACCGCGGCTGTCCTGGCCGCTCTTCGCGTCGTCCGTGTTCGCGGCACCGCCGGCCGAGCAACCGGTCAGCACGAGGCCGACGGCGGCGAGCCCGGCGACGGAGGCGAGGCGCACCTTGGTGCGGGTTGTGTTCACAGCGTTGTCTCCTCATCGAGATCACCAGGGAGGACGCCGTCCGCACGCGGACGGCGACCGCCTGGAGCAGGCGACGCTGCCTGCTGGAGGAGGAAGCTACGCCCGCTCGCGACGGCTCCGCAACCGGTCGCCGCGAAGTCGTGACCGGCTCGTGACCACGGCACCGCGGACGCCTTTCCCCTGGTGAGCGCTCACTCGGCCTCGCTCCTGCACGAGCTCGTGCGCACGCTCCCGCACCCACCCGTGTGCCGGCCCGCGGTGGGGGCGGCGCTGCGGGGTTCCGCACCGTCCCCGCCTCCGTCGACCGCCGACGTTGTCCGGCAGCCCCGGGGGCCGTAGCGTCCCCGACCATGGCCACCACCACCGCCGCCGTCGCCCTGCCCGGGCCCCGTCGGGTCGTCCGGGTCGACCTCGACGCGCCGCTGCCCGAGCTCGTCGCCGACGACGCTGGGTCGTCCGCCCTGGTCGTCGGGTACCGCGGCGGTCACCCCGTCTGCACGGCCGACGTGGCACTCACCGCGGACCCGGCCGACGCCGCACGCGTCCTCGCCCCCCTCGTCGGCACCGCGGGCGCCCCGCACCGGACGCCCCGCGTGGTGCCGGACGACGCACTGCCGTCGATCTCGGTCGTGGTCTCGACCGTCGTCGACCGGGTCGAGGACCTCGGTCGGCTGCTCGACGTGCTCGAGCACCTCGACTACCCCCGGCACGAGGTCGTCGTGGTCGACAACCGCGTCCGCGTGCCCGCCGACGACCCGCTGCCCGCCGTGCTCGCGGGGCGCAACGTCCGGCTCGTCACGGAACGGCGGCCCGGGCTCTCCGCCGGACGGAACGCCGGCGTGGCCGCCTCGCACGGTGACGTCGTCGCCTTCACCGACGACGACGTGCAGGTCGACGCGGGGTGGCTCCGCGCCCTCGGCGAGCGCTTCGCCACCGAACCCGGGCTCGACGCGGTGAGCGGCGTGATCCTGCCGACCGAGCTCGCGACGCCCGCGCAGGTCTGGTACGAGGCGTACTACGGCGGGTTCAGCGGCGAGCGCACCTTCGATCCCGTGACGATCGTGCCCGACGACGTCCCGGGGACGATGCGGCACGCGCAGGTCGCCGCCGTGCGCCCCGACGGCAGCGTGCGCGGCCGCTTCCCGGTCTACGGCATCGGGGCGTACGGCGCCGGGGCCAACATGGCGTTCCGGCGCGAGCTGCTCGAGGTCGTGGGCGGGTTCGACACCACCCTCGGTGCCGGCTCCCCCGCACGCGGCGGCGAGGACCTCGCGATGTTCGTCGAGACGCTGTGGCGCGGCGGGCGGGTCGGCTTCGAACCCACGGCGGTCGTGCACCACCGGCACCGCCGCACCGTCGAGGCCCTGCACGCGCAGCTCCGCGGCAACGGCGTCGGCTACACGGCGCTGCTCTGCGCGCTCGTCGCACGGGACCGGCGGCACCTCGCCGTCCTCGCACGCCTCGTCCCGCTCGCCGCGGGCCGGAAGGTCCGCGGCGTCGTGGCCACCCTCCGACGCGGTCGCGGGACCGACGACGCAGCCGGCGCTGCTGCTGCCGCGGCGCCCGTCGCCGTGGTCCCGGTGCCGCGGTCGCTGGCGTACCACGAGTTCCGGGGGTTCCCGGCGGGTCCGGCCGCGTGGGTGCGGAGTCGGCGACGGTGGCGTGACGTGGAGTCCGGCCGGTTCCCGACCCGCTGATCCTCCCGCCGCCCGGTCGGTCGTCCCCCTAGGATCGAGGGGCGATCCGGCGACCGCGCGCCGGGCACGAGGAGGACGCATGCTGCCGGGCACCGACACCGACACCACGACCTGCGTGTGCGGCCACCAGCAGGAGGCGCACGAGCACTACCGTCCCGGATCCGACTGCGCCCTCTGCGACTGCCCGCGGTTCCGCCGCCGTCGCTGACACCGTCGCGGTGGGGAGCGTGCGGGAAACCGCCGCATCCCCGCAGCCACCCCCGGACCGCCTTGTCCGGCCCGGAACGGCGCGGTTAGCGTCGCGTCCATGGCCATCCCCACCGCGGCTCCCGCCTGCGTCGTCCTCGCCCACGAGGACCCGGTGCAGGTCCGCCGGCTCGTCGAGGCACTGGACCCCTTCCCGGTGTTCCTGCACTGCGACGTCCGCACCCCGGACGACGTGCACGGTGCCATGACCGAGGGTCTGCCGTCCCGTGTCCGGCTGCTCGACCGGCAGCGCACCGGATGGGCGCGGTGGGAGAACGCGGCCGCCGAGATCGCCGGCTACCGTGCCGCGCTCGCGCAGACGGACGCCACCCACGTCGCCGTCCTCACGGGGAGCGACTACCCGCTGGCGACCCCGGACGAGATCCGTGCGCTGCTCGAGGCGCACCGCGGACGGTCCTTCCTCATCACGCACCCCCTGCCGCACCCCGACTGGCGTGGTGGCGGGTGGTCGCGCTTCCGCTACCGGCACTGGGCCTGGCGGAAGCACATGCTGCGCCTGCCGGTGCCGCGCCGACTGCCGCGGGACGTCGTCCTGACCGGCGGATCCCAGATGAAGCTCATCAGCCGTGAGCACGCCCAGGCGGTGCTCGACGTCGTCGATGCGTGTCCGGACCTCGTCCGGTTCTGGCGGCGCGCGTGGATCGCGGACGAGTCGCTCGTGCCGTCGATCCTCAACTCCCCCGCCCTGGTGCCCGGGTTCGCCGACGAGCACGTCGAGCACTCGCCGTGGTACATCGGCTGGGACGGGACGCGGATGAAGAGCCCGCCGTGGCTGACCACGGCGGACGCGGGGCGGCTGCTGGACCGGTGGACCGGTGCCGGCGACGAGCTGCCCCAGGTCTTCGCCCGCAAGTTCTCCACGGAGCGGAGCTCGGACCTGCTCGACCTCGTCGACGCGGCGGTCGGGCTGCGCGGTCAGCGTCGCACGGAGGTCACCGCCCCGTGAGCGGAGCACCGGAGACCGGGACGACCGCCGTCCCCGCCGAGCCGCACGCCGGACGGCACGTCGCCGAGCCGGCGCAGACACCGGCGTCGGCGTCGACGTCTGGGTCGGCGTCGGACGGACCGGGCACGTCGACCGGCAGCACCGCCGTCCAGCGCGGCGCGTCGGTCCTGTTCGGGCGCGGCATGCTCTACGTCGTCATCTGGTCGATGCAGCTCGTCGTCAGCTCGCTCGTCTCCCCCGTCCTCGCGCACCTGCTGCCGCAGTCGGAGTTCGGTGTGCTCGCCTCGGCGATCGCCCTCTACCAGGCACTCGGCGTGCTCGCCGTCGCGGGCCTCGACCAGGCCGCGGTGCTCCAGCGGGCCGAGGACGGCGACGAACGCGCCGCGCGGGGCCTCGTCTCCGTCGGTGCGGTCCTCGCGACCGTCGTCACGCTCGTCGCGCTCGGGACGATCCCGGTCTGGGGCGACGCCGCCGGCTTCGTCGGTGAGCACCCGCTGCTCCTGGTCGCCGTGCTGTGGACGCTGCCCGCCGCCCTCGTGCAGATGTCCCTCGCCCTGCTCGTCGCGCAGGACCGCATCCGCGTCTTCGCCGTCACGAGCCTGCTGTCCTCGGTCGGCGGCTCGATCATCGGCCTCGGCCTGCTGGTCCTCGTGCACGCCGACGCGACCACCTACGCCTGGGGCGGGGTCGTCGCCCAGGGCACGGCGATGGTGATCGGGCTCGTCGCCGTCCGGCCCCGCCTCGGCGGGCTGCTGGACCGCGCGGTCACCGCCCGCGCGTTCCGGCTCGGCGTGCCGATCGCGCTCGGCAACCTGTCGTACTTCGTCCTCAACGCCGGTGACCGCATCATCGTGCAGCGGCTGCTGGGCCCGGAGGAGGTGGCCCGCTACCAGATCGCCTACGTCGTCGGATCGGCGGTCATCCTGCTCCTGACGTTCACGAACAGCGCGTGGGCGCCGCACTTCGCCGCGCTCCGCGACGCGGTCGCCCGTCGCCGCCTGGCCATGCACGCACGTGACGAGCTCTACCTGCTGCTCGCGCCGGTCCTGCTCGCCGTGACCCTCGTCTCCCCCGTGGCGCTGCCGATCCTCGCGCCTGCGTCGTACCGTGTCGAGCAGCTCACCGTCGTCGTGTTCGTCGTCGCGCTCACCGCGTTCCCGGTCGTCGCGAGCGGCGCGACCGGTCGTCTGCTGATCGTCGAGCGCCGCGGTGTCGCGGTCGGGGTCATCGCGGCCGTCGCGGCCGTCGCGAACATCGGGGCCAACCTGCTCCTCGTCCCGCCGCTCGGCATCGCCGGCGCGGCGCTGGCGACCGTCGTCGCGTACGCCCTGCTGGCCGTGCTGCAGCAGGCAGCGCTGCCGGACCGTCGTGAGTGGCGCGGCCCCGGTCGCCGCGTGTTCCTCGTCGTCGTCCCCGCCGTGCTCCTGGCCGCCGCGTCGCTGCTGGCGCCGCAGGACCTGCCGTGGAACGTCGTGCGGATCGTCGGCGTCGTCGCCTGCATGCCGTGGTTCGTCCAGCGGCTCCGGGCCGCACGCGGCCGCACCGCCTGACCCGACCGGCGCGCAGGGGCCACACCGTCGGCGCCCGCGCGCCGGTGCCGGCGCCGGTGCCGGTGCCGGCGCCGGTGCCGGTGCCGGTGTGCAGGCCCACCGCGCACGCTCGCCGGGCGGGCACCGCACAACCGGAGGCACCTCGCACCGCGTGATCACGCGGCGCGAGGTGCCTCCGGTCGTGCAACGGCACGTCGCGCCACGAGACGCCGCACCCGAACACGACGACGACGCCGCACCCGGACACGACAGCGACCCCGGACACGACAGCGGCCCCGGCACCCCGAGTGGGGAGCCGGGGCCGCTGTGTCGCAGGGCCACCAGGGGTCAGGCCGTGACGCGCTCCGGGGCCGGGGCCGCCGCCGGCGTGCGCACGACGACCGTCCCGAGGGTCCGCCCGACGGCGTACCCGAGGACCGTCGCCACGACGCTCGTCACGATCGCCAGGGCGCGCACGCCCCCGCCCCGTCCGAGCGCTCCGAGCTCCCGCAGGAGCGCGCCGGGCAGCACCCGGGTCAGGTACGTGCCCTCGCTCGAGAGCGAGTCCTTCGCACCGACCCGGCGGCTCAGCACGGCCTTCGAGATGCCCTCGTAGTAGCTGCGTCGACGGAGGTACCGCATGGTGACCCGGTCGGGCGAGACGCGGTGCGACACGTTCGACCGCGGTTCGTACCGGATGCGCGCCTCGGGCCGCATCTGGGCGATCCGGATGCAGAGTTCCGTCTCCTCGCACCCGAGCGGCTGGTTGCCGACCCGGCCGATCCCGGAGCGGAAGCCCCCGGCGGCGAGCAGGACGTCACGGCGGAAGGCCATGCTCGACCCGATGACGTTGCGCACGTCACCGGCAGCCGTCGGCAGCCCGGCGTAGCTGCACCCGACGATCCAGAGCAGTTCGTCCGGGTACGGTCCGGCACCGGTGGTGTCCGGCCACGAGGGGGTCGCACGACCACCGACGCCGACGACGTCCGGCAGGTCGAGCGCCTCGACGAGGTGCACCAGCCAGTCGGGGTCGGCCGCGGCGTCGTCGTCGAGGAACGCGACGACGTCCGACGCGGCGAGCGCCACGCCGGTGTTGCGCGCGCCCGAGAGCCCGCGGTCCTCGGCGTTCGGGACGACCTGGAGCTCGGGCCACCGGGCCGCGGCGCGGAGCAGGAGCTCCGGCTCGTGGTCGATGACGACGATCACCTCGGTCGCCTCGGGCTGCCGCTTCGCCGACTCGACGGCGGCCTGCAGGTCGCCCCAGCGCCGCTGGGTGTACGCGCAGATGACGACCGCGACCGTGGGGCGCGTCACGCGGCGGCTTCCTCGTCGAGGACGGCGACGGGCTCGACCACGGGACGGGCCCGCACCGGGGTCGGTGCGAGGCGGGCGCGGGCGGCCACCTCGCGGGCACGACGACGCTCGTGCATGATCGACGTCAGGACGCGGATGCCGTCGCTCACGGCGTTGAGGTTGCTCGTGCCGTGCACGCGGAGCTTCTCGTGGCTCGGCACCTCGGTGATGCGGAACCCGGCCGCCGACCAGCGGCAGGTCAGGATCGTCTCGATCTCGAAGCCGTCGCCCCAGCGCATGGACCCGTCGGTCGGCTGCGGGAGCGTCGAGGACAGCAGGCCGACCGTCGGCAGCGTGTCCGCCCAGAAGGCGTTGTAGCCGTAGCAGAGGTCGGTGTACTTCGCGCGGAGCAGCAGGTTCGAGATCATGTTGAGCCCCTTGTTGCCGAGGCCCCGGATCACGGTGATGTCGTCGCTGCCGCCGCCGGGCGCGTAGCGCGTGCCCTTGGCGACGTCCGCCCCGGCGACGAGCGCGTCGACGAAGCGGGGGATCTCGGCGGCGTCGGCGGAGCAGTCGGCGTCGAACATGACGACGACGTCGCCGGTGACCGCCTCGAACCCGCAGGCCAGGGCGTTGCCCTTGCCCTTGCGGGTCTGCTGGACGACGGTGATGCCGGGCATGAGCCGCTGGGCGGTGGCGATGGTGTCGTCGACCGAGTTGCCGTCGACGAGGATCACCTCGTGCACGGCGGGCAGCATCGGCAGGATGATCTCGAGGTTCCGCGCCTCGTTCCGGGCGGGGATGACGACCGAGACGCGGGGTTCGCGGGGCCGGACGGTGGTGGTCATGGTGCTCCTGTCGGGTTCAGGCGGCGCTGGCAGGGTCCCGGGGTGCCCGTCGCTGGGTGGGCGACGGCGGGACGAGGGGGTTCCGGCGGCGAGGCAGTGACCTCGGCGGCCGTCCGGAACGGGGGTACACCGTTCCCTGGGCGTTCCCACCTTCGTCCGCACCGCCTCCGTCGGTCAATGCGGCGCGAGGTGCGTTGCGGCCCCGCCACGCGTCGTACGGAAACCCGCAACCACGCGCCGATCCGGACGGTGCACGGAAGGGTCGGTACGGCACGGACGGGAGGCGCGTGGCGGCCGCACCGCGCGCCTCCCGTCCGGCGGGTGGTGGGTCGGTGCGGCGCCCCGGCAGGCGTCAGACCGCGCGGCGCGCAGCGGCGGCACGCGCGCGCACGACGCGACGTGAGCGGGCGTACCGGGCGACCCCGCGGAGGACGGCGCGCAGCTCGGTGCCCCGCACCGCCGCGACCTCGCGGTCGAAGGCGTCGTCGCCGGCGGCGGGTGCGGCGGCCGGGACCCCGCCGGGCTCGGCGACGGGCGCGACGGGACCACCGAGCAGGTGCCGGAGCGCGCGCGGGGCACGGACCAGGGCCATCCCGAGCGTGCGCGGCCGGAGCGCGGTCTTCGTCAGCCACGCACCGAGCCCGGTGCCGTAGCCGACGGCCTGGGTGCGGAGCGCGGCGAGGTCCGCGCGGTGCCGGTGCCAGACGAGGGCGGACGGCTCGACGACGAGTGCCGAGCCGTCGAGCACGACGCGGGCGAACATGTCGATGTCCTCGCCGCCGCCGGTGACCGTGCCGACCCCGAGCGCCTCGTCGAACCCGCCGAGGGCGAGGACGGCGTCCCGCCGCACGGCGAAGTTCGCACCGGTGCCGTAGTCGCCGACCGAGAACGGGAAGAGCGGTCGGTCCGCCGGGGGTGCCGAGAGCCGGAAGACCCGCGGCGTCAGGTTGCGCGACCACGTCACCCGCTCGTCGAACCACCGCTGCGCCGGCGTCCGGAGCTCGCCGCTGGCGACCAGGCCGCTGACGCAGACGACGTCCTCGCCGCGGGCGAACCCGGAGGCGAGGGCGCGGAGCCAGCCGGGGTCCACGACGACGTCGTCGTCGGTGAAGGCGACGACCTCGCCGCGGGCCGCGCGGACCCCGGCGTTCCGCGCGCTCGAGAGTCCGGGGACGGGTTCGAGCACGTACCGGACACGCGGGTCCGTGCCGGGTGCGGTCACGAGGCGCCGGGTGGCGTCGTCCGACGGGGCGTTGTCGACGACGACGACCTCGAGGTCGGGGTGGTCGACGGCGAGCACCGACCGCAGCGCCGCGGCGAGCTGGTCGGCACGGTCGCGGGTGCACAGGACGACGCTCGTGCGGGGCAGGTGGACCGGGACCGGCGGGTGCTCGGCGGCCGGGAGTGCGGCGACCGCAGCACGGAGGGCGGCGGCGTCGACGGCACTGTCGGTGACGGGCAGGTCGACGAAGCCGCGCGGCGAGGCGCCCTCGCGCACGAGCAGCCGTGCGGTGCGGTGACCGGCGGCGTCCGTGAGCGGGACCGGGGCGTCGTCGGTGGGCACCGCGTGCACGTCGACGGCGCCGACCCACACGGCACCGGACCAGGTCGGCGGCTCGGGGCTCGTCATCGGGCGCTCGAGCACGAGACGGGACGACGACGGTCGTGACGCGGTGGAGGTCATGCGACCACGGTCCCCGGAGGCTCGGACGCCCGTCAACGCCGGTCCCCGGAGCGTGCGGTTCCCCTCGCCCGGAGTGCCTCGGCCGTGCGTGATCCCGCAATGCCGCAGGGCACCCGCACAGTGCCCGGACGGACCTCGTGGGGCGGCGGCGGCCGTGGGTACCGTGCCATGACACGCCGCCTCGGCCGGACTCGCCGTCGGCGCGTGCCCGACCGCTCCGCCGGCCCGCCGGCGGCCCCGCGCCCCACCCCGGGACGCCGCCCGACACGAAGGAACGCCCGATGCGTCGTACGACCCCGGTGGTCGCTCCGTGACCGCGACCACGACCCCGGACCGGGTCGTGCTCCGGCCTGCCCGGGTGGTCCCCCGCTCCCCCGTGCCGTCCCTCGCCGCCGCGGCGCTCGCATTCCTCGCGACCGCGCTCCTCGTGACGGGTGCGACGGGACCGGTGCGGACGGGTGTCGTCCTCGCCGCGCTCCTCGTCGTCCCGGGGCTCGCCCTCGTGCGCCCGTTGCGCCTGACCGAGCCGGTCGGGCGTGCCGCCCTCGTCGTCGCCACGAGCGCGGCCGTCGACGCCGTCGTCGCGCTCGTCATGGTGTGGGCCGACCGGTGGACCCCGGTGCCGGCGGCGGGGCTCGTCCTCGTCGTGAGCGGCTGGGCGGCCCTGGCGCACGGTGTGGTCACCGTCCGCGCGGGCCAGCGCGCCACGCTCGCCGGAGCGGTCCGCGCCGCCTGGGCCGCCCGGCACGAGGGCACGCTCGTCAGACTCGTGGTCGGCGGCGGCGTGCTCGTGACCGGCACGGCGCTGTGGGCCGTCGGCACCGCACAGACGGACGCGACCGCCCTCGGCGAGTGGGGCCTGCTCCCCGCCGTCGCCCCGACGTGGTGGCTCGGAGCCGGGGCGGTCCTCGCCGTGACGGTCACCGCCCTGGTCGACCGGCGTTTCCCCGCGGCGCTGCGGGTCGTGTCGGCGGCCGTGCTCGTCGTCGTCGCCTACGGCACCGCGAACCTCGTGGCCGCCGAACCCCGACCGCCGTGGGTCTTCAAGCACATCGCGGTCACCGCCTACATCCAGCAGCACGGGTCGGTCGACCCGACGATCGACATCTACAACCGGTGGCCGGGCTTCTTCTCGATGAGCGCCTTCCTCGGCGCCGCGACCGGCACCGCCGACCCGTCGGACCCGGTGCGGTACGTCGAGGTCGCGTTCGCGCTGCTCGACGGCGCCCTCGTGTTCGGCATCGCGCGGGCACTCGGCCTGCGTGGCCGCTGGGCCGTCACCGCCGCGGTGCTCTTCAGCGCGGCGAACTGGGTCGGGCAGGACTACTACTCGCCGCAGGCCCTCGCGTTCGCGCTCTTCCTGGCGGCCGTGCTCGTCGTCCTGACCACCCTCCGCCGGGCGCCGAACGCCCTCGGCCGGGGTCTGGTCGGCGGGGTCTCCCGGGTGCTGCGGGCCCGTCGTGCGCCGGTCGTGCCGGCGGTCGCACCGGCACCACGCACCGCGACCGTCACCGCCGTCGTGCTCGTCGTCCTGCTGCAGGCCGTCATCACCGCGTCGCACCAGCTCACGCCGTTCGTGCTCGTGGCCGCGCTCGTGCCCCTCGTCCTCGTCGGTGTCGTGCGCCCCTGGTGGATCGCGCTGCCGGTCGGTGCCGCTCCGCTGCTCTACCTGCTCCCGAACCTCGACTACGTGCAGGAGAAGTTCGGGCTGACGACCGGCTTCGACCCGGTCAGCAACGTCACCGCCGCGTCGACGTCGATCGCGATCCCGTCACTCGCGACCACCCTGCAGAGCCGCGGGGTCCTGGCGCTCACCGCGCTCGTCGCGGTCGTCGCGCTGGTCGGCCTGGTCCGCTCGGTGCGGGCCGGTCACGCGCAGCGCGCCCTGCTCGTCCTCTGGCTCGCGGCCTGCCCCGTCGTCCTCGTCCTCGGTCAGAGCTACGGCGGCGAGGGGAAGTTCCGTGTCGTGCTCTTCTCCGCGCCCTTCCTCGCGATCGCGGCCGTCCACGCCCTGCACGGACGACGACTCCGCCTCGCCGCGACCGGAGCGCTGGTCACCGTCACGGCCCTGCTCTTCGTCGGGACGACGTTCCAGGCGGAGCAGGCGAACCAGACGCCCGCGAGCGAGGTCACTGCCGCACGCTGGCTCGACGGCCGGTTCGCGGCGGACGACACGCTCACCACGGTCGGCGGGTTCCCCGCGATCATCGGTGCCGACTACCCCGCCTACCTCGAGCGCTGGGGGCAGGTGCTGTCCCTGAGCGACATGATGCCGTGGTACCACGGCGCGATGACGCCGGCCGACCTCGACGACGCGATCGCCGGACGGTCCCACGGCGGGGACGACTGGGTCGTGTTCTCGGACACCGAGCGCACAGACGTCGTGCGGCGCGGCGTCCTCACCGGCGCGGAGGTCGACGCGCTCGAGCGGTCCGTCGCCGCCGACGGCACCCTCCGGTACGACCGCGACGGCGTCCGCATCTACGAGGTCACCCGTGCAGCATGAACCCGGTGCGCGCCACCGGCTGCACACCCGACGCTCCGTGCTGCGGCGCGGCGCCGTCGTCGCCGGGCTCGTCGGCGCCGCGGCGCTGACCGGGACGGTGGCCGTCGTGCTGCCGACGAGCGCCCGTCGTGCCGACCAGGCCGAGGCCGAGCGCATGCCGACCGGCGCGCTCGAGGAGGACGGCGTCCGCTGGGTACCGTACCTGGCACAGGACTTCGACCGTGACGCCGCGCACGGGCAGCTCCTCTCGGTCTACCCGGCGATGGCGCAGTACACCGGCATCCGCGACACCTCCGGCAAGGGGCTGTACCACCCGGACGAGGTCGTCTCCGTGCACGACTCCGTCCTCGACCTGCACCTGCGCTCCGAGGGTGGTCAACCGCTCGTCGCGACGGTCCTGCCGGCCGGGTACCGGTCGTACACGCACCAGCGCGTGTCCATCCGCTACCGCGCCGACGACGTGCCCGGCTACAAGTTCGTGATGCTCCTCTGGCCGCTCTCCGGCAACTGGGACGAGGGCGAGATCGACTGGCCCGAGGGCGACCTCGGCGGTGACGTGCGCCCGGTCTCGGCCGTGCCGGGCAGCCTCGACCACTCGACGGGCAAGATGACGTTCCTGCCCGAGGACGCCCCCACGATCCCCGGGGGCCAGGAGGACTGGCACGTCGCCACGATGGAGTGGACGGCGGAGGCGGTGCGCTTCTGGTGGGACGGGGAACTCGTGGCGAGCACGACCGGCGCCGTGCCCTCGACGCCGATGCGTGTGACACTGCAGGCGGAGACCACGGTCGACGACCGTCGTGTGCCGGCCGACTCCGCGGGACACGTGCTCGTCGACTGGGTCGTGGCGTACCGCCAGGCGAACTGACCGTCCGGATCTCCGCCTCGAACGGCGGTCGGGCGTGTCCACCGTCCAGCGACGGACATCCACGTGTCGAGGAACGCGAAAGGCCCCCGGGATCTCCCGGGGGCCTTTCTCGAGCTGGGGTACCTGGACTCGAACCAAGAACGACGGTACCAGAAACCGCTGTGTTGCCAATTACACCATACCCCAAAGGCCTGTCGGCCTCGTGTTCCCCGTTGTCCGGGGCACGATCAACTACTGTACAGCATCCCGGAGGTCCTCGAGACCACCGACGAGGTCGCGGTGCACCGCAGCCGCCGTGGACGCTCCGTGACCGGCCGCCACGACGAGCTGCTCCGGCCCCGGCGGGGTCACGTCGCCCACCGCGTACAGACCCGGGACGCCGGTCCGACCGAGCCGGTCGACGCGGACGAGCCCGTCGGCGTCGCGGTCCAGCGGCGCGTCGACCCAGTCGAGGTCCGCGTGCCACAGCGGGCGGACGAACGCGCCCGTGTGCGCCCGCACGTCGCCGTCGGCGAGGCGGACCCCCGTCAGGCCCGTCCGGTCCCCCTCGAGGTCGGCGACGGGCCGCTCGTCGACCAGGACGCCGACGGCCGCCAGGCGTGCCCGTCCTCGCTCGTCGAGGGTCGCAACGCCGTTCGTGTAGACCACCAGGTCGTCGGTCCACGACGCGACGAGCAGCGCTCGGTCGACCACGTCCGCCGTCTCGCAGAGGAACGCCAGCGACGCGCCGCCGTGCTCGTACCCGTCGCACTCGACGCAGCTGTGCACGGACGTGCCGTAGAAGGCCCGCAGGGACGGCAGCGCGGGGAACTCCTCCCGGAGCCCGGTCGCCACCACGACGGCGCGCGCACGGGCGTGGAGCTCCGCCCCGCGGTGGGTCCCGTGCACGGCCCAGCCGTCACCGTCGGGGGCCACCCGGTCGACCACCGACTGCACGACCGTCGCCTCGGGGTAGGCCTCGATCTCCTCCCGCCCGAGCTTCCGCAGCTCGAGCGGGGAGATGCCGTCCCGCGTGAGGAACCCGTGCGACCGCAGGGTCGCGGCGTTCCGCGGACGGTTGGCGTCCACGAGCAGCACCGTCCGCCGTGCCCGGACCAGGTTGAGCGCAGCGCTCAGCCCGGCCGGACCGGCGCCGATCACGGCGACGTCGACGACCAGGGGGCCGTCCGCGTCGTGCTCCCCCGCAGCGGTCACCACGGCGACGTCAGCGGTCCGCGAGCCGGCGCAGGCGCGTCAGCGTGGAGTCCTTGCCGAGGATCTCCATCGACTCGAAGAGCGGCGGGCTCACGCGTCGGCCGGAGACGGCGACGCGGAGCGGCCCGAACGCCACCCGGGGCTTGAGTCCCATGCCGTCGATGAGCGCCTCGCGCAGGGCCGCCTCGATGGACGCGGTCGTCCAGTCGGTGACCCCGTCGAGCGCCGTGACGCCCGCACGGAGGACGTCGCCCGCATCGGCCTTGAGGGTCGCCAGGGCGTCGTCCTCGACCACGAGCGCGTCGTCCGCGGTGAATAGGAAGCCGAGCATGCCCGGAGCCTCCCCGAGGAGCTGCATGCGCTCCTGCACGAGCGGAGCGGCCGCGGTGAGCACGCGCTCCTGCTCCGCCGTCACCGGGTCGGACAGGTGGTCGGCCAGGTAGGGCACCAGGCGCGCACGGAACTCGTCCGACGGCAGCAGGCGGATGTGGTCGCCGTTGATCGACTCGGCCTTCTTGTGGTCGAAGCGGGCCGGGTTCGGGTTGACGTCGACGACGTCGAACGCCGCGACCATCTCGTCGGACGAGAAGACGTCGCGGTCCGGGCCGATCGACCACCCGAGCAGCGCGAGGTAGTTCAGGAGGCCCTCGGGCACCATGCCGGCAGCGCGGTGGTGGAAGAGGTTCGACTCCGGGTCGCGCTTGGACAGCTTCTTGTTGCCCTCGCCCATCACGTAGGGCAGGTGTCCGAAGAGCGGGACGAACTCGGTGATGCCGACCTCGACGAGCGCCTCGTACAGGGCGATCTGGCGCGGGGTCGACGACAGGAGGTCCTCGCCGCGCAGCACGTGCGTGATGCCCATCAGGGCGTCGTCCACCGGGTTGGTGAACGTGTAGAGCGGCTTGCCGTTCGGGCGGACGACGACGAAGTCCGGGAACGTCCCCTGCTTGAACGTGATCTCGCCGCGCACGAGGTCGTCGAAGCTCAGGTCGCGATCCGGCACGCGGAGGCGCAGCGCCGGCTCGCGACCCTCGTCGCGGAACGCCTGCCGCTCGGCCTCGGTCAGGTCGCGCTCGTGGTTGTCGTAGCCCTGCTTCGGGTCACGTCCGGCGGCGCGGTTGCGCGCTTCCATCTCCTCCGGCGTGACGTAGGACTCGTACACGTGCCCGGCGGCCTTCAGCTTGCCGATGACCTCGTCGTACACGTCAGACCGCTCCGACTGGCGGTACGGCCCGTGCGGGCCGCCGACCTCGACGCCCTCGTCCCAGTCGAGCCGGAGCCACCGCAGCGCGTCGAGGATCTGCTCGTACGACTCCTCGCTGTCGCGCGCAGCATCGGTGTCCTCGATGCGGAAGACGAGCTTGCCGCCGGTGTGGCGTGCGTACGCCCAGTTGAAGAGCGCGGTCCGGATGAGGCCCACGTGCGGGGTCCCCGTCGGACTCGGGCAGAAGCGGACTCGGACGTCGGAGCCGGTGGCGGTGGTGAATGGCGCAGTCATGACCCCCCGATCCTACCGGCGTGCCCTCGTGCACCGCAGTCGATCGAACTCCTGTGGATCGCCCCGGGAACGCAGGAAACCCCTGACCATGACTGGTCAGGGGTTCCCTGGTGTTGCAAAGGTGAGTCCGGCGGCGTCCTACTCTCCCACAAGGTCCCCCTTGCAGTACCATCGGCGCTGAGAGGCTTAGCTTCCGGG
>NZ_JAUCML010000015.1:0-52088 GCF_030362955.1 Curtobacterium citri
GCGGCTGGCGCTCGCGCCCCCCCCCGCGGCGCCCCGCGCGCCGGCCGCCGGCGGCGCGCGCCCCCCCCCCCCCCCCCGGGGGGGGGGGGGGGGGGGGGGCCGGCGGCCCCCGCGCCTCCCGTCCGTCCACTGGTTCCTGGGTACCGTGAACGGATGCTCCAGCCCGTCACCCGTCCCTTCGACACCCCTGCCGGCACGATCGAGGCGGTGGTCGACGGCGACGTGACCCGTGCGATGGGGATCCCCTACGCACGGGCGGCGCGCTTCGCGCCCCCGGAGCCGGAGCCGGCGTTCGCCGGACCGTTCCGCGCGGACACGCCGGCGCCCGTCCCGCCGCAGCCGACCGCGGTCCTCGTCGACCAGCTGCTGCCGCGGATGGACCACCTGCGGGTCGACGAGCACTGCCAGCGCCTCACCGTCACGGTGCCCTCCGACGTGGGTCCGGACGACCGGCTGCCCGTGATGGTCTGGATCCACGGCGGGTCGTACGTCCTGGGCGGCGGTGACCTGCCGATCCACGACGCGCACGACCTCGTCACCGAGCAGCGGGTCGTCGTGGTGACGGTGACCTACCGACTCGGCGTGCTCGGGTTCCTCGGTGACGGTGGGTCGGTGCCGGGCAACCTCGGGCTGCTCGACCTGGTCGAGGCGCTGCGCTGGGTGCAGCGGAACATCGCCGCGTTCGGCGGGGACCCCGGGACGGTCACCGTGTTCGGGCAGTCCGCCGGGGGCGACGCTGCCGCGCACCTGATGATCAGCGACGGGGCACGGGGACTCTTCCGTCGCGCGATCGTGCAGAGCGCGCCGCTCGGCCTGTCCCGCGGGCGGGCGCGCATGAACCGGGCGATGGTGCGGGCCGTGGGGACGGTGGCGGAGGACGCCCCGCTCGACACGGTCCTCGAGCGCCAGGAGCTGGCGGCGAAGGCCGGTGCGCGGTACGGGCTCGCCGGGGGCATGCCGTTCGGGACGCAGTACGGCTTCCCGCCCCTGCCCGCCGAGCGGGACACGGACCGGGCCTGGCGTGCGGTCGCCCCCGACGTCGACGTGCTCATCGGCTCGGGGTCCGACGAGGCGGGCACGTACGTGCCGCTCGTGCCCGGCCTCGGGAGGGCGGCACGGTCGCGACTCGTGCGACCCCTGCTGCGCTGGCTGCTCGTCCGACCGCTGACCGAGGTGATCTACGGGCGCGACGCCCGCCGGTTCGCCCGACGGCACCGGGCGGCCGGCGGACGGGCGACCGTCTACCGGCTGCTGCGGCACCCGTCGGTGGTGCCGGTGGGCGCCGTCCACATGAGCGACCTGCCGCTGCTGCTCGGCGGTCGGGAGGTGTGGGGCGGCAGCCGCTTCGTCCCCGAGCGCGACCTGCCCGAGGTCGAGCGGCGCGGGCGAGCCTTCCGCGCGGTGTGGGCGGAGTTCGCCCGGACGGGCACCGTGACGGCGCCGGACGACGAGACGCTCGTGTTCGACCGGGGCTGACCGGGTACGGCGGGAGCGCCCGCGTCGCCTCGGACGCGGGTCGGTGACGCCCCCGAACGGGCGGTCGCGGTGGTCCGCGCGCCCGTGCAGGATCGACGCATGCCCGAGAGCGACGTCGACCTCCGCGCCCGCATCGTCCGCGGTGCCGCCGACGCGTACCGGGCGACGGACTTCCACCAGGTCGGGCCAGCCGAGGTCGCGGCGCACGCCGGGGTCACCGTCGACGAGGTCCGGCGGGCCTTCCCGTCGTGGGACCTGCTCGTCGTCGCGGTGGTCGACCGCTGGAGCAACGGCGGGCGACGGGCCACCTGGAGCGTGGCGGAGCGGCACGGTGCGGTCGCGTACCTGCGCGCACGCCTGGAGGACGGGCAGCGCGAGCCCGGGCTCGTGCGGCTCCGGATCGCCCTGCTGAGCGCCGCCTCCGCACCGGGGCACCCGGCGTCCGGGTGGTTCCGACACCAGTACACGAAATCGTTCGAGGACGTCGCCCTCGCCCTCGTGCGCGACGTCGTCGCCGGACGGGAGACGCGGGGCACCTCGCCGCGGCACGCCGCCGAGCAGCTCGTCGCGCTCTTCGAGGGGCTGCAGCTGCAGGCGATGCTCCTCGACGGGACGGACCTGCTCGCCGGCTGGGACCGGGCCGTCGCGCGCATGCGGGCGGGTTGGGCCGGCGCGGCCGTCACGGCCTGAGCACATTCCGGTGGGCGTCCGCCTCGTCGCGTCCTGCTAGCGGGCCTCCCGCTCCGTCCCGCGACCGGTCCACCGGTGGTTCGTGAGGAGGACCACCGCCCCCGCGACGAGCGCGACCGCGACGAGGGTCGGCACGCGGAAGGCCAGCGCCGTGACGACGTCCGTCGCACCGCCGCCGGCCAGCACGACCCGGACCCCGACGACGAGGGCGGCGCCGACGACCCCGACGAGGGCGACCACCGGCACCGCGACCTCGACCCTGCCGAGTGGACGGACCGCACGGGCCTCGGCCCGACGCCACCACACCACCGCGGCGACGAGCAACGCGAGCAGCCCGAGCACGCTCGACGCGTCCTGCAGGAGGAACGGCAGCGGGTACGTGCCGACGGTCGCGTCCCGGAGCGCCGGCCAGGCGCGCACCACGAACCCCGACTCGTGCGTGAAGCCGTCCCACAGGACGTGCGTCACGCTCCCGAGCACGCAGCCGACGAGCACGGGGACGACGTCGCGGAAGGTGAGGGTCGGACGCCGGTGCCACGCCGCGGGCAGCCGTCGCCGTGCGGCCGGCACGACCGGCGTCCAGGCCGGGCGGACGAGGAACCACCACGCCGCGAGCACCACGAGGGAGACGGCGAGGTCGATCGTCACGACGCCCCACCAGGAGTGTGCCGCGTCGTACGGCGGCAGGAACGGCGCGAAGAGCACGGCGTCGGGCGCCATCGACCCGACCGCGACGGCGGCGACCGGCAGGGGCAGCCGACGCACGCCCAGGGCGACGACCGCGTGGCTCACGGTGAAGGGCACGGTCGGGTCCTCGTCCTCGTCCTCGTCATCGTCCTGGTCATCGGGCCAGGTGCGTCCGGTGCATGAACCACACGACGCCCTCGGCCAGGGCGACACCGGCGGTGTGCCAGTCGTGTCCACCATCCTCGACCACCCGTTCGGTCACGGTGACCCCGGCGGCACGGGCGGCGGCCGCGACCCGGGGCACGACCGGCCCGTAGCGGGTGTCGTCGGCACCCGCTGCGATGAACGCCGCGGAGTCGGGGTAGGGCGCGTGCTCGGCGAGCACCCGGAGGGGTTGTGCCGCCCGGAAGGCTGCACTGTCGCCGCGGAAACCCCTCGTGATGGTGTCGTCACGATCGCGCAGCACCGGTCCGAGCTGCCCGGAGACGTCGATCCACGAGCCGAAGCGGTCCGGCCGTCCGGCCCCGAGCTGCAGGGCGCAGGTGCCGCCCTGCGAGAACCCCGAGACCGCCCAGTCGGCGCCGTCGGTCGCCGCGTGCAGGTGCGCCTGCACCCACGCCGGGACGTCCCGAGTCAGGTAGGTCGCGCTGTTGCCGAGCGGACCGTCGACGCACATCGGGTTGTTCGTCGCCTCGGCGAGCTGGTCCGGCATCACCACGATCGGGGCGAGCCCGTGGTGCCGCCGTGCGACCTCGTCGAGCCGGTCCGCCATGCGTCCGGCCTCGAGGATGTTCGCCGGGGCCGCTCCCGGGCCCTGCCCGGACAGCATCACGACGACGGGGAGTTCCGGGGCGTGGTCGACCAGTGCGGCCGGCGGCAACCACATGAGCGCCGGACGCGCGCGGAAGTGCGACACCGTCCCGGGGATCCGCACCGAACCGTACCGACCGTGTGCGGGCAGGTCGTGCGGCGGCCGCCAGTCCGAGGCGTCGGCGAGCCGAGGCCCGGGGTGCGGGTCCATGGGCAGCCGGAGTGCCGGCACGTGGGACTCGCCCAGCGCGTCCGCGATCGTCGGGAAGAGTCCCGCGTCGCGGTTCACCGCGAGTCCGCCCGAGACGAGCGCGAGCGGCACCAGCAGGACCGCCACCGTCCGGGCGAGCAGGCGTCCGCGCACGAGCCCGACCACCGCGACGGCGAGCAGGGCGCACACGACCCCGGTCCACACCCGGTCGACCCAGGTGGGCGGGATGCCGAGCACGTCCAGCACGTCGCCGAGGAACCACGACAGCAGCGTCCCGAGCAGCGCGCCCGCGACGACCGCCACCGCGATCCACCGCCACGACCGGCGCACCGCGGCGGCGACGACCACCGCGGCCAGCAGGGTCACCGCGTACAGCGGCAGGAGCACGTGGGCGGAGAGGAGCGGCAGGGTCGTCACGGGTGGTTCCGGCGGTCGGGGCCCTCCCGGGTGCCGGCGGCGGGGGACGGGCGGGAGCGGCGTCGTCCCGCGACCGTAGCGAGCGGAGGTGTCCCCACGGCCCCGGGATCGAGCTTCCTCGGCGCCTTCCCGGCTGACCCTGAGCAGGCCCGCACCGAACGTGGCCGGGTGACGGGACCGCCGTGTCCGGTCGGCCACCGATCGGCGGCCGACGGTGGACGGGACCGGGGGCTCCTGCCCGGCGTCAGCGGCGCGTCTGGGAGCCGCCGACGGTCCGTGCTGGCAGGGTCGGCGGATGGAGTACACGGACTACGACACCCGGCTCGCCGCCTACGCGGTGGTCACCGAGGGCGACCGCGTGCTCCTCGCCCGCCTGCGCGTCCCCGAGGCCGGGACGTGGACGCTCCCCGGCGGCGGGGTCGAGTTCGACGAGACCGTCGAGCAGGCCGTCGTGCGCGAGGTCCTCGAGGAGACCGGGTACGAGGCCACCTGCGGCCCCCTGCTCGGCGTGCGGCACCACATCGTGCCGAAGGAGCGCCGGATGCACGACAACGGTCGGCCGATGAAGGCGGTGCAGGTGGTCTTCCGGGCGACCGTCACCGGCGGCACCCTGCGCAACGAGACCGACGGCTCGACGGACGAGGCCGCGTGGGTGCCGGTCGCGGAGCTGCCCCGTCGTCGGCACGGGCTGCTCGTCCCGATCGCCCTCGGCTGGGCGGGGGCCCTGCGCGCCTGAGCGCGGTCCCCCGCCCGTCCCGCTGCCGATCGCCCGGACCACTGACCGCTGAGGGCCCCCGGGTACCCTCGGCGGCGTGACGAACCGAGGAGGACGGACGTGAGCGGTGCTGCCACCGACCTGTCCGCGCGCCTCTGGGACGAACGCGACGTGCTCGGGCGTCTGGTCCTCGCGGTCGACGACGCGGCCCGCGCCGACCCCCTGCTCGACCGGTTGCAGACGCTGCGCCTCGAGCAGGATGTCCTCGTGCACGCCCTCGCCGAGCAGTGGGGGGCCGCCCCGGACACCGCCACGCTCCGGACCCTGGAACGCGTCGCGCCACCGCCGTGGGACCTGCTCCTGCCGGACCACCTGGCGGCGCTGACGACGCTGACGGCCGAGCTCGACGGCATCGTGCCCGTCGGTCCGGTCGGGGACCGGTGGGACCGCCTGCGGTCCGCCCCGCGCTGAACCGGATCGGGCGCCGGTCCCGGCCGCTTCAGGACTCGAGCACGCTGAGCACGTTGCCCGACGGGTCCGTGAACCAGGCGATGAGCGGGCCGCCCCGTCGGTTCACGCCCCGCTCGTCGGTGACGCCCTCGTACCGGAGGAACGCGACCCCCTTCGCCGTGAGCTCGTCGACCGCGGCGTCGACGTCCGGCACGGGGAAGTTCAGCACCGTGAAGGACGCCGGTTCGTGCGCCGGACCCTTCGGGTACACCAGCACCCCGGGACCGTCGCCGACCTCGAGCACGAGCATGCCGTGGTCCTCGCGGACGGGGAGCCCGAGCACGCCCTCGTAGAAGGCCCGGGCCTCGGGCACGTCACGGACCGAGAACCCGCTGAACGCCGTCGTCGCGTCGACCATGCGGCCAGTGAACCACCCGGCCTGCGAGGATGGACGCGTGACCGGTACCGAGCTGTCCGTCGACGACGCCGTCGACCGGGCCGTCGCGCTCGCCGCAGCACCGGGGCGGACGGTCCTCGGCATCACCGGTGCGCCCGGCGCGGGCAAGTCGACCCTCGCCCGGCGGATCGTCGCCGCCGTCGACGCCGCCCACGGCACCGGGACGGCCGTGCAGGTGCCGATGGACGGCTTCCACCTGGCGAACGCGGCACTCGACGCCCTCGGTCGTCGTGGTCGGAAGGGCGCGGTCGACACGTTCGACGCCGGCGGGTACGTCGCGCTCGTGCGTCGCCTGGTGGCCGCGGACGAGGACGTCGTCTGGGCCCCGGACTTCGACCGTCGCGTCGACGAACCCGTGGCCGGGAGCATCCCCGTGCCCCGTTCGACCCGGCTCGTGGTCACCGAGGGCAACTACCTGCTCGACGCCGACGAGCCCTGGTCGGCGCTGCCGAGCCTGTTCGCCGAGACCTGGGCGTGCGTCGTCGACGACCGGGTCCGCGTCGACCGCCTGGTCGGGCGGCACATGCGCCACGGACGCGACCACGAGGCGGCCCGCAGCTGGGCGCTCGAGGTCGACGGCGTGAACGCGGCGAGGGTCGCGACCACGGTGACCCGTGCCTCCCGGACGGTCCGGACCTGACCTGACCCGACCCACCAGCCCGCCGACACGACAGGAGCGACCATGACCATCGCCATCACCGGGGCCACCGGCAACATCGGCGGCGCCGTCGCCCGCGCGCTCGCCGCGGCGAGCACACCCGTCCGCCTGCTCGTCCGCGACGCGTCCCGGGCACCGGACCTCCCCGGCGCGGAGGTCGCGGTGGCGTCCTTCGCCGACGCGGGCGCCAGCCGTGCCGCGCTCGAGGGCGTGGACCTGCTCCTCATGGTCTCCGGCGCCGAGGCGCGGGACCGTCTCGACCAGCACCGCACCTTCGTGGCGGCGGCCGCCGACGCCGGCGTCGGGCACGTCGTCTACACGTCCTTCGTCGGCGCGGCGCCGGACGCGACGTTCACGCTGGGTCGGGACCACTGGGCGACCGAGCGGGCGATCGAGGAGTCGGGCGCGGCGCACACCTTCCTGCGGGACTCGTTCTACCTGGACTTCGTCGAGGACCTGGTCGGCGAGGACGGTGTGATCCGCGGGCCGGCGGGGGTCGGTGCGATGGCCGCGGTCGCCCGGGCGGACGTCGCACGGGTCGCCACCGAGGTGCTGCTCCACCCGGAGGAGCACCGTGACCGCACCTACGAGCTGACCGGACCCGAGGCGATCACCCTCGCGCAGGCCGCCGCCACCGTGTCCGAGGTCCGCGGCCGTGCGGTCACGTACCACCCGGAGTCGGTGGAGGAGGCGTACGCGTCGCGGGCGCGGTGGAACCCGGAGCCCTGGCAGGCGGACGCCTGGGTGAGCACGTACACCGCGATCGCCGAGGGTGCGCTCGCGCACGTGTCGACGGACGTCGAGCGCGTGACCCGTCGACGTCCGCTGTCCCTGCGCGAGGTCCTGCAGGCCGGCTGACCAGGCGAGGGAGAACGATCGTTCTTCCCGCGTTGTGGGTCTCGTGGTACCCGCCGACGAGGTGGTCGACTGTGCGGGTGTCCGGCGCTCGCGCCGGGATCGCTGCAGCCCTCCGGGGCGGCGGTCGACGTGTCTGGCTGTGTTCGGGTCACAGCCAGGCACCGCACCCAGGCACCGCACCCAGCGGCCGGCCAGACGCCTGTCCGGATGACGCACGCACCTGGGAGCGCCCCCGACCGCGCCTCGTAGTGTCGTCGGCGCTACTCCGCGCCGTACCCTGCGCGGAAGCCCGGATCCCTGTTCCCGGGCTGGTCTCGTCTCACCCAGCGTCGGACCCGACGGCGCCGTAGCGCGAGGGTGCCCGCCCGTGACCCGAACACCTACGGGCACCCTCGCAACCCCCGACCGGTGGTCGGTCCTGGTCAGGCGTGCCGCTCCCGGGCGGCTCGGAGCGTCTCGCCCGGGAGCTCGCCGAACTCCTCGCGGTACGCACCCGAGAACCGGCCGAGGTGCGTGATCCCGACGGACCGCGCGACGTCCGCGACCGCGGCGTGCTGTCCGGTCTCGAGCTGCTGCCGGGCCATCAGGAGCCGGACGCTCCGCAGGTAGGCCATGGGGGTGGTGCCGTGGATGCGCTGGAACGCGCTCTGCAGTCCGCGGACGCTCATGCCCGCGGCCGCGGCGACGTCGTCGACGGAGATGCGCTCGGCGACGTGGTCGAGGAGGAACGTCTCGGCGTCGGCGAGCCCGGCGTGGGCGGTCCGCGGTGCGTCGACCCGCGCTGGCCAGTGCGGGATCGCGGTGAGCAGGCCCGCAGCGGCCATCGCGGCGAGCTCGTGCTCGCGTGCCAGGGAGACCTCGCCCGTGGTGCCGAGGATCTCCGCGGCGACGGTGCGGACCATCAGCCACCACGCGGCGAGCGGTGCCCCGTCCGGGATGTGGTTCGGCTCGAACTCGAGCGGCCCCGGCTCCCACCCGCCGCGCTCGGCGGCGACGCGCTCGACGACCTCACGGTCGATGCGCAGGACGTCCTTCTGGAACCGGTCCCACTGCACCTGCTGGCGACCGGGCGAGTACAGGACCGGACGACCGATCGGCAGCTGCTGGCCACCCACCACGGCGTGGCCGGCCTTCAACCAGACCAGGACGATCGCAGCGGTCGCGTCGACCTCGCCGCGCACCGTGCCGGTGCAGCTGGTCGACTCGAGGGTCAGCAGCGGCGTGCCGGTCAGGGTCTCCTCGAACGTGAAGTCGCTGCTGCCGGTCACCTCGAGGCCGCGCACCAGGAAGGTGTGCAGGATCGCGTTCCGGGCGGTCGCGGCGTCGCGGGTCCGCGTCACGAGGCGCGTCCGCGCGATGGTGGCGGCGACCGGGTCGTCGTCGTGGTCGTGCATGCGTCCGTTCCTCAGCTGCGGCGGAGGGTGTCGCGGGGGTACTCCCCGTGCTGTTCGGCGTAGGAGGCGGAGAACCGACCGGCGTGCGCGAAGCCCCAGTGCCGCGCGACGACGGCGATGTTCGTCGTCGCCGGGTCGCCGGCGAGCAGCGCGTCCCGCACCCGGTCGAGCCGGACGTGCCGGATGTACCCGTTCGGGCTCATCGCGACGGTGCGCTGGAAGGCGTGCTGCAGGGCACGGAGGCTGAGGTTCGCGACCGAGGCCACGTCGGCCGTGGTGATCGGCAGGTGGGCGTGCTCGTGCACGTACTCCACGGCGGTGCGGACGTGGCTGTTCTTCGGCAGCAGCAGGTCGGCCGGCAGCGACGCGGAGACCACCGGGTACAGCTCGAGCAGGGCGAGCGCCCCCAGTCGGCCCATCTCGGCCTGCAGGAGCGGTGACGCCTGACGGTCCATCACCGTGTGGGAGATGAGCTGCACGCTGCTGCGCCACACCTGCAGGGCCCGGTCGTCCGGTCGGACCGTGTGGTCGAGTCGCAGGGCACCTGGTGCCGTGCCGCGCTCGCCCGCCACGGTCTCGAGCGCCGCACGGTTCACCTGGACGATGCGCTGGTCGTAGTCGTCGTACGAGAACACCGCACCCTGCTGCGGCCAGAGCTGCGGCCGACCGGGCTCCATCCGGACCTGGTCGTCACCGGTGCCGATCGTCGCGGTGCCCTTCGTCGTCCACTGCACGACGAAGTCCTCGGACGGGGTCATCACGCCGTCGAGGTGTCCGTCGAACCGGATCGTCCGGAGCGTCATGGAACGGTCGCCGACCGCGGTGTACCGGAACGAGAACGGCTGCCGGGTCTGGTCGGCACTCCACTGCTGGCCCGCGTACGCCTCGGCGAGGAAGTCGCGAGCGACATCGAGGTCGGTGCTCTGCGTCGCTTCCTGGACACGGGTCGGGTTCGGGTCATCCATGGGGTGGCAGCAGTGTGCCGGAGGAACCGGGCAGCGGCCGACCAGTATCCGGAACCCGTCAGGATCTGACCCATCCAGCGCCGACCGATCCAGCCACATCCGCTATCCGACGGCGCCGCATCCGCTATCCGACGAGCTCGTCGCCGAGGGTCGCGGGCGTCGCCACCCGCGCCGTACGGTCGGACCACCGCCCGACGCCACTCCCGATCCGGCGCCGAGCAGAACGAGGGACACCCCCATGACCACCATCACCGCCACCGACCTCCAGGTCGCGCCGACGACCGCGCACGACGCCGTGTCGCTCCGTCGCCGTCGCCGTCCGGCACAGCGCAGCCCCTTCACCGAGGTCCTCGAGGCGCGTCGGCAGCACACCCTGCAGGTGGCAGCCGTGAGTTCCGGCATCCTGTCCGTCACCGTCGCGGCCTCCGCGGCGATCATCCTCACCCTCTCCGCATGAGCGCCCTGCTCGCGCACGACGACCTGGCCACCCAGGCCATCGACATGACCGCCCTCCTCGCAGAACAGGACCGAACCGATGCGTGACCGCCACGACCTCGCCGCCCTCCGCCAGGACCCCACCGAGTGGCACCGCCGCGGCATGACCGCCCCGGCGGAGCTCGACCGGATGATCTCCGAGCGCCTCGGGGCGCAGTTCTCCAGCACCGCCCGCTCCGCCTTCGAACCGTCCTACGCGGACTTCTTCACCGCGGCCTGATCCCGGCCGCGCCCGACCCGGGTGCCGGTCAGCACCCCGATCGGACCCCGCACAACGGACACGTCACACCATGACCCTCCTCACCCTCACGCCCTCCCACCGCGAGACCGACGTGCAGCGCGCCGCCTCCGGTGCCGCCGACGCCCTCTTCACCGAGCGCGGTGTCATCCCGGTCACCCTCGAGGAGGTCGCGGACCGCGCGGGGCTGACCCTCGCCGAGCTCACCGCCGCCTACCCGACCAAGCGCGAGCTGGTCGTCGCCGTGCTCCAGCGGTGGCACGGGGCCTGGCGCCGGGCGCTGGACCGGATCGCGTCGGCCGAGAGCGACCCGCGTGACGAGGTCCTCGCGATCTTCGGGTACCTCGAGGAGTGCTTCGAGGACGAGGGGTGGCGCGGCTGCGCCTTCATCAACGGCCACGCGGAGCTCGGTCGGCAGGATCCGGGCGTCGCCGAGCTCGCGCGTGAGCACTTCCTCGACGTCCAGCGGCACCTCACGCTCGTCTGCGAGCGGGGCGCGATGCCGGCGCACATCGCGCAGGGCCTGTCGCTCCTGATCGAGGGCGCGCGCGTCGAGTCCGCCGTCCAGCGGTCCGCGCAGCCGGCGCGCTCCGCTCGGCTGGCCGCCGCCGTGCTCATGTCGGTCTACGAGTCGCGTCCGACCTTCTGAGGCCGCGGGCGCGCGGTCGTTGGCTCGTGGCGCGGCGCGCTCCCGCACCACGGAAGGCCCGTCGCGCCGCGTGATCTCGTGGCGCGACGCGCTCCTCGTCGTGCACGTGCTGCTGCCGGCTGCGCGGGCTGCGGGCTGCGCGGCTGTGGGGCTCCGGCCGGGAGGCTCGGCGCACGTCCGCCTCGGCGGCGCGCGGTGACCCCGTGGTGCGGCGCGCTTCCGCACCACTGCAGGCACGTCGCGCCGCGTGATCTCGTGGCGCGAGGTGCTCCCGGTTGTGCACGCGCCCGCCGGCTGCGGTCGTTCCGGCCGGGAGGCTCGGTGCGCGTCCGTCACGGCGGCGCGCGGTGATCCCGTGGTGCGGCGCGCTCCCGCACCACTGCAGGCACGTCGCGCCGCGTGATCTCGTGGCGCGAGGTGCTCCCGGTTGTGCACGCGCGAACCGAACACGCGCCCGCGTGCGCCGCGCCCCGCGACAGCGCCCCGCGCCGCAACCGCAGCGCCCGCGTCAGTCGACGCGACGCGCCGCGATCGTCCCCGCGACGCCGAGCGTCAGCACGGCGACGAGCACGACGAGCAGGGGTGCTGTCCAGTTCCCGGTCGCACCGTGCAGGGACCCGGCGACGAGCGGCCCCGCCGAGCCGATGAGGTACCCGCCGCCCTGCACGAACGCGGACATCCGCCGGGCGTCGTCGTCGCTCGTCACGATCCGGACGATCACGATGAAGATGACCGTGATGCCCCCGCCCTGCGCGGCCCCGCCGAGGATCGACCAGAGCAGCCAGAGCTGCGGTGCGAACAGCAGCCCGAGCGGCATCGCGAGCCACAGGAAGCCCACCAGGGCGATGATCCCGCGCGGCCGGAACCGGGTCGCGAGCACCGGGACCCCGAGTGCGCCGACGACCGCCATGATCTGGAACACCGACGAGCTCGCGCCGGACGACTCGGCCGAGAAGCCGATCTCGTCGTGCAGCAGCGTCGGGATCCACGCCGTGAGCGCGTAGTACGAGAACGCCTGCCCGCCGAAGGCCAGCGTCAGCCCCCAGGTGATGAGCCGTCGGGCCGGTCGTACCGGCTCGGCCGCGGCACCGGCCCGCGGGGCGGACGCGACGGTACGGATCGACCCGGTCTCGGTCAGCAGCTCGACGGGCCCCGTGGCCGCGACGGGCTCGTGGTGCAGCGGCCGGAGCCACGCGGCCCGGGCGCCGACGGTGTACGTCCACGCGAGTCCGGCGACGACGGCGAAGACCGCCCACACGGCGATCGCGACGGGCCAGCCCCACGCGGCGGCGATCGGCGCGGTGCCGAGCGAGGTGATCATCGAACCGACGTTGAGCGCCGACGTGTACACGCCCGTGACGATGCCGACGCGCTCGGGGGAGGTGTCCCGCCGGATGACCACCGGGACGACCACGTTGCCGATCGTGATGCCGATGCCGATCACCGCGGTGCCGACGAGCAGCGCGGCCGACGACGGCAGCGACCGCACGACCGTGCCCACGAGCACGATGAGGAGCGAGAGCGAGACCGCCCGCTCGGGGTCGGCCTTCGCGATGACCCAGCTCGCGAACGGCGTCGCGAGCGAGAAGCACAGCACCGGGATCGTCGTGAGGAGCCCGGCGATCGTCGCGGTGAGCCCGAGGTCGACCCGGATTTCGCCGATCACCGGCGCCGGCGCGACGATCGGGCCGCGGAAGTTCAGGGCGATGAGGACGATCGCGGCGGGCAGCAGCCAGGCGGCCCCGCGGAGTCCGCGGCGGACCGCGGTGCCGTCCGTCACGAGGCGGGCAGCAGGATCGGCAGCAGGTCGAGCGGGGTCGCGGCCTGCGCCACGGTCCCCTCGGCCTCGGACGGGGCACCGTAGCCCCACTCGGCGAAGACCACCGGGACGCCGTGCACGCGGGCGCCCTCGACGTCGTGCAACCGGTCGCCGACCAGCACCGGGCGGCTGACGTCGTGGCCAGCAGCCTCCAGGCGGCGCAGGGCCTCGGCGACGACGTCGGCCTTGGCGCTGCGGACCTCGTCGTCGCTGGCGCCGGTGACGAAGTCGATGTACCGCGTCAGGCCGTAGTGGTCGAGGATGACGGTCGCCGGGGTCTCGGGCTTGCTCGTCGCGGTCGAGATCGGCAGCCCGGCCTCGTGCAGGGTGCGGAGGACCACGTCGATCCCGGGGAACATCGCCGAGTCGAGCGCGCCGCGGGACAGGTAGTGCTCGCGGTAGACGGCGAGCGTGTGCTCCGCCTGCGCGTCGTCCATGCCCATCGCGGTCCGGAAGGTGTCCATGATCGGCGGGCCGACGAACGACATCAGCGTCGCGTGGTCGGGCACGGGCACGCCGACCGTCCGGAAGGTGTGCGTCATGCTCTCGAGGATCCCCGGAGCGGAGTCACTGATGGTGCCGTCGAGGTCGAACAGGATGGCGGTGTACGGGCGCGTCATGTCCTGCTCAGCCTAGTCGGGGCGGTGGCGGCGACCACGGGACGGCCGCAGCGGGGTGGCGGACCGCAGCCGCGCCTCCCGGCCGGACGTCAGAACCGGCCGGACGTCAGAAGAGGCGGGTGTGCCCGCCCTCGATGCCGCGCATCGCGTCGTAGTCGAGCACCAGGACGCGGATGCCGCGGTCCTCGGCGAGGGTGCGCGCCTGCGGTGCCACCGTCTGCGCGGCGAGCACGCCCTGCACCGGACGGAGGTGCGGGTCGCGGTTCATGAGCTCGAGGTACCGGGTGAGCTGCTCGACGGCGTCGATGTTCGCGTTGCGCTTCATCTCGACCGCGACGCTCGCCCCCGCGTCGTCGCGCGCCAGGATGTCGACCGGTCCGATGGCCGTCATGTACTCGCGGCGGACGAGCGTGTGCCCGTCACCGAGGAGCTCGATCTGCTCCGCGAGGAGCTGCTGCAGGTGCGCCTCGACGCCGTCCTTGACCAGGCCGGGGTCGGTGCCGAGGTCGTGGCTCTCGTCGGCGAGGACCTCGTACAGGCTCACGATGAGCTTGTCCTGCGTCTTCTTCTGCGTGACCGTCCACACCTGCGTGATGCCGGCACTTGCCTGCTCCTCGTCGGGCTCGCCGATCTCGACGGAGCACGGCGGGCTCATCCAGTTCAGCGGCTTGTAGCTGCCACCGTCGGAGTGGACGAGCAGCGAGCCGTCCGCCTTGAGCATGAGCAGGCGGGTCGCGAGCGGCAGGTGGGCCGACAGGCGTCCGGCGTAGTCGACGGAGCAGCGGGCGATGACGAGACGCACCCGGCGATCCTAACGGTCGGTGTGCGCTCCGGCGTCCGTCGGCTCGGCCTGGAGGCGCGGGGCACGCCCGTCGACGGTCGTCCCGTCCGTCCCGTGGTCACCGTCCGTCCCGTGGTCACCGTCCGACCCGTGGTCGCCCCCGTCCCGCCGCGCGCGTCGACGCCGCAGGGTCTCGGCCGCCGCGCCCGTCTCGCGGGCTGCGCCCGACGCCAGGCCGGCCGCGATGATGAACACGAACACCACGAGCAGTGCGCCGAGCAGGCCGATGTGCTCGCCGAGGAAGCCGATGAGCGGGGGGCCGGCCAGGAACGCCACGTAGCCGATCGTCGCCACCGCGCTGACCTTGAGCGCCGCCGAGCGGGGGTCGTCGGCCGCGGCGGACATGCCCATCGGGAAGCCGAGGCTGGCACCGAGGCCCCAGAGCACCACGCCGACGATCGCGATCGGGACGACGTCCACGAAGATGAGCATGCCGAGGCCCACGACGGCGACGATCGCGCTCGCCCGGAGCACCGGCACCCGGCCGAACCGGTCGATGAGCGGGCTGCCGGCGATGCGTCCCGCGGTCATCGCCGCGAGGAAGACCGTGAGCACCGCGGAACCGGCCGCGTTGTCGAGCCCGTGCCCGTCGATCATCGCGAGGGGCAGCCAGTCGTTGGCGGAGCCCTCGGCCAGCGCCATGCCGAGCACGATCACGCCGATGAGGATCGTCGACGGCTGCGCCCAGACCTGCCAGCGCGTGAGCTGCACGGGCGTCGGGCTCGTGGCGGTGGACTCGTGCTCCTCGTACCGGTGCTCGTCGCCGAAGCGCGACGCGGCCGCGAGCATGACCAGGCAGACCACGACCCCGAGGACCGCGAAGTGCAGCACGACGGGCACCTCGAGGGCTTCGGTCAGTGCGCCGAGACCGGCACCCGCGAGCGTCCCGACGCTGAAGGCCGCGTGGAACAGCGGCATGATCGTGCGGCCGCCGGCCTTCTCGGCGGCGGCGCCGGAGACGTTCATCGAGACGTCGACCAGGCCGTTGCCGAAGCCGAAGGCGATCAGGCCGACCCAGATGGCCGCGAAGCCCCAGCCGTACGTGACGGCGAAGCCGGCGAAGACCAGACCGACGGCCAGGCACACGGACGCGACCTGCACGCCCCGACGGGCGCCGACCTTCGACACGATGTGCCCGGCGAACGTCAGGCCACCGATGGAGCCGACGGCCATGCCGAGGACGAGCAGACCCATCTCGAACGTCGTCGCGCCGAGCGAGTCACGGACGCTCGGGATCCGGCCGAGCCAGGTCGCGATGGCGAGCCCGGAGAGCGTGAAGGCCACGAAGACCGCGGTGATCCACACCCGGGTCGTCGGGGCGGTGCGGGTGGACGTCGTCGTCATGTCGGTTCCGGTCTCGTGCTGATGGTGGCTGCTGCCGTGCGGTCGCGGTGCGTCCCGGCGGCTGTCGAATCGATTCGACCGCTCGGTGTGACTACGCTAACGGGCGATGGACCAACCGGCAACAGCACGCGGCGCGTCCGGGACCGACGGCTCCCGCGACCGCGCCGCCGTCGCGCCGCGCCGTGGGCCCCGCCCCACGCTGGCCGCCGTGGCCCGGGCGGCGGGCGTCGCCCCGTCCACCGCCTCGCTCGCGTTCAGCGGTGCCGGCCCTGTCTCCGAGGACGCGAAGGCCCGCGTGCTCGCCGCCGCCGCGGAGCTCGGGTACGGCGGCCCCGACCCCCGCGCACGATCGCTCCGCCGTGGGCGCTCGGGGGTGATCGGTGTCGTCATGGACGAACGCCTGAGCGATGCGTTCCGCGACCCGGTGAACGTCCTGACGCTCGACGGGATCGCCGAGGTCGCGGGCGAGGCCGGCGCGTCGCTGCTGCTCGTCCGCAGCCCCCTCGACGACGAGCGCGGCACCGGGCCCATCGTCGACGCCCCGATGGACGCCGTCGTCCTGGTCGGGTGCAACGTGCGCATCGACCCCGCGGTCGCCGTCCTCCGTCGTCGGCAGATCCCCGTCGTCGCGATCGAGGCGGACGACATCGAGGGCGCGGTGCCGATCCACCTCGACAACCGCGACGCCTCGCGGCGGGCGGCCTCCTACCTCGCCGAGCTCGGCCACACCGCCGTGACGATCGTGACCCTGCCGCTCGACGCCGAGCGCCGCTGCGGACCGGTCGACGCTGTCCGCGAGGCCGCCGGCGTCGCGCACACGACGCTCGAGCGGTTGCGGGGCGTCCGCGAGGTCTACCCGGACGCGGCCGCGGTCGAGGCCGCCGGGAGTTCGGTGGAGGACGGCCGCGCCGCCGCACGGACCCTGTTCACCGACGGCGCGCCCGCGCCCACCGCCGTCGTGGCGCAGAGCGACCTGCTCGCCGTCGGGGTGATCTCGGCCGCGCTCGACGCCGGGCTCCGCGTGCCGGAGGACGTCAGCGTGATCGGGTTCGACGGCATCACGGTCGACGACAGCCTGCTGCACCGCTCGCCGATCCAGCGGCTCACGACGCTCGAGCAGCCGTTCGAGCAGAAGGGCCGGGCCGCGGCACGTGCGGCGCTGGCGATGCTCGAGGGGGCCCAGCCGGAGCCGGCCGCGTTCCGGTCGGAGCTGCGGATCGGGGACACGACGGGGCCGGTGCGGACCGGGACCTGATCCTCCGGTCGCCGGTACCTCGACGGTCGCGGGACGTGTGCTGGGCGCTTCCTCAGCACTGCGCGCGCCGGTCGGTGCCCGTTCCGGGGCGCGGTCCCTACGCTCTGGACCGTGCAGCACGCGCGTCGTCCCTCCTCGCTCCCGGGAGTCCTCCTGACCATCGCGGTCCTGGTGGTCGCGGTCGTCGTCGCCGCCGTGGTGTGGACCCGTTCGCCGGCTGCGCCGGCACCCGCAGCGGCGTCGACACCGACCGCCGCCCCGACACCGGCGGAGACCCCGCTGCCCGTCGATGCGGACGGCATCCCCCTGTCGGAGCGGCCCGCGCCGCACGAGCCGGCCACGGTCGACCTCGCCAGGACGTGGCGTGCGCCCGCCGACCTGCCCCCGGACGGCCGACTGCTCCACGTGTCCGTCCCGGGCACGACGTCGCACTTCGTCGCCCGCGACGCCCTCCTCTGGCTGCCGCCGGCGGCGCTCGTCGCCGACCCGCCGCCGCTGCCGGTCGCGGTCCTCATGCCCGGACAGTCGAAGGGCTCCGGCCCCGACGACATGGAGTCGGGCGGGCAGATCGCCCGCAGCATGGACGCGATCGCCGCCCTGCACCGGGGGCTCGCACCGATCGTCGTCGTCCCCGACCAGCTCGGACCGCGGTCGGGCAACCCGATGTGCATCGACGGCCCGCTCGGCAACAGCCGGAGCTACCTGGAGCACGACGTCCCCGCGTGGATCACCGGACACCTGCGGGTGCAGACCGGTGCCGCGGCGTGGACGATCGGCGGGTTCTCGCAGGGCGGCACGTGCGCGATCCAGCTCGGCGCCGGGGACCCCGACCGCTTCGGGAACATCATCGACGTCTCCGGCGAGCTCGGCCCCTCCCTCGGGGACCCGGCGCGGACGATCGCCCGCGGGTTCTCGGGGAACGCGGCGGCGTACCGGGCGGCCCAGCCCCTGGCGGTCATGGCCCGGCACGGCCACTACGCGTCGACGTGGGCGTTCTTCACCGCGGCGCAGCTCGACACCCACTACGGCCCGGCGATGCCCGTCGTCGCGGACCGTGCGGCGGCGGTCGGGATGCACGTGACGCGGTGGGTCCTGCCCGGTGCTCGGCACAACTGGACGATGGCGCGGGCGGCGATCGCCGCGGGGATGGCGTGGCTGGAGCCGCACGTGGGGCTGGCGCCCGCCGACTGACGCATCCGCTCTCGTCGCTTGCCCGAGCACGACGGACCGTCGACAGGTCAGCGCCGCCGCAGGCCCAGCACCACCACCGCCACCAGGTTCACCGCGCTCCCCACGAGGAACCCCGTGGTCCCCCCGGCCACCCCCGTCGACGGCGCGAGCACCGCCATGAGCACCACGCCCACGACGAACCCCGCCACCGACGCCAGCGCCACCTGCCGTGACCGACCGGACGCCAGCAGGAGCGCCGCCGGCACGAGTCCGACGGTGAACACCCACACGCCGACCATCAGGTACCGCAGGTCCGCGACCGCGGCGGCTCCCTCGGCCGGGTAGACCAGCGGCAGGAACCACCCGGCGAGCCAGGCGACGAGGCCGAAGACCACGGCGGTGCCCGCGGCGAAGCCGCCCACGAGCAGCAGCACCCCGCGCGAGCGCAGCGACCCGCCGTCCGACCGGTGCGCGAACGCCGGCACGAGCACCTGCCCCAGGGCCTGGCCGACCATCGACGCGGGTGTCGCGAGCGTGAAGGCCGCGGCGTAGACCCCGGCCTCGAGCGCCGAGGAGGACACCTGCGCCGAGATCATCGTCAGCTGCAGCAGCCCGTTCGAGGTCACGACCGCGAGCACGTTCCACGCGGCGAAGCCGAGCACCCCCGCGGTCGGCTCCGGCGCGCCGGCGGCCCGGTTGCCCCGCGGCCAGCAGGCGATCGCGAAGACGGTGTACCCGACGGCGAGGGGGAGCAGGACGAGCGGCTCGAGGCGGGCGACGCAGGCCGCGACGAGCAGTCCGAGCGCGAGCAGGCTCGTGACCGTGTCCCACAGTGCGACGCGTGGTGCGCGGTCGTACCCGAGCTGGGCCCCGCGGGCGTAGCAGTACAGGCCGTACCCGACGACGACCCCGACCCCGCCGACCACCATGCCGGGGCTCGCACCCCAGGCGATCGCGACCGGTACGGTCACCGCGGCGAGCACGACGCTCGACACCGCCATCGAGGCCCCGAGCAGCCTGTTCACCGCCGTGTCGGACCGGCGCCCGCGCAGCGTGATCGCCAGCACCCGCGAGGCGGTGTTGCCCGCCGCGTTCGGCCACAGCAGGGCGGTGAACACCGAGAGCGACAGGAGCGCGGTGGTCTGCCCGAGGGTCTCGGTGCCGAACACCCGCCCGACGACCACCGTGACGAGCAGCTTCGCGAGTCCCTGCACGCCGATGCCGACCGTGGCGAGGAGCGCCGACGACGCGACGCGCGACCGCCCGCTCACCGGGCCAACGCCTGTCCGACCCAGCCGGGCCGGTGCGCGCGCACCCCGAGGGTGACCGCACGGACGCCGATGTAGCCGAGCGCGAAGGCGGCCCAGAGCCCGGCGAGGCTCCCGCCGAGCCACCAGAGCAGCGGCAGGTACACGACGAGGTTCACGACGCCGGCCAGCGCGAGGTACCGCGCGTCCCCGGCGCCGATGAGCACGCCGTCGAGCACGAACACGTAGCCGGCGACGGGCATCCCCACGGCGATGAGCACGAGCACGACCGGCAGCGCCGACCGGACCGCGGCGGAGTCCGAGAACACCGGGCCGAGCACCCCGCTGACGGCGACGACGACCACGCCGAGCAGCACGCCGCCGAGGATCCCGAGCACCACGAGCCGCCGCGTGACCAGTCGTACCCGTGCGGGGTCGCGCGCGCCGAGGCCGTGCCCGACGAGCGCCTGCCCGGCGATGGCGAGGGCGTCCAGCGCGAAGGCCAGCGTCGAGAACACGGTCAGCCCGACCTGTGTCGTCGCCAGGCCGGTCGTCCCGAGCCCGCTCGCGGTCGCCACGGTCGCGAGCATCGCCACCCGCAGGGACACGGTCCGGAGGAACAGCCAGGCACCGGAGCACAGGGCACGCACGACGCCGGAGGCCCCCGGGCGCAGCGGCGCACCCGAGGCCCGGGCGGCGCGCACGGCGATGACGACGTACACCGCGGCCATCGCCCACTGGACCACGACGGTGCCGGCGGCGGACCCCTCGACGCCCCACCCGACGCCGTAGATGAGCACGGCGTTGAGCAACCCGTTCGCCACGAAGCCGACGGTCGCCACGACGAGCGGCGTCCGGGTGTCCTGCAGCCCGCGCAGCAGTCCGGTCGAGGCCGTGACGACGAGGATCCCGGGCAGGCCGACCAGCGAGAGGGTCAGGTACGCGGTCGCTGCGGCCGACACCTCGGGCGACGCCCCGAACAGGTCGACGAGCGGTCCGGCGAGCGGCCACCCGACGAGCGCGAGCACGACGCCGAGCGCCAGCGCGAGCCACATGCCGTCGATGCCCGCGTGCACCGCTCCGCGACGGTCGCCGCCGCCGAGCGCGCGTGCGACCGCGGGCGTCGTGGCGTACGCCAGGAAGACGAGCAGCCCGGTGACCGTCTGCAGGACGACGCTCGCCAGCCCCACGGCCGCCAGGGCGGTCGCCCCGAGGTGGCCGACCAGTGCGGTGTCGGTGAGCAGGAAGAGCGGCTCGACGACGAGGGCCCCGAGTGCGGGGACGGCGAGGCGGACGACGTCCCGGTCGACCGACCGGCGCTCGGCGCGCTCGGCGGTGGTCGTGGGTCGGGGCACCGGCCCATTCTGGCCGTCCCGCGGCCGGTCCGGTGACCGGCGGCGCGCCCTGCGGCGTGACCGGTGGACGGACGGGAGGCCCGTGGCGGCGTCGCCACGGGCCTCCCGTCCGTCAGGTGGTCCGACTCAGTCCGCGCGCGGCTCTGCCGGGACCGCACCGGTCGCGGCGTGCGCCTGGTCCGACGCCTCCGGCGTCGCCGGGTCCGTGCCGCGGGCCCGGCCGACCAGGTCCATCAGGTGGTAGACGACGATCGCGGCGATCGTGCCCACGATGATGCCGCCGAACGTCGCACCGCCGAACGAGAACGTGAAGTCGGCGATGCCCATGATGAGCGCGATGCCGGCGGTGAGCTGGTTCTTGGGCTTGGCGAAGTCGACGCGGTTCTCGACCCAGATCCGGATGCCGATCACGCCGATCAGGCCGTAGAGCGCGGTCGTGGCACCGCCGAGCACCCCGGCGGGCACGGACGAGATGATCATGCCGACCTTGGGCGACAGCCCGAGCAGGATCGCGACGATCGCGGCGACCCAGTAGGCGGCCGTCGAGAAGACGCGGGTGGCGGCCATGACGCCGATGTTCTCGCCGTACGTCGTCGTCGCCGACCCGCCGCCCGCACCGGCGAGCACCGTCGAGACGCCGTCGGCGAAGAGCGCGCGACCGGTCAGCGGCGTGAGGTCGCGGCCGGTCAGCTGGCCGACGCCCTTCACGTGGCCGACGTTCTCGGCCACGAGGGCGAGCACGACCGGCACGAAGCCGAGGTAGACCGCGAGCTGCCCGGCGTCGAACGCGGGGGCAGTGAAGGTCGGCAGGCCGATCCAGGCCGCCTCGCCGACCTTCGACAGGTCGACCTGCCCGCCGACGAGCGCCGCGACGTAGCCGACCGCGACGCCGATCACGATCGACAGCCGGCCGATCAGCCCCTTGAAGAGCACCGTGACGAGGATGATCGCCGCGAGGGTGATGAGCGCGACGACCGGGGCCTTCGTGAAGTTGTCGCGGGCAGCCGGCGCGAGGTTGAAGCCGATCAGCGCGACGATCGCCCCCGAGACCACCGGCGGCATCAGACGGTCGATCCACCCGGCGCCCGCCAGGTGCACGATCGCACCGACGATCGCCAGCAGGACACCGACCACGATGATGCCGGACAGGGCGAGCGGGATGCCGCCGATCTTCGTCGCGGCACCGATCGGCGCGAGGAAGGCGAACGACGACCCGAGGTAGCTCGGCAGCCGGTTGCCGGTGATGAGCAGGAACAGGATCGTCCCGATGCCGCTGAACAACAGGGTCGTCGACGGGGGGAAGCCCGTGATGAGCGGGACGAGGAAGGTCGCGCCGAACATCGCGACGACGTGCTGGACGCCGAGCCCGATCGTGCGGCCCCAGGAGAGGCGCTCGTCCGGCGCCACGATGGTCGAGGAGGAGACGGTCGCGCCGTCACCGTGCAGCTTCCAGCCGAGTGCCATGGGATGACGGTACCGGGTGGGGTGGGTCCTTCGCGGGTGGAGTGTGTCGGCGCGGGCGCGCGCTCTACCAGTCCGCGCTGTTCCGGATCGTCCCTTCTTGTGGGGTGCGCAGGTGAGGCATGCTCCGTGGCGTCCTGAGTGTCACGACCTACACGGACGCGACTGGCACGAAGACCACGTCCGGGTACACCAACGGTGATCTGACCTCGATCACCGCGCCGAACGGCGGCGTCACCTTGTTCACCTACGACAGCTCCGACCGCGTCACGCAGGTGTCCCAGTCGAACGCGACGGCAGTTCACCCAGTACCGGGGTGACTCGTTTGTCGTATGTCAGCGACACGTCGACGGCGGTCGCGGACCCGCGGTCGGACCAGAACTTGACGGTCGCGAATGCGAAGCACACCACTTACACGCTCGACAAGAACGACATCGTCACGAAGACGGTCGACCCGGAAGGCCGTGAGCGGTCCAAGACCTACAGCTCGGCCAACAACGGTGTCGCCACGTCACAGGTCGGTGCTTCAGGGATGGACAGCACCGGTGAGACCACCAACGCCTACGACAAGAACAACAACCAGTCGCTGACCTCGTTGCAGTCCGGCTCGGGTTCCTCGTCCTCCGCTGAGTACGGATCCTCGTCCGCGGCGGCGGCGACGTACCTGCCGTCGAAGATCACGAGCAGTTCTGGCAGCAGCACGAGCATGGAGTACGACGACTACGGGAACCAAAATTCCTCGCAGCAATTGGCAGCGCCGCCATTCTAGGTGTAGCGACCCTTGGAATTGGAAGTTTGGGTGCCGGTCTGAAGGCTGGGAACGCTGCTGGTGTAGCTAGCGGAGCCTTCTCTGGACTCGAGATTGCGGCCGGATCGGCGTACACAGAATTTCAGTGACTAGAGTGGTCGTATGTTTGCAGCAGGTGCCTCAGGGCTCGGTTGGATTGCACTGGCGATTCTCGCCATCAGTCTTACGATTGTTTTCCTAGTGAATAGGAAGAGAAAATGACTCAGGAGCTATCCGCCCCACCCGCCAGCCGCACTAGTACCCTGTTGAATGCAGGCGAACTTATCTTCAATGTGTGCAAACGCAAAAGTCGAGCCCTCACGCGGTCGATCAATATTCGACGTGCCTTGACTCCCAAACATTCAGATTGCTAGAAAGCTCAACCCGGCAGCTGGGCGCGAGTGCTTGTGACGGCGAATCTTCTCGAGTCAACAGCGTTGCCGCACGACATCCTCCCGGGGGGTGCGGCGCAAATGCGATAAAGGCGAGCCGTGTTCCTCTGTGTCGTCAATTCACTAGAAGGGGGCGAGGAGCCAGCGGGTCACCTGAAGTAACGGCTACCATCTGTCGCTGGCACCTTCCGGTTGTGGCTTGCAGACGCCAGTGCCCGACAGGCGAGATGCCGCTACCTAGCAGTCTGTTGTGACCTTCGGTGTGGTCTGGGATTCGTTCGGAGTGCGCTGAATACGTTCGTCGTGAGCGATGGCTTCGGTCGGCTTCTCCGGCAAGTACCTGACCTCGACACCAGTCGCATCAGTGGTAACGTCGGCAACTTCTCCGAAGCGGGCTGCGCCTTTGACCTCATAGCGGCGTCCGTTGACGGTGTATGCGTAGATCGCCGCATACTGCGTATACGAACCCCTGTACTTCCGCACTTCAAAGGAACAGATCTCGCCGGTAGGTGTGCCGGTGGTGTTCACGCCGTCATCGGCGAGACGTTCAGCGCTCGTCCTGGTCAGCCACATCCCATTGCTCGCCCCGACGATTACTGCTATGACGACCGCCGTAAGAACGAACAGGGCGGCCTTGGTCCGTGCCGGGAACCTCGGCGCGCGTAGCGGTTCAATGCCCATGGACAGATCGTAGGTCAATGAGCCGTCAGAGCTCAGCATCGGGACGTAGTTTCACTGGAGACCGCGGCCATCAGCTCCGGACGACATTCGCACCGCCGCCAAATAGGTGATCCGCACTATTTCGGGTCGTCAGCAGCAAGAGCGGAGCCGGTGCCGACCGATAGGCGGAGCGCTTCAGCTGGAGCGGTGATGCAGACGCGGGCGTCGACACGGCTGAACTGCGGCGTAAAAGCCGGCCCTGATCAGCCCGGCGCGATGATGTTCGGCGCGAACCGGCACCAGTAGTCGGTGATCGGGCCGTCGGACTCGCGGATGCCGACGCCGAACGACTCGCCGTCCACCACCCAGGACCCGAGGACCGGATGGTTGTGCCCGTTCGACCCGGGGAAGTCCGGCAGCTCGTGGTACTGCTGCCACACCCGCTCGCCGGCCGTCCCTGCGCGTCGGTACTCCGAGCCGTTCGACGTCACCGACCCATCGGCGCGGTGGACGGCGACGCCATCGCCCTCGCGGCCGAAGACCGGCTTCACGACGAAGTCCGTCATGCCGTTCGGCCCGTCGGCGTACGACGGCAGCAGGTTCTGGTGCCCGGGGAACAGCCGCCAGAGCGCCACGAGCAGGAGCTTGTTCGACAGGAACATCTTCCAGGCGGGCTCGTACCAGCGCCCGAGCCGACCGCGGTCCCGCACGAGGAAGGCCCCGAACTCCTGGTCGCCCGTGGCGCGGTCCTCCCCGGAGACCAGGTCCTCCCACGGGTAGAGCTTGAACAGGTTCCGGATGACCGGCCACTGTGTGCCGGGCTCGTCGCCGGGCAGGGTGAAGACGCTCCGCGCGGACCCCGCGGGCTCCTGGTTGCCGACGAACTGCCGGGCGACACCGTGCCAGCCGATGTCCTTCATCTCGATGCCGGTGTGCTCCCAGCCGGCCTCGCCGGCGAGGTCGCGCATGTACGCGACGGTGTCCCAGTCCTCGCCCGCGGTGTCGAGGTCCGAGTGCGCGACGAACAGCCGTCCGCCGTCCTCGGCGCGGAGCGAGTCGTGCAGGAGCGTCCGCCACCGTGCGACGAGCGCCTCGTGGATGCCGTTCCACTGGTCGGTGTCGGCCGGCAGCTCACCGGACTCGACGCGCTCGCGCATCCAGTGCCACTGCGTGACGGACGCCTCGATGAGCCCGGTGGGGGTGTCGCCGTTGTACTCGAGGAGCTTCGCGGGGGAGCCGTCGCCGGCGTACGCGAGGTCGAAGCGTGCGTAGACGTCCGGTTCGCCCTGCTCGAGGGACCACGCTGCGAGCTCGAAGCCGTCCCGCGTCAGGCCGAGGGTGCCGAGTTCGCCCGAGGCCATGTACCGGGCGGCCTCGAGGCACATCCGGTGCAGCTCCTCGGTCTGCTGCTCGAGCGCCTCGACCTCGGGGAGGGTGAAGACGTAGGCGGCGCCGTCGTTCCAGTACTCGACCTCGGTGCCGTCCTCGCGGTGCGACCGCGAGTAGACGAGCCCGGTCTGCTGGATCTTCCGCTGCCAGTCCGGTCGTGGCGTGTACTCCACGCGCTCCATCAGCCGCCGAACCCGCCGTGCTCGCCGGATCCGCCGAAGCCGCCCTTCGAGACGGAGCTACCGCGCGACGAGAGGCCGGACTTCGCCGTCTTCCCCGAGGGCAGCGACGTCGTCCCGCCGGAGGCGCGCTCGCCGACCGCGGGGACCCGGGTGCTGCGGCTGCTGCTCACCGGCAGGTAGTACCAGCCCGCGTGGCCGCCGTGGTTGTTGCAGTCGTCGTCCGGGAGGCGCTTCTGCGTCGAGTTGTCGCGGCAGATCTTCGCGTAGTCGGCGTTGACACCGGCTCCCTGGCCGCAGCCCGTCAGGGAAGCGGCCAGCGCGGCGACCACGCCGATGGAGACAGCGCGCGATGCGCGACGACGAACACTCACGATCACGACCCTAGCGATCCACGGTGGGCCGGGGCTGTCGTCGCTCGACCGGGTCCGGGTCCTTGCCCGCCGCGCCGGTGCGTCCGACGAAGAACGCCGGCGACCGGAGGCGCCACACGACCATGAGGACGACGCCGACCGCGATGGCGGCGACGCCCACGACGGCGACCGCACCGATCCCGAGGACCGTCACGTTCCTCCCGTCCGCGTCCTGCAGCCAGTCGGGCCGCGCGAACTGCGCGAGCCCGTAGCCGAACGCGACCGTCAGCGTCGCGCCGCCGAGGAGCGGGACGACGCCGCGCACCACGAAGTGGCGCGCGCTGTCGAGCAGGGTCCGTCGGAACACCCAGACGCACGCGAACCCGGTGAGGGCGTAGTAGAAGGCGATCATCAGCCCGACGGACCCGATGAGGGCGGTGAGCAGGGTGCCGGACAGCAGCGTGAGGAGCACGTAGCACCCGGCCGAGGCGATCCCCATCCCGAAGGTCGACCACGTCGGGGTGCGGAAGCGCTCGTGCACCCGGGCGAAGCGCGACGGCAGGGCACCGTGGGCCGCCATCGAGAGCGCCGTCCGGGCGGTCGGCAGGATCGTCGTCTGCGTGGACGCCGACGCCGAGGTCAGGATCGCGAACGCGAGCAGCGCCGTGGCCGCGTGCCCGAGGACGGACGAACCGAACAATGCGGGCGCGATCGCGGCGAAGACGTCGTCGGCGTTGCCCGGTGACCCCAGACCGATGCCGTCCGTCCCGACGCCGGCGAAGGCGATCGTCGCCGTCGCCAGGAGGACGTAGATGCCGAGCAGCAGGACGGTGCTGATGACGGCCGACCGGCCCGGTGTGCGTCGCGGGTCGGTCGTCTCCTCGTTGAGCGAGAGGGCCGTGTCCCACCCCCAGTAGATGAAGAGCGCGGTCAGCATCGCGGGCGCGATCACGGTCGCCGGGTCGAGACCGCTCGGCCAGAGCCAGTCGAGCGAGGGGGTGATCGACGTCACGCCGGCCGTGCCGTCGAGGACGCGGAACGCCGCGACCCCCGCGAACACCGCCAGCGCCAGCACCTCGATGCCGAGGAGCGCGTACTGCAGGCGGGTGGACACCTCGACACCGAGGTGGCAGACCACCGTCATGACCGCGATCCAGGCGACACCGGCGACCGTCGACCACAGGGTGTCGCCGCCGAGTGCGGTGATCGCGTCGACGTCCGTGACCGCACCGACGAAGCGGAATCCGTACGACCCGGCGATCTGGGCCAGGTTGGCCATGACGATGACGTCCGCGGCGATGATCCCCCAGCCGCCGAGCCACCCGGTCGTCGGCCCGAACGCACGGGTCACCCACGTGAACGTCGTGCCGCAGTCCGGGTCGAGACGGTTCAGCTCCTGGAAGGCCACCGCGATCATCCACATGGGGACGAACGCCAGCAGCAGGATGCTCGGCGCCTTGACGCCGGCGAGCAGCACCCCGCCGCTCGCCACGACCAGGCCGAGGCTCGCGGCCAGGCTGTAGGCGGGGGCCGTCGACGACAGGCTGACGACGATGCTCCCCAAGAGCCCGATCGACCCGGGCTTCAGGCCCTTCGCCGTGGTGCTCGGACCGGTCGTCGCGACGGCTGGGGCCGCTCCGGGGTTCGGGGTCGGTCCGGTGGTGGGAAGCATCCCTGCACTCAACACGATCCGAGCACCGGCCGGGGCGCGGCGTGACCAGGATCGTCCGCCGTGAGCGCTGACCTCGGATCGGCGGGCACCCGGCCGGCGCCGCTGCGCCCCCGACTCCGAGCGGCCGCGGCCCCGGTGGCTATCGTGGACCGCATGACCGACGTCGCACGCACCGCAGGGATCCACACCGACGAGCTCGACCCGGACGTCCGCCCCCAGGACGACCTCTACCGGCACGTGAACGGGACCTGGGTCGCGCAGACACCGATCCCCGACGACAAGGCCCGGTACGGCTCCTTCACGGTCCTCGCCGAGGAGGCCGAGGTCGCCGTCCGCGACATCGTCGAGCGCTCGCAGCAGGCCGCACCCGGCACCGAGGAGCGCAAGGTCGGCGACCTCTACACGTCCTTCACCGACGAGCACCACCTCGAGGAGCTCGGCACCGGTCCGATCGACCCGCTGCTCCGCGAGGTCGACGCGGTCGAGACCGTCGACGACGTCATCGCGATGGTAGGCCGGTTCGAGCGGCTCGGCCTGCCCGGCTTCGTGCAGCTCTTCGTCGACAACGACCCGGGCGACCCGGAGTCGTACATCGTGTTCCTCGAGCAGTCCGGCCTCGGGCTCCCCGACGAGTCGTACTACCGCGAGGAGCGGTTCGCCGACATCCGCTCGAAGTACCGCGAGTTCGTCGCGTCGATGTTCCCGCTCGCCGGCTTCGCCGACGGCGGCCAGCGCACCGAGGCCGTCATCGCACTCGAGACGGCGCTCGCCGCGGTGCACTGGGACAACGTCACGACCCGCGACAGCCAGAAGACCTACAACAAGATGACCTGGGACGAGGTCACGGTGCTCGCCAACGGCGCGGACCTGCACCTCTGGTGGCAGGCCATCGGGGCCCCGGAGGGCGCGTTCGGAACCGTCGTGGTCCGCGAGCCCTCGTTCGTCACGGGCCTGGCCGAGCTGCTCCGCTCGCAGCCGCTCGAGGCGTGGAAGGACTGGCTGCGCTGGCAGGTCATCCGTGGTTCGGCCGCCTACCTGACGAGCGCGATGTCCGCCACGAACTTCTCCTTCTACGGCACCGCCCTGACGGGCGCACCGAAGCAGCGCGAGCGCTGGAAGCGCGGCGTCTCGCTGGTCGAGGGCGCGATGGGCGAGGCCGTCGGCCGCATCTACGTGCAGGAGCACTTCGACGAGACGTCCAAGGCCGAGATGGACGAGCTCGTCGCAAACCTGGTCGAGGCGTACCGGCAGAGCATCACGGCGCTCGACTGGATGACCGAGGAGACCCGGGCCCGGGCACTCGACAAGCTCGACAAGTTCACGCCGAAGATCGGCTACCCGGTGAAGTGGCGCGACTACTCGGCGCTGCCCGTCAGCCCCGACGACCTGATCGGCAACGTCCGCGCGGTCGCGAGCTTCCAGGTGGACCGCGAGCTCGGCAAGATCGGCAAGCCGATCGACCGCGACGAGTGGTTCATGACCCCGCAGACCATCAACGCGTACTACAACCCGGGCTTCAACGAGATCGTGTTCCCCGCGGCGATCCTGCAGTTCCCGTTCTTCGACGCCGCGCGTGACGCCGCCGCGAACTACGGTGCGATCGGCGCCGTCATCGGGCACGAGATCGGGCACGGCTTCGACGACCAGGGCTCGCAGTACGACGGCGACGGCCGGCTCCAGAACTGGTGGACCGAGGCCGACCGCACCGCCTTCGAGGAGCGCACGAAGGCCCTCATTGCCCAGTACGACGCCCTGGTGCCGACCGAGGTGCCGGACGCGCACGTCAACGGCGCGCTGACGATCGGCGAGAACATCGGCGACCTCGGCGGCCTGTCCATCGCGTGGAAGGCCTACCTGCTGTCGCTCGACGGCCAGGAGCCCCCGGTGGTGGACGGCCTGACCGGTGCCGAGCGCTTCTTCCTGAGCTGGGCGCAGGCCTGGCGCATGGCGATCCGCCCGGAGGAGGCCGCGCGCCTGCTCAGCATCGACCCGCACTCGCCGAACGAGTTCCGCTGCAACCAGATCGTGCGCAACATCGACGTCTACTACGACACCTTCGGCGTGACCGAGTCGGACGCGATGTACCTCGACCCGGCCGAGCGCGTCGCGATCTGGTGATGACCGAGCCGGACGCGGCTCCGTCGTCCGATCCGGGTGCCCCCGAGCCGGGTGCGCAGCCCGGAGCCGACGCAGACGCACCTCGCCGTCCCCGTCGCCGACCACAGGTCGGTGGCGGGGACGGCGCCCGTGCGCGCGGACGGCACCGCGGCGGGGCGGACGAACGCTTCGGCGCCGGCCTGGAGGCACTGGGCGCGTTGGCACGGGACGGCGCGTCCGTCAGTGCCTCCGTCATCGACACCTCGACCGGCAGGGCCCTGCTCGCCGTCGACGACACCCTCGTCCAGCCCGTCGCGAGCCTCGGTCGGATCCTCCTGCTCATCGAGGTCGCCGCCCAGCTCGAGGACGGACGCCTGCACGGCGACCGGCTCCAGCGGATGGCCCGCGACACGGCGACCGGTGCGGGCCTGTGGCAGTTCCTGCAGGAACCGACCATGCAGGTGCCGGACCTGGCGACCCTCGTCGGCGCGACGGCGGACGCGTGGGCGATGAACGCCCTGCTCTCGACGGTCGGCATCGACGCGGTCCGGCGCCGGGCGGAGGCGCTCGGCATCGACCGGACGGCGCTCATCGACCGGGTCCGCGACCGCCGCGGCCCGGACGACGCCCCGGACGCCTCCGTGGCGCCGTCGGGGGAGCTCGCCTGGCTGATGCGCGGCCTGGCGCTCGGCGAGGTCGTCGACGAGCCGGTGTCGAACCGAGTGCTCGGGTGGTTGTCCCTGGCGAGTGACACGTCACTCGTCGCGGGCGCGTTCGGCGTCGACCCGCTGGCGCACCGGGCGCTCGACCACGGGCTGCAGGCGGTCGTCGTGACGGGCTCGTCGACGGGGGTCCGCGCCGAGGCCGGGATCCTCCGCGGGCCGGGCTCGTCCGTGAGCTACGCCGTCACCGTGACCTTCGACGACGCGACCCTGCAGCAGCGCCTGGCGGTCATCGAGGCCCTGCGCACCGTCGGCACCGAGGTGCTCGAGGTCGTGCACACCCCCTCGTACCGGTGAGCCCCTCGTTGAGCAGGCCGGCCCGGGCGGGCGTGGGTGCGGTCGTCGCGGTGATCGCGGTCGCCCTGACGGGCTGCTCCGTCGAGGTGCACACTCCGACGTCGGACGCGACCGAGATCGCCGAGGCGAACGGGTCCCGCCTGCTGCGGGCCCTGAGCAGCACGGCGCTGGGGGCCCCTGATGGTCCCGAGCTCCAGGCCGCTGTCCGCGAGCAGCGCTTCGGTGGGTACGGGGACGTCGAATCGCTCACCCCTGCGGAGCTGGCTCGCCAGCGCGGCAACCTGCGAGCAGCCGTGTACGGGACGGCGCGGTCGTCCACGGGGGTCGAGGTGTCCGCCTACGCGTCGGGCACCGCGCAGGGCGGCGGTCTCTCGAGCAGTGCGACCGTCTACGGGTGCTTCCGCGCACAGCTCACCGCAGGGAGCTCCGCGGTGTCGTCGCGTGCTGTCCCGTGCCCGGACTTCGGGACGTCCGGCTCGGATACGGAGCGGACCCTCGTGCTCGACCTGCCCGCACCACCAGGGCCGGACCCACGAGCGACCCCCGGCGGGTAGCCGGCCGGACCACGCACGTCACTCTGCCGCCTGGCCCTCCGGCACCAGTCCGGACACGTTGAGGAGCCCGGCGTCTTCGGACCGGCACGCGGTGAAGTCCGTGTCCCGCACGAACAGCGACTGCTTCGACCCCGGCGGGTAGACGCGGAAGCCGTCCGCCGCGACCGGCTGGCACTTGTCGGTGGGGTAGTCCGCGGCGGTGGCGACCTGGAGCGGGGCCACGGCGACGGCCCCGGGGGCGAGCGTCACGGTCGGGTGCGGCGAGCTCGTGGCGCGGCTCGCGGCAGCGCCGATCTGGCTCCCGTCGCCTCTCCCGACGAAGGACACCCCGGGCCAGCCCTGCAGCGTGCAGGTGCTCGACCCGGTGTTCCGCAGGGCCAGGTGCACGGAGGTGCTGCCCGCGGCACCGCCGCTGCCCGACTCGATGCTCCCGGCGAGCGAGCCGGTGTCACAGCGGCCGCCGGCCGCGGTCCCACCGGTCGAGCTCGGTGCCGCCGTAGGGGTCGAGGCGGTCGACGGCGCGGACGACCCCACCGACGGTGCCGCCGAGGACCCGGTCGTCGGCACGGCGGTCACCGTCCGGGTCGCGGTGGGCGCAGTGTCCGGACCACCGGAGGAACAGCCGGAGAGCGCGAGGGCCAGGACGATCCCGGTGGTGGCGAGGAGGACGGGAGCGGCGGTGCTGCGGTGCATGCCTCGACGCAACTCCGGCCCGTCCCGGCGCGTTCGGGTAGCGTCCAGACGTCGCGTCCACACTCGCGACACAGCCAGGCACACGAGCGACGGAGGTCGGAACATGGCAGGCAAGCACGAGCAGGCACGCGGCGACGAGGGCCGGGCGGACGGCGTCGAGCCGCACGCCGGAGCCTTCACCGACAGCGAGATCCCGGGCGAGCAGCACGTCGAGTCGCACGAGCCCGCGGGGGAGTTCGTCTCCAGCGACATCCCCGGCGAGACGCGCCCGGACGACGCACCGGCGGCCGACACGGGCGAGTACGTCGAGTCGGACATCCCGGGCGAGGCCGAGCCGACCCAGGACGGCGAGACCGGGCACTACGTCGACAGGGACGAGTGAGCGAGACCGAGTGAGCGACACCGAGTGACCCCGGCCCAGGCTGGTCGGATCTTCAGTCGACCAGGCCGGCGTCGACCAGCCGGAGGAGCGTCTCGACGCCCGCCGGCGGACACCGGTCGGCGTCCGCGGAGGTGACCCACTCCACCTCGTCGACCTCTGCGGAGGCGACGGGCGTGGCGGAGTCGGTCGCGCCTCCCGGCCGGACCGTGAACAGCGCCATCGCGACCATCGTCCCCTCGCCCTGGCCGTGCGCGGCCTCGGTGACGGTGCCGAAGGGCTCGACGTCCGCCTCGGTGAGGTGCAGGCCGGTCTCCTCGCGCGCCTCGCGCAGCGCTGCCTGCACGTCGGTCTCGTGGGGCTCCGCCTTGCCGCCGGGCAGGTAGAGCACGTCGCGGCCGCGGGCACGCACCATGAGCACGCGCCGGTCGCGCACCAGCAGCAGCGCGCTGACACGGAGCGTTCGTGGTTGGGCCGGGAGGCTCAGCTCGCGTCCGCCTCGCCGGTGCGGTCCGTCGACACGGGGCACTCGGGCGCGGTGCGCTCCGCGAGCGGCACCACGGGCGCCGGCAGCTCCGCCTCGGGCTCGGGACGGACGCCGAACAGGGCGTCGAGCGCCCCGACGAACTCCTCGCCGCGACCGGCCCGACCGAGCTCCCGCGCGCGGACCGACGGCCGGTGCAGCAGGACGCCGACCAGGTGCCGGAGCGCACGCTCGGTCTGCTCGGCGGCCTCGGTGTCGCCCTCGCGGCGCTTCGCGCGGTCGATCTCGTCGTCGAGGATGTCGAACACGTGCTTGCGGAAGGCCACGAGTGCCGGGGTGGTCGACTGCTCGAGCGCCTGCGCCCGGAACCGGGACACGGCGTCGTCCACCATCTGGCGCGCCTCGGACTCGGCGTTCAGCTCGGCGATCGGGGCGTGGATGCTGATCGTCTCGAGGTCGAGCAGCTCGACGCCGTCGACGTGGGCCACGTCGGGATCGACGTTGCGGGGGAGCCCGAGGTCGATGACGATGCGGCGCCGCCCGTCGTCGAGGTCCGCCGGTTCGACGACCGGGACCTCGGTCGAGGTGCAGGTGATGAGGACGTCGGACGCGCGGATCGCCTCGCGCAGGTCGGTGGCGGCCACGAGGTCGTGCTTCGCGGCGAACCACGGTGCCCGGCCGGACGGCGAGAACACCTGGATGTCGGCGGCACCGCGGTCACGCAGCGCGGCGATGGTCGTGGCCGCGTAGCTGCCGGTGCCGACGAGCAGCACCCGGGTCCGGGCCCAGTCGGTGATGCGCGACGAGGCGAGCTCGAGGCCGAGACGCACGAGCGAGCGACCGGCGGCACCGATGCGCGTGCGGGTCTTCACGCCGCGCGAGGTGTGCGCTGCCTCCTGGAACAGGCGCTCGAGGTCGGAGGTCGTGGTGCCGTTGGCGCGGGCGTCCTCGAGGGCGCGGCGGACCTGGCCGGAGATCTCGGTCTCGCCGACGACGACGGACTCGAGGCCGCTCGACACGGCGAACAGGTGCTGCACGACGTCCCCGCCGCCGAGCACGTTGACGGACTCGAGCACCTCGGCGGGCACGAGGTCACTGGCGGTGGCGACGGCGTCGACGGTGGCCGAGACGGCGGAGTCGCGGTCGTCGCCCGCGATGTCGAGGTAGGCCTCGAAGCGGTTGCAGGTGGCGAGGACGACGGCTCCGTCGAGCACGCCCGAGTCCGTCACCAGACGGCTCGCCGCGGTCGGTGCGCCGATGCTCAGTCGCTCCAGGAGGTCGAAGCTGGCGTTGCGGTGCGACGCCGTGAGACAGATGAGCACGTGTTCCATGGTAACTCGCCATCGGTTCACCGGCTGTTCGCCCTCCGCGTGCACAGCGGACCGGCAGCCGGGAATGCGCTCGGTGTCCCGTCCGGTCGCGGATGGGATGATCGGAGCGTGACCACCGCCGCACCCGCCGCCCTGCCCGACAGCCACCCGCTCGTGACCGGACGGACCTCGGGGTCGCCGCTCGTCCGGGCGCTCCGCGGCGACCGCCCGGAGACGCTGCCGGTCTGGTTCATGCGCCAGGCGGGCCGCTCGCTGCCGGAGTACCGCGAGCTGCGGGTCGGCACGGCCATGCTCGACGCGTGCCTCGACCCGGCGATGGCGTCCGAGATCACCCTGCAGCCGGTCCGCCGGCACGGGGTCGACGCCGGCATCTTCTTCAGCGACATCGTCGTGCCGATCAAGCTCGCGGGCGTCGACGTCGAGATCGTCCCCGGACGCGGGCCCGTGCTCGGTGCGCCGATCCGCACGGCGGCCGACGTGGACGCCCTCGCCCCGCTCGACCCGGACGCCCTCGCGCCGATCACCGAGGCCGTGCAGCGCACCGTCGCCGAGCTCGGGGACACCCCGCTCATCGGGTTCGCGGGCGCGCCCTTCACCCTCGCCGCCTACCTGGTCGAGGGCGGGCCGTCGAAGGACCACATCCGCGCCCGCACGATGATGCACAGCGACCCGGAGACCTGGGCGCGCCTGCTCGACTGGGCGGCCGGGGTGTCGGGTGCGTTCCTCCGTGCGCAGGTCACCGCGGGCGCGTCGGCCGCGCAGCTCTTCGACTCGTGGGTCGGCTCGCTGTCCCGCGCGGACTACGTGGCCTCGGTGTCCCCGCACTCGGCGACGGCGCTCGGGCACGTGGCGGACCTCGGCGTCCCGCGCATCCACTTCGGCGTCGGCAGCGGCGAGGTCCTGCACGAGATGACGACGCTGGGCGACCCGGCGGACACGGTCGCGGTGGACGCGGTCGGTGTCGACTGGCGGCTCCCGCTCGACGAGGCCGTGCGCCGCGTCGGCACCGGTGTGACCGTGCAGGGGAACATCGACCCCGCGATGCTCGCCGCCCCGTGGTCGGTGCTCGAGTCCCACGTGCGCGACGTCGTCCGCCGCGGCGGCACGGCCCGGGCGCACGTCGTGAACCTCGGCCACGGTGTCCCGCCGGAGACCGACCCGGCCGTGCTGACCCGTGTCGTCGAGCTGGTCCACTCGCTGGGCGACGGCACGGGCGTGGGCGAGGAGTCCGCCGCGTGACCGACGTCGTCGTGGTCGGCGGCGGGGTCGCCGGACTGGTCGCCGCCCGCGACCTGGCGAAGGCGGGGGCCCACGTCGTCCTCGTCGAGGCGGGGGACCGCCTGGGCGGGATGCTCCGCCGGCACACCGTCGCCGGGCTCGACCTCGACATGGGGGCGGAGTCCTTCGCGACCCGGACCGACGCCGTCGAGCGGCTCGCGATCGAGCTCGGTCTCGGCAACGACATCGTGTCGCCCGACCCGCGGGGTGCGTGGCTGATGACCCGCGACGGTCGGACGGCCCCGATCCCGCAGACCGGGTTCCTCGGCATCCCCGGCAGCCCGATGGCCGCCGACGTCCTCGCCGTGATCGGTCAGGGGGCCGCGTTCCGCGCACAGATGGACTCGCTGCTGCCCTCGCCGGTGGGCGCCCGGGCGGAGTCGCTCGGCGCGCTCGTCCGGAAGCGGATGGGCGAGCGGGTCCTCGACGACCTCGTCGTCCCCGTCGCCGGCGGTGTCTACTCCACGCACCCCGACCAGCTCGACCCCGACCGCGTCGCACCCGGGCTCCGTGCGGCCCTGCAGCGGGAGGGCTCCCTCGCCCGAGCCGTGCTCGCCCTCCGCTCCCGTGCGGCGGCGGGTTCCGCGGTGCAGGGCATCCGCGGCGGCATCGTCCGCCTCGTCGACGAGCTCGTGGCCGACACGGTGACGTACGGCGTGGACGTCCGGCTCGGCACCCGCGCCACGGCCGTCGAGCGGTACGCCGTGGAGACCCTGGCCGCGGACGGCACCCGGGAGCGCCTGCCCGCGCAGCACGTGCTCGCCTCGACGGCCGACCCGGCGCGGACCACGGCGCCGGACCGCACCGGCATCGAGCTCGTGACGCTCGTCGTCGACCAGCCAGAGCTCGACGCGGCGCCGCGCGGCACCGGGATGCTCGTGCACCCCGAGGCGGCGGGGGTCGGAGCGAAGGCGCTCACCCACGCGACCGCGAAGTGGCCGTGGCTCGCCGAGGCAGCCGGTGGACGGCACGTGCTGCGGCTCAGCTACGCGACCCCGCCGCACGACGACGTGACGGACCCGTCAGGCGCGGCCACGAGCCTCCCGGTCGCGCCGGACGACACCGTCGGCACCCGCGCCACCCGCGACGCGACCGCCCTGCTCGGGGTGCCGGTCACGGCGGACCGGGTGCTCGGCGCGGCCCGTGTCCGGTGGTACGGACCCGACCTGGCGGCGGCCGGCCTGACCGAGGGCGTCGTCGGCATCGGTGAGACCTCGTCCGGACGCGGTCTCGCGGGCATCGTCGCCGCCGCGCGCGCTGCTGCCGGACGCATCCTGGATTCCTGAGCGGACCGACGAGGCCCCGAGGGCTACTGTGAGTGGAACGCCGGACGTATACCGCTCGGCGCATGACCACCGCACACCCCTCAACAACGGAGGATCGCACATGCGAGGCAAGCTCCTGTTCGTCGCCGGCGCCGCACTCGGGTACGTCCTGGGATCGCGAGCCGGACGGGCGCGGTACGAGCAGATCAAGACCGTCAGCGGCAAGATCTGGAACAACGGGAACGTCCAGAAGGGCGTGCACCAGGCCGAGGAGTTCATCCAGGACAAGGGCCCGGACGTGGCCGAGTTCGTCAGTGAGCAGACCAAGAAGGTCGTCCGCAAGGTCAGCCAGAAGAAGGACACGACCACCTCATGACCGACACCCGCGACCGCAAGTCGCGATCGCTGTTCGGTCTGGTCGGGGACGTCCCGAAGCTGGTGAAGAACCTCGTCAAGGGCGAGGTGGACCTGCTCAAGGCCGAGATGATCGCCAAGGCGAAGGTCTTCGGCCTCGCCGCGGGGCTCCTCGTCGGCGCGCTCGTCATCGTGCTGTACGCCATCGGGGTCCTGCTCACCGCCGCCGTGATGGGGCTGGCGACCGTGATGCCGGCGTGGCTCGCCGCGCTCCTGCTCGCCGTCCTGATGCTCATCGTGGCCGGGATCCTCGGGTTCGTGGGCTGGAAGCGCTTCAAGAAGGGGCTGCCCCTCACGCCGAAGCGCACGATCGACAGCGTCAAGGACGACATCAACGCGGTGAAGGGCCTGGGCAACAAGCCCGGTCAGCACGACCGCACCCCCCGCTCCTGAGCGGGGCGACCGACACCCCCGACGTGAGGACCCCTGTGACCGACCAGCACGACGACCTGGCGAACCGCGTGACGGCGATGCGGACGCAGCTGTTCGAGACGCTCGACGCGATCGAGGACAAGCTCAACGTGCCGAAGCAGCTCGGCATCGCGGCGTCGAAGGTCAAGCAGGGGATCGACGAGAAGCCGGTGCCCTACCTGGCCGGGCTCGCAGCCGGCGTGGCGGTGGTCGGGAGTATCGTCGTGGTGGTGCTCCGACGGCGGTAGACCGCCGGATCGGTGGTCCTCCGGCCGCGGCGCGCAGCCACGACCCAGGCAACCGACAAGACGAGGAACCATGAGCTCCGACGTGCACGCAGCACCGCACGACAACGCCACCAGCAGCCCTGCGCACGACACCGACCCGGCGAGCGGCATCGACCCGAACCTCCTCACCGCGTTCGCGCTGTGGGCCGTGTTCCAGCGGCCGCTCGGCCCCGTCTCGCACGACGGCGACCGGGCGGTCGCCGAGCTCGACGCCGTTGTCGCCCGCGCCGCCGAGCGCGGGGTCACCATCCGCGGCTTCTACGACGTCTCCGGCTTCCGTGCCGACGCCGACGTCATGATCTGGCTGCACGGCGACGACGCCCAGGCGATCCAGGCCGTGCTGCGCGAGATCCGGCGCACCGGGCTGTTCGCCGACGCCGAGCCCGTCTGGCACGCGATGGCCATGCACCGCGAGGCCGAGTTCAACAAGCGCCACACCCCCGCCTTCCTGCGCGGCAAGGACCCCGAGGCCTGGATCACGGTGTACCCGTTCGTCCGGTCCTTCGAGTGGTACCTCCTGCCCGAGGAAGAGCGCTCGAAGATGCTCCGCGACCACGGCATCGCCGGCGCGAAGTACCGTCGCGTGCTCACCAACACCATCGCGACGTTCGCCCTGAGCGACTACGAGTGGATCCTGCCGCTCGAGAGCCCGGAGCTCGTCGACCTCGTCGACCTCATGCGCGACCTGCGCGCCACCGAAGCGCGCCTGCACGTGCGCGAGGAGGTCCCCTTCTTCACCGGTCGTCGGGTGACGACCGCCGAGCTGCCGGAGGTGCTGTCGTGACCGACACCAGCAACAACAACGAATGCGTGACCGACACCAGCGCAGTGCCGACGAGCATCACGAACGGGCAGGGCGCGGTCCTCGCCGCCACTGCCGCCGCGGTCGACGGCCCCGAGCACGTCGAGGTGCCGACCGCGTACGACGCGATCCTGCTCGCCGGCTTCGGCGGTCCCGAGGGCCAAGACGACGTCATCCCCTTCCTCCGCAACGTCACCCGCGGCCGCGGGATCCCGGACGAGCGGCTCGAGGAGGTCGCGCACCACTACCGCCACTTCGGCGGCGTCAGCCCGATCAACGCGCAGAACCGCGCGCTGAAGGCCGCGCTCGAGGCGGAGCTCGCGTCCCGCGGGATCGACATGCCGGTGCTGTGGGGCAACCGCAACTGGGAGCCCTACCTGGAGGAGGCCTTCACCGAGGCCGCCGACAAGGGTTACACGAAGCTCATCGCGATCGCGACGAGCGCGTACTCGTCCTTCTCGAGCTGCCGGCAGTACCGCGAGGACTACGCCCGCGTGCTCACCGAGACCGGCCTGATCGACACGATCCAGGTCGACAAGGTCCGGCAGTTCTTCGACCACCCGGGCTTCGTCCGCCCGTTCGTCGACGGCGTGCGTGACGGCATGGCCCGCGCGATCGCCGAGAACGAGGGGCTCGACGTCGCCACCGAGCTGCGCATCCTGTTCTCGACGCACTCCATCCCGTCGACCGACGCCGCGAAGTCCGGCCCCGACTACCGCGGCTTCGACGAGCACGGCGCGTACGAGGCGCAGCACCTGGCCGTCGGCGAGGTCGTCCTCGAGCAGGCGTGGAACGAGCTGCTCGAGCAGCCCGAGCACGCGCACCTCCGAGGCACGTCGAAGCCCGACTGGAAGCTCGTCTACCAGTCGCGGTCCGGCCCCCCGACGCAGCCGTGGCTCGAGCCCGACATCAACGACTACATGAACGAGGAGCTCAAGGGCGGTCCGACCCGCGCCGTGCTCATCGTCCCGCTCGGCTTCGTGAGCGACCACATGGAGGTCATGTGGGACCTCGACGAAGAGGCGACCGAGACCGCGGGCGAGCTCGGCTTCTGGTCGCTCCGGACGCAGACGCCCGGTGTGGACCCGGCGTACGTGTCCGGCCTGGTCGACCTCGTGCTCGAGCGCGTCAACGGCACGCCGACCGCGGAGCGCCCGCACCTGACGGACATCGGCCCCTGGTACGACGTGTGCCGCCCGGGCTGCTGCGAGAACGTGCGTGCCGGGTTCAAGCCCGCCGCGGCCGGCGTCGCCCCGTGACGGACGGCCCCGCTGCGATCCGGCTCGGTACCCGTGCCAGCCGGCTCGCGGTCGCGCAGTCGCAGGACGTCGCCGACCGCCTGGCGAAGGCGGCCGGGCGACCGGTCGAACTCGTCACCGTGACGAGCGAGGGCGACACGAACCGCGCCTCGCTCGCGAGCCTCGGCGGCACCGGCGTGTTCGCCAGCGCCCTGCGCGAGGCCCTGGTCGCCGGCGAGGTCGACGTCCTCGTGCACTCGCTCAAGGACCTGCCGACCGCGCCGTACGACGGCCTGACGATCGCCTCGGTGCCGAAGCGCGCCGACGCCCGAGACGTCCTGGTCGCGCGGAACGGCGCGACGGTCGAGACCCTGCCCGAGGGCGCGAAGGTCGGCACGGGGTCACCCCGCCGCGTCGCGCAGCTCAAGGCCAAGCGTCCCGACCTCGACGTGATCGACATCCGCGGCAACATCGACACCCGGCTCGGTCGGGTGGACGACGACCTCGACGCCGTCGTGCTCGCCGCCGCGGGCCTCGGACGCATCGACCGGCTGAACGCCGCGACGGAGCTCCTCGACCTCGGCTTCTGGCCGAGCGCCCCGGGCCAGGGTGCGCTCGCGGTCGAGATCCGCGCGGACGAGACCGACAAGGGCCTGCTCGCCGCGCTCCGGAAGCTCGACCACGCACCGACCCGGCTCACCGTGACGGCCGAGCGCGAGGTGCTCGCGAAGCTCGAGGCGGGTTGCTCCGCACCGATCGGCGCCACGGCGGTCGTGGACGCCGAGCTACTGCTCGTGTCGGCGACGGTCTACCGCCCGGATGGCTCGGAGTACCGCACGGCGTCGCACGCCGCGCACCTCGACGGGTCCGCGCAGGACCGTCTCGACGAGGCACTCGAGGTGGCCGGTCGGGTCGCCGCCGAGCTGCTGGAGAACGGTGCGGCCGAGCTCGCCGACCTGGCCTCCTCGGTCTCCGGCACGCCCGCCGAGGGCGACCACTCCGCCGGACCCGGTCTGGCGACGCCCGGGGCCGAGCAGCCGGCCGACGACGCCTCGACGAACACCGCGTCCACGCCGACCACAGCGACGGACTAGGCACCATCACGGACGACACCACCCCCGCCGCGGACGAGGCACGACCCCCGGTCGTCCTCGTCCCGCGCGGCGGTGCGTGGGGTGACGTGGTCGCCGAGGCGGCACGCGCACGCGGGCTCGCGCCCGTCGTGGTCCCGCTCATCACCGACGCGCCGCCGGCGGACCCGGCAGCCCTCGACGCGGCCCTCGCCCGACTGACGGACCCGGCCGGGAGGCGCGACGCACCACCCGCGGACCGCACCCGTCCCGACGGGGCCGGCACAGGAGCCCCCTGGCTGGCGGTGACCAGTGCGACGGCCGTGCGCGTGGTCGCCGGGCGGATGCCGCGCCTCCCGGCCGGTGTGCGCGTGGCGTGCGTCGGTGGGGCGACCGCGCGGGCCGCCCGTGATGCCGGGTGGTCCGTCGACCTGGTGCCCGACGAGGAGTCGGCGGCCCGGCTCGCGGCCGCGCTGCCGGCCGACGCGCCGCACGTGCTCTTCCCCCGCTCCGAGATCGCGGCGCCCACCTTCGTGGACGCGCTGCGGGCCCGCGGCATCCCGGTGTCGGAGGTGGTCGCGTACCGTACCGTGGGGACGGGCGACGAGCCGGTCGTCCTCACCCCACCCCCCGACGCCGTGCTCGTGACGAGCGGCAGCGTCGCGCAGCAGGTCGTCCGCCGGATGACCCCCCTCGACCCCCGCACGCACGTCGCGTGCATCGGACCGTCCACCGCCGACGCGGCCCGTGCAGCCGGGCTCCCCGTGCACGTCGTCGCCCGCGAGCGGTCCGCCGAAGCCCTCCTCGACGCCGTCGTCGAGACCCTCCACCCGAACCCCAGAACAGGAAGGTCATCGTGACCGGACGCTTCCCCCAGGTCCGCCCCCGGCGGCTCCGTGCGACCCCCGCCATGCGCCGACTCGTCGCCGAGACCCGGATCCATCCCGCCGAGCTCGTGCTGCCGATGTTCATCCGCGAGGGCGCCACCGACGCCGTGGACATCTCGAGCATGCCGGGCGTGCAGCAGCACTCGCTCGACTCGTTCCGCCGCGCACTGAACGAGGCAGCGGAGCAGGGCGTCGGCGGCGTGAACCTGTTCGGCGTGCCGACGTCGAAGGACGCCGAGGGGTCCGGCGCGACCGACCCGGACGGCATCCTCAACGTCGCGATCCGCATCGCGAAGGAGGAGGTCGGGGACGCGCTCGTCGTGCAGTCCGACCTGTGCCTCGACGAGTTCACCGACCACGGCCACTGCGGGGTGCTCGCCGCCGACGGCTCGGTCGACAACGACGCGACGCTCCTGCGATACCGCGACATGGCGGTCGCCCAGGCCGAGGCCGGCGCCGAGCTCGTCTGCATGAGCGGCATGATGGACGGCCAGATCGCCGCCGCCCGCGGCGCCCTCGACACCGCCGGCCACAGCGGTACCGCGCTCCTGGCGTACTCGGCGAAGTACGCCTCGGCGTTCTACGGGCCCTTCCGCGAGGCCGTCGCCTCGACGCTCGTCGGGGACCGCCGGACCTACCAGATCGACGCCGCCGACGGCCGCCAGGGCCTGCGCGAGGTCCTGCTCGACATCGAGGAGGGCGCCGACATCGTCATGGTGAAGCCCGCGATGAGCTACCTCGACGTCCTCGCCAGGACCGCCGACGTCTCCGAGGTCCCCGTGTGGGCGTACCAGATCTCCGGCGAGTACGCGATGATCACGGCGGCCGCCCAGAACGGGTGGATCGACCGCGACGCCGCGGCGATGGAGGCACTCGTCGGCATCAAGCGCGCCGGCGCGGACGCGATCCTGACGTACTTCGCGGTCGACATCGCGCGGAAGCTCAACCAGGAGGCCGGCCTGCGCACGTCCGGCAGCACCGCGGCGGTGTCCGGCGTCGCCTCGACCGGGAAGGCCCCCGAATGACCACCACCGCACCGACCACGACCAACGACGCGCTCTTCGGTCGCGCGAAGGACAGCATCCCCGGCGGGGTGAACTCGCCGGTCCGCGCCTACGGCTCCGTCGGCGGGACCCCGCGCTTCCTCACGGCCGCGAAGGGCGCGTACGTCACCGACGCCGAGGGTCGCGAGTACGTCGACCTCGTCGCGTCGTGGGGCCCCGCGATCCTCGGGCACGCCCACCCCGGCACGGTCGAGGCCGTGCAGCAGGCGGCGTCCCGCGGCCTGTCCTTCGGGGCGTCGACCCCGGGCGAGACCGAGCTCGCCGAGCTCGTGAAGCAGCGCGTGCAGGTCGACGGCGACGGTCCGATCGAGAAGCTCCGGATGGTGTCGACCGGCACCGAGGCGACGATGACCGCGATCCGGCTCGCCCGCGGCTACACCGGCCGTGACCTGCTCGTGAAGTTCGCCGGGCACTACCACGGTCACTCGGACTCGCTGCTGGCCGAGGCCGGCTCGGGCGTCGCGACGCTCGCGCTCCCGGGCAGCGCGGGCATCACCGCCGAGACCGCCGCGCAGACCCTCGTGCTGCCGTACAACGACCTGGACGCCGTGCGGGCCGCGTTCGACGAGCACTCCGAGCGCATCGCCGCCGTGATCGTCGAGTCCGCCGCCGCGAACATGGGCGTGCTCGCGCCGGAGCCCGGCTTCAACCGGGCGCTCGCGGAGATCACGCACGCGCAGGGTGCGCTGCTCATCGTCGACGAGGTCCTGACCGGCTTCCGCGTCGGCCCCGCCGGGTGGTGGGGCCTGGAGGCCGACGGCACCGTCCCCGAGGGCACCGGGTGGAAGCCCGACATCATCACGTTCGGCAAGGTCATCGGTGGCGGGATGCCCCTCGCCGCGCTGGGCGGCCGTCGGGAGGTCATGGACTTCCTCGCACCGCTCGGCCCCGTGTACCAGGCCGGCACGCTCTCCGGGAACCCGCTCGCCGTGGCCGCCGGCACCGCCACGCTCCGGGCCGCGACGCCCGACGTGTACGCGCACCTGGACCGCACCGCCGCGACGATCGCCGACGCGACCAGCGCCGCGCTGTCCGCCGAGGGCGTCGCGCACACCGTGCAGCACGCGGGGAACCTGTTCTCGTTCGCCTTCACCGAGACCGCGCCGCGGAACTACGACGACGTCCGCGCGCAGGACGTCTTCCGGTACGCCCCGTTCTTCCACAGCATGCTCGACTCGGGGGTCACCCTGCCGCCGAGCGTGTTCGAGGCGTGGTTCGTCACGGCGGCGCACGACGACGCTGCCGTCGGCCGCGTGCTCGACGCGCTGCCGGCTGCCGCGCGGGCGGCGGCCGCCGCGACGGCCTAGCCCGAGCCACTTCCGCAAGACGCAACGTCGGCGGTTCCTCGCAGCGACATCCCGCTGCGCGGAGCCGCCGACGTTGCGTTTCGCGAGCGGGACGAGCGGGACAACGGCCGGGAGGCGCGGGACGGCTACCGCGCGCGGCGCGCCTGCCAGCGGCCCCCGTCACGCGAGACGGTCAGCGGGAACGCGAAGGCGTCGGACACCGCCCCGGTCGTGATCACCTCGTCGGCGGGACCCTGCGCCACCACGGCGCCGTCCCGCAGCAGCATCGCGTGCGAGGTCGACGCGGGCAGGTCCTCGAGGTGGTGGGTCACCATGACGCTGCCGAGGTCCGGGTGTCGCTGCCGCAGGGCGTCGACGGTCTCGAGCAGGTGCTCGCGCGCGGCGACGTCGAGCCCGGTCGCCGGTTCGTCGAGCAGCAGCAGCCGTGGCTCGCTCATGAGCGCCCGGGCGATGAGCGCCCGACCGCGCTCCCCCTGGGACAGGACCGGCCAGCGGGAGTCGACCCGTGCCTCCAGGCCGACGTCCGCCACGTGCCGACGTGCCGCGGCGACCTGCTCGGGTGTCGGCTCCCAGCGCAGCATGAGGTCGGCGGTGCCGGTCAGCCCGGTCAGGACGGTCTCGAGCACCGTCAGCGGCGACAGCATCCGGTGGCGGGGGTCGACGTGCCCGATGTGCTCGCGGAGCTCCCGGACGTCGACGCGACCGAGCCGGCGCCCGAGCAGTTCGACGGTCCCCGCCGTCGGGTGACCGGCCGCCCCGAGCACGGTGAGCAGCGTCGACTTGCCCGCACCGTTCGGTCCGAGCAGCGCCCAGTGCTCACCGCGCCGGACGGTCAGGTCGACGTCGTGCAGCAGGTCGCGACCGGAGCGGGTGACGCGGAGGCCGGTGGCGGAGACGAGGAGGTCGGTCACGTCCCCATCGTGCCGTACCGGTCCCGGACGTCGGCCACGTGCGCGTCGACGTGGCGCGCGAGGGCGTGCGCGGCGTTCGCGGCGGCCCGTTCGTCCCCGTCGAACGCCCGGTCGAGGTGCGCCGCGACGTCCGTGACGCCCCACTGCCGGAACGGCGGCGGTTCGTCGAGCAGCAGGAACGCGCGGCTGTGCGTGTAGTGCAGGGCGTCGCGCACGAACGGGTCGGGGACGTGGTCGGCGATCCACCCGGCCAGGTCGACCAGTGCACTCGTCAGTCGCGGGTCGCGGACGGTCGCGTGGCGGCGGACCTGGTCGACGATCGCCCGGGCCTCGGCGACCTGCGTGTGGTCGTCGTGTCCGACCAGGATCCGGAGACCGAGCTCGGCGAACGCGACGACGGCGGCGGCGTTCTCCGCCCACTCGTCGAGCGACGGTGTGCGGGGGCTGAAGTCGGTGCGGTTGCCCGGGAGGAACCGGGCGAGCCCCATGACCTCGAGCTGCCGGACCGCGAGGTCCGCGTCGGCGTCCCGCTGCCCGGTGATCCGCACGACGTCGTCGACGGTGTACCGCTGCCCGGCCTCGAGCGCGCCGCTGCGGACCGCGCCGAGCAGGGCGTCCCAGGCGGTGCCGGCGGCGCTCGACGGCACGACGCTCGGGACGGCCGGACGCAGGTCCGGCGGACGCACGAGGGTGCCGTCCGCCAGCCCGGCCTGCGCCTCGACGTCGGCGACCCGGACGTCGCGGAACCGGGCGAGCGCGTGGCCGGCGTCGTGGGCCGTGTCACGGTCGCCGGTCGTCGCCGCGAGCAGGGACGAGGCGAGCCAGGCGTCGGCGTCCCAGGTGCGCCACGCGGTCCCCGGCACGAGCGCGAACGTGACGAGCTCGAGCATGCGTCGCGTGAAGCGTGCGAGCAGCACGTCGGGACACACGCCCACCCAGAACCCGAGCGTCGCGAGCAGTGCCGACCGTGCGCCGTCCGACCGGAGGCGCAGGGCTCGGTCGGCCTCGTCGACGAGCGTGCGGTAGCGGTCGACGTCGTCTGCCGTCAGCACCGGGACCGCACTGCGCACCGCGTACTCGAGCATGCCGACGAGGGCGCGGGTGCCGGCGGCCCACCGCTCGGGTCCGGCCTGCGTCAGGACGACGACGTCGTCGTCGACCCGTCGGGCGAACCCCTGGTACTCGAGCCGGAAGAGCGCCCCGCGTACCGCACCGGGCGCGGCACCGAGTCGCGCGGCGAGCTCGGCGACCGACCACGGCCTGCCCTCCGCGAGCACGCCGGACCGGGCGGCGCGGAGGATCGCCAGCCACGCGTCGTCCCACGGCGTCTCCCGGGTGTCCGCCCGGTCGGCCCCCGTGTCCCGCACCGCTCCGGTCAGCCCCGCGAGGAGCGGACCGCGTCGATGTGGTGCTCGATGTTCCGGGTGAGCGCACGCCCGGCCTCGGCGGCGGTCTCGCCGTCGCGGTCCTCCAGCGACTCGCGCAGGATCGAGAAGAACGCCTCGGAGTCCCACTGCTCGAACGGCGGCGTCGGGTTCAGCGTGAACCGGACGCGCTCGAGGGCACCCTGTGCCGCGTTCCGGACGAGCGGGTTGCCCGAGTGCTCGACGGCGAACTCGATGACGGCCGTGACCGCGCCGCTGAAGCCGTTGTCGCGGACCTTCCGCAGGTCGTCCGCGCGGTCCAGGAGCTTCCGCAGGTCGCGGACCTCGGCGTCGGAGTACTCCGGGACGCCCCAGCGCAGGCTGAGCTCGAAGAACCCGGTCATCGCACGGCTCGCGGTCACCCAGTCGTCGAGCGTCGGGGTCGCGACGCGGGTGTACCGGTTCGCCTCCATCTCGACGAGCCCGATGTCGACGAGCTTCGCGATCGCCTCGCGGATGGGCGTGCGACTGACGCCGAGCCACGCGACGAGCTCGTCGTCGTTGAGGCGCTCGCCGTGCTCGAGGGTCCCGTCGCGGAGCGCGGCCAGCATCTTCTCGTAGACGACGTCACGCAGGAGCTTCCGGGGGGAGTTCTCGACGGTCGACTTGGGGACGGGCATGCGCTGCTCCTCACAGGGTCCGGTGTGTGCCGTGTACCAAACCTAGCGTGTCAGTGAGCAAGCGCTTGGGAAATCGCCTGCAAGGGCGTCGGCGTCACGCCCGGACGTCGACCACCGTCCGCCCGTGCACGCGGCCGGCGACGACCTCCGCGCCCACGGTCACCGCACGTTCGAGGTCGACCGTCCGGGTGACGTCGGCGAGCAGGGCGCGGTCGACATCGGTCGCGAGCCGGTCCCACGCCCGCTGCCGGAGCGGGAGCGGGGCCTCGACCGAGTTGATGCCGAGCAGCGACACCGCACGCAGGATGAAGGGCATCACGGTCGTCGGCAGCGCCGAGTCCTGCGCGAGGCCGCACGCGGTGACGGCGCCGCCCCACCGTGTCGACGCCAGGACGTTGGCGAGCGTGGCACCCCCGACGCTGTCGACGGCACCGGCCCAGGTCGCCCGCTGCAGCGGCCGGCCGAGCTCGGCGATCGTCGCCCGGTCGACGACCTCGGCGGCGCCGAGCGCGCGGAGCGAGGCCTCGTTGGACGTCCGCCCCGTCGACGCGGTCACCCGGTACCCGCGGGCGGCGAGCAGCGTGATGGCGACCGTGCCGACACCGCCCGACGCTCCCGTCACGAGGACCGGTCCGTCGTCCGGCGACACCGTGCGCTCGAGTGCGAGCACCGAGAGCATCGCCGTGAAGCCGGCGGTGCCGATCGCGGCGGCGAAGGAGTCCTCGACGGCGTCGGGGAGCACCACGAGGGCGCCGCTCGGCACCACCGCGTGCTCCGCCCAGCCGCCGTACCGCGTCTCGCCGAGGCCGGCGCCGTTGCAGACCACCCGGTCGCCGATCGCGACGTCGTGGACACCGGGGCCGAGCGCCGACACCGTCCCGACGACGTCGATGCCGGGGACGAGCGGGTCGATGCGGGCGACACCGGGGTTGCCCGCGAGGGCGAGCCCGTCCTTGTAGTTCACGCTCGAGCACGTCACGTCGACGAGGACCTCGCCCTCGGTGGGGTCCGGTAGGTCGACCTGCGTGACGGTCGGCGGGGTGGAACGGGAGACGAGGACTGCGCGCGTCATGCGCCGGACGCTACCCCGTGCCTCCCGTCCGACGTGGCGGAACCGCGTCAGCCGAACATGATGGCGGCCTCGTCGTACCGCGCCTGCGGCACGGTCTTCAGCTCGCCGAGCGCCTCCTCGAAGGAGACGTGCTCGATGTCGGTCCCGCGGAGCGCGACCATCCGGCCCCACCGCTCCTCGACCACCGCGTCGATGGCCGCCAGGCCGAGCCGGGTCGAGAGCACCCGGTCGTACGCCGTCGGCGTGCCACCGCGCTGGATGTGCCCGAGGGTCGTGGCGCGGGTCTCGATGCCCGTCATCTCCTCGATGAGCGGTGCCAGGCGCTCCCCGATCCCGCCGAGCCGCGGCCGACCGAACGCGTCGAGCCCCCGCTCGGTGTGGGCGTTGTCCTCGTGGTCGGGCACGAAGCCCTCGGCCACGACCACCAGCGGCGCGCGTCCGCGGTCGTAGGCGGCACGCACCCACGCCGCGATCTGCTCCATGCTCGTCTTCTGCTCGGGGATGAGGATCGCGTGCGCGCCCGCCGCCATCCCGGAGTGCAGCGCGATCCACCCGACGTGGCGGCCCATGACCTCGGCGACCATGCAGCGCGAGTGGGACTCGCCCGTGGTGCGGAGACGGTCCATCGCCTCGGTCGCGATCGCGACGGCGGTGTCGAACCCGAAGGTGTAGTCGGTGGCGCCGAGGTCGTTGTCGACCGTCTTCGGGACGCCGACGATCTTGAGCCCGGCGTCCGTCAGGCGCTTCGCGGCCGCCAGCGTGCCCTCGCCGCCGATCGCGACGATCGCGTCGATGCCGTGCCGGCCGAGGGTCGCCGTGATGTTCTCGACGCCGCCGTTCGGGCCCTCGAAGGGGTTCGTCCGGCTCGTGCCGAGGATGGTGCCGCCCTGCTTCGCGATGCCCTGGATGTCCTTGCGCCCGAGCGGCACGATGTCCCCGTCGACGACGCCCCGCCAGCCGTCGCGGAACCCGACGAACTCGTGCCCGTAGATCGCGATGCCCTTGAGCACGATGGCCCGGATGACCGCGTTGAGTCCGGGGCAGTCGCCTCCGGAGGTGAGGATGCCGATGCGCATGGGAACTCCGTCGTCTGGTGCAGGGGACGCTCCCATCATGTCTGACGGTGGTGTGGCATTACCATCCCCGTGTGTCCCTGCCAGCCGCCCTCGCCTCCGGTCCGTCCGGTGACGCGTCCGGCGCGGCCGGTCGGGTGGACACCGTGTACCGGCCGGGAGGCGCGGTGGACGTCCGCGCGACCCTCCGGCCCCTGCAGCGTGGCTCCGGCGACCCCGCCTTCCAGGTGGTCGGCGCCGACACGTGGCTCGCCCTGCGCACACCGGCCGGAGCGGCCTCGGTGCTCGTTCGCCGAGCGGGCAACGACGCGATCGCGGTGTCCGCGTGGGGCGACGGGGCCGCGTGGGCGGTCACCCACGCTCCGGACCTGCTCGGACGCGGCGACGACTGGTCCGACCTCGACGTCAGCGCGCACGCCTTCCTCGCCGAGGCGCGACACCGGCAGCCGGGGCTGCGGCTGCTCCGGACGAACACCGTCGTCGCGATGCTCGTGCCCGCGGTGATGGAGCAGAAGGTGACCTCGCGGCAGGCCTGGCGAGCCTGGCGGTACCTGCTCCGCCGCTTCGGCGAACGGGCACCGGGACCGGTCCCCGTCGAGATGTTCGTCCCGCCGACCCCCGAGCAGTGGGCGCGGATCCCGAGCTGGGAGTGGCACCGGGCCGGCATCGAGCCCGGACGCTCCGCCACGGTGATGCGCGCGGTGAAGCTCGCGCCGGCACTGGAGCGGACGCTCGCCCTCGGCCGCGGTGGTGCCGTCGTGTCGCAGCGGCTCCGGTCGGTCCCCGGCATCGGACCGTGGACGGCTGCCGAGACGGCGCAGCGGTCCCACGGCGACCCGGACTCGCCGAGCGTGGGCGACTTCCACGTCCCGGCGCTCGTCGGGTGGGCGCTCGCCGGGGGGCCGGTCGACGACGACGGGATGCTCGAGCTCCTCGAGCCCTGGCGCGGGCACCGGGAGCGGGTCGTGCGGCTGATCGGGGGCTCGGGCTTCCGGAAGCCGGCGTTCGGTCCGCGGATGACGATCCAGGACCACCGCTGGCACTGACCGGCCCGGACACGGCGGCGGCCGCGACGTACGCTCCAGGTGAGAACCGATCTCACTCAGGAGGAACCATGTCGGACCCGAACACCACCCCCGCCGTCGAGGCCGAGACCGAGGCGCACCGCGTCGCCGAGCACGACGTCGCGGGACACGACCACGAGCAGGACGGCGGCGAGCACGAGACCGTCGAGCACGGCGACCACGTCGACTTCGTGCACGACGGGCACCGCCACGCCCGTCACGAGGACCACTACGACGAGCACTGACGGTCGCTGACACGACCACCCGACGGCCGGGAGGCACGGGGCGAGCCCGCCGCGTCCCTCCCGTCCGTCGACCGTGCACCTGACTACGGGTGCCGCGTGCCCTCGCCGGCGAGCACCGCGCGGTAGCCCTCGCGGAACGTCGGGTAGCGCGGCTCCCAGCCCGTGGACCGGAGCAGCGCGTTCGACAGGCGCTTGTCCCCGCCGGCCTGCCGTCCCTCGGGGTCCGCAAGCGGGGGTTCCGGGGCGCCGAGCTCGGACGCCAGGAAGGTCAGGACGTCGTCGAGCCGCACGGGCTCGTCGTCGGTACCGAGGTAGGTCGGCGCGGGCTGGTCCACGCCCGCCAGGTGCACGAGCGCCTGGGCGGCGTCGTCGCGGTGGATGCGGTTCGTGTGCGGGGAGTCGCCCGTGGACAGCGTCGCCCGCCCGCTGCGCACCTGTTCGACGAGGCGTTCCCGCCCCGGCCCGTAGATGCCGGACAGGCGGACGAGCACGGCGTCGGGCGCCCGGTCGCGCAGCAGCGACTCGGCCTCGAGCAGCACGCCCGCCGTCGGGGTGGCGGCGCGGGTCGGCGTCTGCTCGGTGACCTCGCTGCCGTCGTCGACGTCGTACACGGCCGTGGACGACACGACCAGGAGGCGCGGTGTCGCCCCCGACGCGTCGATGCCGTCGAGGACGTTCCGGAGGCCGTCCACGTAGGTCGCGCGGTACTCGTCGACGTCACGCGACCCGGCCGCGAACGCGACCACCACGACGCCGGTGTCCGGGTCGATGGTCGGGGCCTCGTGCCGCAGGTCGACGCTCCGGCCGGTGATCGGTGCCGGGATGCGCTCGGCACGGCGGCGGAGGCCGGTCACCGGGTGTCCGAGCGCGGCGAAGCGCAGGCCGGCCTCGGTACCGAGGTCGCCGCACCCGGCGATGACGACGGGGGAGTGGTGCTGCATGCTCCGAGCTTGTCAGGTCGACGTCGGAGCGGTCCGGGCGCGAGCGCCCGAGCTCACGGCCATCAGACCTGCTCGTTGTCGGGCGACTCGGGCTCGCCGCCCGAGTCGACGTCGCTGTCCTGCTGCGGGTCCTCGGTCGCGTTGCCGGTGGACGAGCCGTCGGGCAGGTCCTCGGTGCGCTGGAACTCGCTCTCGGGGGCGTCCGTGGAACCGTCGGTCGGGTTGGTGTCGCTGTGCTGGTCGCTCATGCGGCGCACGCTACGCGCCCTCGGCTCCACCGCCGTCCGGATGCCCCTCGGACGAGGGGGTGTCCCCCGGTTCTGTAACAGAACGGTAACGAGACCGAACCGACCCAAACCCTCCGGCGGAGGGTGCCGAACCACTGTCACAAGCCGGGAAACACCCGGAGCGCTCACCAGCCGCAGGTAGCTGGTTCTCCACCCC
>NZ_JAUCML010000016.1:0-44376 GCF_030362955.1 Curtobacterium citri
GGCGACCGTCCGTACCGTTCCGGTGGCGATGACCGTCGTCCGCCGCGTGACGGCGACCGTCCGTACCGTTCCGGTGGTGACGACCGTCGTCCGCAGCGTGACGGGGAGCGTCGTCCCTTCCGCAGCGGTGGCGATGACCGTCGTCCCCCGCGTGACGGGGAGCGTCGTCCCTTCCGCAGCGGTGGTGACGACCGACGTCCGCCCCGTGACGGCGACCGTCCGTACCGCTCTGGTGGTGACGACCGTCGTCCGCCTCGTGACGGTGAGCGTCGTCCCTTCCGCGGCGGGGGCGATGACCGTCGTCCCCCGCGTGACGGGGACCGCCCCTACCGTTCCGGTGGTGACGACCGTCGTCCGCAGCGTGACGGTGAACGTCGTCCCTTCCGCGGCGACGACCGGCCCCGTCGCGACGACGACCGCGGCGCGCGGCCCCGCTTCGGTGACGGCTCCCGGCACGTCGGCGCTCGCTTCGGTGAGTCGGCACGCGACGACTGGGAGGACCGTGACCCGTACGGCACCAAGTCGATCCGCCCTCGGCACGAGGACCCCGAGATCGACGAGAGCGTCTCGGCGCGCGACCTCGACCCGGCCGCCCGTGCCGAGCTCAAGACGCTCAGCAAGGACAACGCGGACTGGGTCGCGAAGCACCTCGTCATGGCCGCGCTGCTCGTCGACGACGACCCGGAGACGGCGAACCAGCACGCCCTGAGCGCCGCTCGTCGTGCCGGTCGCGTCGCCGTCGTGCGGGAGACCGCCGCGATCACGGCCTACCGTACGGGTGACTTCGCGACGGCGCTGCGGGAGCTGCGGACGTACCGGCGCATCGCCGGCAAGAACGACCAGCTGCCGATGATGGTGGACTGCGAGCGCGGCCTGGGCCGTCCGGAGCGTGCGCTCGAGCTCGGGCGGTCGATCGACCGTGCCGCGCTGGACACCGCGGTGCAGGTGGAGCTCGCGATCGCGATGTCGGGCGCCCGACTCGACCTGGGCAACCCCACGGCGGCGCTGGGGGAACTCGAGATCCCACAGCTCGACCCCACCACGGCCTACAGCTGGTCCCCGGCGCTCTACAGTGCTTACGCGGCCACGCTCGAGGAGCTCGGCCGCCAGGACGAGGCCGACGAGTGGTGGGCACGGGTCGACCGTGCGGCCGCAGCACTCGCCGAGGTCGCCGACGAGAACGCATGGGAGACTGTTGATGTGGTCGAGGAAGAAGTCGAAGGACACGACGAGCGCGGCACCGACGAGCCCGGCGAGCCCGGCGCGGACGAGCTCGGCGCTCCCGAGCACGGAGCTGACGGACTCGACGACACCGACCAGCTCGGCGGCGACGACCCCGACGACGACCTCGGCGAGATCGACGACGACAACCCCCGCGACGTCGACGGCTCCGCAGCCGGCTGACACGCCGAGGCCGCCGACGGACGGTGTGGACGTCGTCCTCACCGACCTCGACGGCGTCGTCTACCGCGGCCGGAACGCCATCCCGCACGCCGTGGAGGCGCTGACGCGCGCCTCCCTGCACGCTCGGGTCGGCTACATCACGAACAACGCGTCGCGCCGTCCGGCCGACGTGGCGGAGCACCTCGAGCGCTACGGGCTCGAGGTGTCCGCGGACGACGTCGTCACCTCGTCGCAGGCGGGCGTCCGGCTGCTCGAGACCCTGGTGCCGGCCGGCTCGACCGTCCTGGTCACCGGCGGACTCGGGCTCACGAGCATCGTCGAGGAGGCCGGCTTCACGGTGACGACGAGCGCCGAGGACGCACCGGCGGCGGTCATCCAGGGGTTCTCGCCGGACCTCGGGTGGACCCACCTCGCCGAGGCGTCGTTCGCCCTCGCCGACCCCGACGTGCCCTGGGTGGCGACGAACATGGACTGGTCGATCCCGGTCGAGCGCGGCATCGCGCCCGGGAACGGCACGCTCGTGTCCGCCGTGCACCAGGCGGTCGGCAGGATGCCCGTTGTCGCGGGCAAGCCCGAGCGACCGATCTTCGACGCGGCGATCGCCCGGTTCGGCGGGGAGCACCCGCTGTTCATCGGCGACCGGCTCGACACCGACATCAAGGGCGCCAACGACGCCGGCATCCCGAGCGTGCTCGTGCTCACCGGGATCGACCAGGCGAAGCAGGTGCTCGCCGCCGACCAGCGGTCGCGTCCGACGTACCTGCTGCAGGACCTGCGCGGGCTCTCGGCGCCCTACCCGGTGACGGTCCGACGGCAGGACCCGGACGGTACCCGGTACGTCTCCGTCGGCGACGCCACCGTCGCGATGCACGGGCACGTCGTCCGCGTGCTGGACCGCGGCGAACCGATCGACCGGCTCCGTGCGGGTGCCGCGCTGATCTGGGAGTCTGGCCTGGCGATCTACGGGCTCGACGTCGACCCGACCCTGTACGGCGGCGAGTAGCCTGACCGACGTGCCAGAGGAGCAGACGGAGCAGGCGCAGGACCAGGACCAGGTGCCGGCAGAGCGGGACCAGGACCAGGACCAGGACGAGCAGCAGCCCGGCCCGGACGACTTCGCCGCTCGCACTGCCGCTGCGGAGGACCTGCCGCTGCCCGAACGCGCCGACGCCTTCGCCGCGCTGCACGACGAGCTGCGCACCCGTCTCGAGAGCGGCCAGGCACCGCCGGCAGAGCGCAGGACCCAGCACACCACAGAGCCCACCACCGGGCACACCTCGGGCCGCGTTGCCGGCGCCGGTCAGGTGTGGGGCAGCGGTCGTCGCGACGGCGGACAGCGTGCCTGAAGCCGGCCTCCCGGACGGCGCGGGTGCACCAGTGCGCCTCGACGCCCTGCTGGCGGCCCGCGGACTCGTCCGGTCCCGCACCGCGGCCGCCAAGCTCGTCCAGGCCGGCCGGGTGACCGTGTCCGGCACCGCGGTCGTGAAGCCGTCGACCGCGGTCGCCCCGGACGCCGAGCTCGTCGTCGACACGGAGGACGAGTGGGTCTCGCGGGCGGCGCGCAAGCTCGTCAGCGCCCTCGAGGTGTTCGGCGTCGACCCGGACGGTCGGGTCGTGCTCGACGTGGGCGCGAGCACGGGCGGGTTCACCCAGGTCCTCCTGCACCACGGCGCCGAGCGGGTGATCGCGCTCGACGTCGGGCACGGGCAGCTCGACCCGGTGCTCGCCCTGGACGACCGCGTGCGCGTTGTCGAGGGGTGCAACGCCCGGGAGCTCACCCCGGAGGCCTACGCGGCACTCGACGCCGCGGCACCCCGCACGAGCCTGGTCGTCGGCGACCTGTCGTTCATCTCGCTGCGCCTGGTGCTGCCCGTCCTCGCCGAGGCCGTTCCCGCCGACGAGTTCGTGCTGCTCGTCAAGCCGCAGTTCGAGGTCGGTCGGGGCGGCGTGCGCGAGGGCATCGTCCGCGACGCCGCACTCCGGAACGACGCGCTCATGAACGTGCTGTGGTCCGCGTGGGACGCCGGGCTCGGCACGGTCGGGCTGGCGTCATCGCCGATCGTGGGGACGCACGGCAACCACGAGTACCTCGCCCACTTCCAGCGTCGTGTCGGGGGTGATCCGGCAGGATGGGGGAACCCGACGGTCTGGATCGGTCGGGCCACCGAACTCACCGAAGGACTCGCATGAGCGACGACCGGCACATCCTGCTCGTGTCCCACACCGGCCGACAGGACTCGATCGACGCTGCGGTCGAGGTCTGCGACCTCCTGCACGCAGCCGGCCTCACCCCGGTCATGCCGTTCGACGAGTACGCGGACGTCCGCCGGGCCGAGGCCTCGGTCGGGCAGGTCGACATCCTCGGCGTGGACGTGCAGGCGGACCAGCTCGAGATCGTCATCGTCCTCGGCGGCGACGGCACGATCCTCCGTGCGGCCGAGCTCGTCCGCGGGACCGGCGCTCCGATCGTGGGCGTGAACCTCGGGCACGTGGGCTTCCTCGCCGAGAGCGAGCGCGACGGCCTGCGTGCGACCGTGGAACGTGCCCTGAGCGGTGACTACAAGGTCGAGGAGCGCGTCACCCTGCAGGTCGACGTGGTCGTCGGGCACCAGGTCGTCTACACGTCGTGGGCGCTCAACGAGGCCACCATCGAGAAGGCGTCGCGGGAGCGCATGCTCGAGGTCGTCACCGAGGTCGACGGCCGGCCGCTGTCCTCGTTCGGCTGCGACGGTGTCGTGATCGCCACGCCCACGGGGTCGACCGCGTACTCGTTCTCCGGCGGCGGACCCATCGTGTGGCCCGACGTCGACGCCCTGCTCATGGTGCCGCTGAGCGCCCACGCCCTGTTCGCCCGTCCGATCGTCGTCGGACCGGACTGCACCCTCGCGGTCGAGGTCCTCCGCCGCACGAGCGGCGTCGGCGTGCTGTGGTGCGACGGCCGCCGGACGCACGACCTGCCGCCCGGCGCCCGGGTCGAGGTCCGTCGGTCGTCGGACCCCGTGCGGGTCGCGCGGCTGAAGGACGCCCCGTTCGCCGACCGTCTCGTCGCCAAGTTCCAGCTGCCGGTCGCGGGGTGGCGCGGACCCGCCGTCGAGGACGACGCATGATCGAGGAGATCGTCATCTCCGACCTCGGCGTCATCGGCGAGACCACGCTCGAGCTCGGGCCGGGGTTCACCGTCGTCACGGGGGAGACCGGTGCGGGCAAGACGATGATCGTCACCGCGCTCGGACTGCTGCTCGGCGCGCGCGCGGACGCCGGTTCCGTGCGCCGCGGTGCGCCGAGCGCCGTGGTCGAGGGCCGTTGGCACGTCCCCGAGCACGACGCCGTCGCGGAACGCGTCGAGGACGCCGGCGGCACGGTGGAGGACGGCGAGCTCATCCTCACGCGCACGGTCTCGGCCGAGGGACGCAGCCGGGCGACCGTCGGCGGCCGCAGCGCGCCCGTCGCGGTGCTCGGTGAACTCGCCGACCAGCTCGTCACGGTGCACGGGCAGTCCGACCAGATCCGCCTGACCTCGGCGTCGGCGCAGCGTGCGGCGCTCGACGGCTTCGGCGGTGCGGCGCTCGCGAAGGCACTCGCGCGGTACGTCACCGCGTACGACACGTGGCAGGAGCACACCGGCGAGCTCGAGACGCTCGTGCGCGACCGCGACGACCGCGTGGCCGAGGCCGAGCGGATCCGCGCGGCATCGGACGAGATCGAGGCGGCCGACCCGCAGCCGGGTGAGGACGTCGAGCTCGCGGAGCGTGCGGAACGGCTCGGCAACCTCGAGGAGCTCCGGCTGTCCGCGGGGCTGGCGCACGAGGCGCTGTCGAGCGAGTCGCTCGACGACAGCCCGGACGTGATCGGGCTCGTCGAGTCCGCCCGCCGCGCGGTCGAACGCGTCGCCGGCTCGGACGCCGCGCTGCAGCCCGTCCTCGAGCAGCTCACCGAACTCGGCATCCAGGCGTCGGAGGCCTCGGCGAGCCTGTCGAGCTACCTCGGCTCGCTCGAGCCCGACGCGGGACACGACCTCGAGCTCATCAACGAGCGTCGCGCGCTGCTGGCGAACCTCACCCGCAAGTACGGCGACACCGTCGACGACGTCATCGCGTACGGGCAGCGGGCGAGCGACCGGTTGCTCGAGCTCGACGGTGACGACGACCGCATCGTGGGTCTGCAGCAGGCCGTCGAACAGGACGAACAGGCGCTCGAGCAGGCCGCTTCTGCCCTCACGACCGCTCGGACGAAGGCAGCGACGGACCTGGCGAAGCGGGTCACCGCCGAGCTGCGGACCCTCGCGATGGCCGGGGCGACCCTCGTCGTCGAGGTCACCGACGCCGGCGAGTACCGCCGGCACGGGCGGGACCAGGTCGCGATCCTGCTGCAGCCGCACTCGGGCACGGACCCCCGCCCCATCGGCAAGGGCGCATCCGGTGGCGAGCTGAGCCGGGTGATGCTCGCGATCGAGGTCGTCATGGCCGGCAGCACGACCGTCCCCACCTTCGTCTTCGACGAGGTGGACGCGGGAGTCGGCGGTGCGGCTGCCATCGAGATCGGGCGCCGGCTCGCCAAGCTCGCGGAGCGGACGCAGGTCATCGTCGTCACGCACCTCGCGCAGGTCGCGGCCTTCGCGAACAACCACCTGAACGTCGTCAAGGACGCCAGCGGCGCGGTCACCTCGTCCAGCGTGCGCCGGCTCGAGGGCGAGGACCGCCTGCAGGAGATGGCCCGGCTCCTGTCCGGCCTCGGCGACAGCGCCAGCGGCATCGAGCACGCGCGCGAGCTCCTCGACGTCGCCGGCCAGCGCGCGTAGGCACCGAGCGTCCACGGACCGGACGGGAGGCGCGTGGCGGGCCCGCCACGCGCCTCCCGTCCCGCGTCGGTGCCGGACGCAACGCCCGCGGCGAACGCGGGTCGCGCCTCCCGGCCGTTCTGACGTACGATGGAACCCCGTGGCGGACACTCTCAGCGGCGGAACCAATTCTTCGACCTCGACCCCGAAGGTCACGAAGCAGATCTTCGTGACCGGCGGGGTCGTCTCGTCCCTCGGCAAGGGCCTGACGGCGGCCAGCCTCGGCAACCTGCTCACGGCGCGCGGCCTCAAGGTCGTCATGCAGAAGCTCGACCCGTACCTCAACGTGGACCCGGGCACCATGAACCCGTTCCAGCACGGCGAGGTCTTCGTGACCGACGACGGTGCCGAGACGGACCTCGACATCGGCCACTACGAGCGCTTCCTCGACATCAACCTGTCGCAGGCCGCCAACGTGACCACCGGGCAGGTCTACTCGAGCGTCATCGCCAAGGAGCGTCGCGGCGAGTACCTCGGCGACACCGTGCAGGTCATCCCGCACATCACCGACGAGATCAAGCGTCGGATGCGCGAGCAGGCCGAGAACGACCCGCAGCCCGACGTCATCATCACCGAGGTCGGCGGCACAGTCGGCGACATCGAGTCCCAGCCGTTCATCGAGTCGGCGCGGCAGGTGCGCCACGAGCTCGGCCGCAACAACGTGTTCTTCGTGCACGTGTCGCTCGTGCCGTTCATGAGCGCCTCGGGGGAGCAGAAGACGAAGCCGACGCAGCACAGCGTCGCCGCGCTCCGCTCGATCGGCATCCAGCCGGACGCCCTGGTGCTCCGGTCGGACCGCCCGGTGTCGGACTCGAACAAGCGCAAGATCGCCCTGATGTGCGACGTCGACGAGGACGCCGTGGTGAACGCCGTGGACGTGCCGTCGATCTACGACCTCCCGACGCTGCTGCACGACCAGGGCCTCGACCAGGTCATCATCGACGCCCTGAAGCTCGACGCCCACGACGTCGACTGGTCGGCGTGGAACCCGGTGCTGGACGCCGTGCACGAGCCGAAGAAGGCCGTCACGATCGCCCTCGTCGGGAAGTACATCGACCTGCCCGACGCGTACCTGTCGGTCACCGAGGCCCTGCGCGCCGGCGGCTTCGCCCACAGCGCCAAGGTTACGCTGAAGTGGGTCGTGTCGGACGACTGCACCACGCCCGAGGGCGCCGCGAAGCAGCTCGGCGACGTCGACGGCATCTGCGTGCCCGGCGGGTTCGGTGTGCGCGGCATCGAGGGCAAGCTCGGCGCGCTCAGGTTCGCGCGTGAGCAGGGCATCCCGACGCTCGGCCTGTGCCTCGGCCTGCAGTGCATGGTCATCGAGTACGCCCGCCACGAGGCCGGCCTGACCGATGCGTCGAGCACCGAGTTCGACCCGGAGACCTCGACGCCGGTCATCGCGACCATGGCGGAGCAGGTGGACATCATCGCCGGTGGCGACCTGGGCGGCACGATGCGCCTCGGCCTGTACCCGGCGCACTTCTCCGACGGGTCCCTCGCGGCCGAGCTGTACGGCGCGTCCGAGGCCTCGGAGCGTCACCGTCACCGCTACGAGGTGAACAACACCTACCGGCAGCAGATCGCGGACGCCGGGCTCGTCTTCTCGGGCACCTCGCCCGACGGCACGCTCGTCGAGTACGTGGAGCTGCCGCGCGACGTGCACCCGTTCTACATCGCCACGCAGGCACACCCCGAGCTGCGCTCGCGGCCGACGGACGCGCACCCGCTGTTCGCGGGGCTCGTCGACGCGGCGATCGCGCGGCACGAGGCGTCCAGCCTCTTCGACCCGGCCGAGGAGTCGGCGGAGGTCGTCGCGTAACGCGACTGCTCGACGGCCGGGAGGCGCGGTGCCGGCTGGCACCGCGCCTCCCGTCCGTTGCGGGTGCGTCGTGGGCGACGCGTGCTTGGATGGGGACGTGACTGACGCTGACGCCCCCATCGCCGACGAACCGGCCTCGTACGAGGTCACCGAGTCCACCGTCGTGTACGAGGGCGTGGTGTGGGACATCCGCCGCGACCACGTCGACTACGACGGGCACGACATGGTGCGCGAGTACGTCGACCACACCGGAGCCGTCGCGGTCTACGCCGAGGACGACGAGGGCCGTGTCCTCGTCATCCAGCAGTACCGACACCCGGTGGGCCTCCGCGACTGGGAGCTGCCGGCCGGGCTGCTCGACCAGGAGGGCGAGGACCACCTCACCGCAGCACAGCGCGAGCTGGGCGAGGAGGCGGACCTCGCGGCGGACCACTGGGAGCCGCTCCTGACGTACAACACGTCGTCCGGCGGCAGCGACGAGTTCATCGAGGTCTTCCGTGCACGCGGGGTCCGGGCGACGGACAGCGCGTTCGAGCGCGAGGCCGAGGAGGCCGACATCGTGACCCGCTGGGTGCCGCGCGAGGAACTGGTGGAGGCGATCCTCGACGGACGGCTGCACAACTCCGCCCTGGTCGCGGCGACGCTCGCGGTCGAGGCGATCGAACGGCGCGCCGGCCGGTGAGCGCCTCCGGGCTCGACGCGCTGCTGACGGACGGTCGGTGGACGCACGAGCCGGCGGCGGCCGAGCTCGACGGCGACGTCCTGCGCGTCACCGCGGTCGAGGGCAGCGACGCCTGGCGGACCACCTCGTACGGGTTCGTGCACGACTCCGAGCACGCGCTGCTCCGTCCGACCGACGGGGCGTTCGCTGTCGAGGTGTCCTTCGTCCTCGACTTCACGGAGCAGTTCGACCAGGCCGGGCTCTTCCTGCGCGTCGACGAGCGGGAGTGGATCAAGGCCGGCGTCGAACGGTCCGACGGTGTGCCGCAGGTCGGCGCCGTGGTCACGCACGGGACGTCGGACTGGTCGGTCGGACCGGTGCCGGCGTGGACGGGCCGCACCGTGACGGTGCGGGCGAGCCGCTCGGGCGACGCCGTGACGATCCGGGCGTGGGCCGAGGGCGAGGAACCCCGGCTCGTCCGGGTCGCGCACCTCGACCCCGGTGCGGTGGTCGCAGCCGGGCTGTTCTGCGCGGCGCCGACACGGTCCGGGCTCACCGTGTCCTTCACGGGGTGCCGGTTCGGGGAACCGGACGCGTCGCTGCACTGAGCGGCGTGCCCGGCATCGGCGCGGATAGCGTGGTGGGGTGATCCCGCTCAGTCGTGCCGTCGACACCTACCTGCGGCACGTCGCCGTCGAGCGGGGACTCTCGCAGCACACGGTCGCGGCGTACCGACGGGACCTCGCGGTCTTCGCGGAGTGGCTCGCCTCGGCGCCGGCGGTCGAGTCCGACGGTGCCGACCGCGCCGGGGGAGCGGCAGCGCTCGCCGACGTCGCGCGCCTCGCCCGTGCGGACGTCGCCGGGTTCGTCGCACACCTGACCACCCGTCCGGAACAGCCCCTCGCTCCGCGGTCGGTCGCCCGGATGCTCAGCTCGGTGCGGTCCTTCACCGCGTTCGCCGCCGCCGAGGGGTGGCTGCCCCTGGACCCGGGCACCGCCGTCCGCCCGCCGAAGGCGCCGTCGCGGCTGCCGAAGGCGATCTCGGTGCACGACATGGAGAGGCTGCTCAGTGCCGCGGGGACGGCTGACGACGACCCCGTGCAGCTGCGGGACCGGGCGCTCCTCGAGCTGCTGTACGCCACGGGTGCGCGCATCTCGGAGGCGATGGGGCTGTCGGTCGACGACGTCACGACGCTGTCCGATCCCCAGGACGAGGACGAGGACGAGGACGAGGACGGCGGCGGTGACGGGCTCGCTGTGGTCCGGGTCACGGGCAAGGGGAACAAGCAGCGCGTCGTGCCGCTCGGCAGCTTCGCGCGGGCTGCGGTGGACGCCTACCTGGTGCGGGCGCGACCGGTGTTCGCCGCGCGCGGGGCCTCGACGCCGGCGCTGTTCCTCGGTGCGCGGGGAGCGAGACTCTCACGGCAGAGCGCCTGGCTCGTGATCCAGGCGGCGGCCGAGCGTGCCGGACTCGCCGCGCACGTGTCGCCGCACACGTTCCGGCACTCGTTCGCGACGCACCTGCTCGAGGGCGGCGCGGACGTCCGTGTCGTGCAGGAGCTGCTCGGGCACGCGAGCGTCGCGACGACGCAGATCTACACGCTCGTCACGGCGGACATGCTGCGGGACGTGTACCAGACGGCGCACCCGAGGGCGCGGCGGTAGCGCGGGCGGGCGGGCGGGCGGGCGGGCTGGCGCGGGGTGGCGTGTGGCGGTGCGGGGTGCCCGTGCACAACGGGGAGCACGTCGCACCACGTGATCGCGTGGCGCGAGGTGCTCCCCGTTGTGCGGACGACGAGCGCCGGGGCGCGGGGCGCCGGGCGCTCGGCGCCGGCAGCGTCAGAACAGGTGGAACTGCAGCGAGGCAGCGACCGCCGCCGTCGCGACCGCGACCACGAGGGCGCTCGCCGCAGCGCTCCGCGCGAGCACCCGCCATCCACCCGTGGCCCCGGGGCGCACGATGCCGACGACGGCGGCGACCAGGGTCGCTGCACTCGCCACGCCCTCCGGGTTCCAGACCACGGACAGGACCGCGAGCAGCACCGCTGCGACGGCCGTGACGCCGACGCGCTGCACCGTGCTGCCGGACGCCCAGGACGCCGCGTGCACGGGTACACCCTCGACCGAGAACGACGGCCCGGCCGGCGCGACGACCGCGGGGGCGACGGGCTCGGCCCGCTCCTGCAGGACCCGCGTCTCGCCTCCCCAGGCGTGGCCGTCCCACCACCGCAGGCGGTGGGTGTCCTGCGGGTCCGGGAACCAGCCGGCTGCCGGCAGCGTCACGGGGTGCTCCTGGAGGGTGCGGTGGATGGTGCACGACGACGCTACGCGGACGGGAGGCGCGTCCACAGTCCCACAGCGGGTGTCGGCAACAAGGGGGACGCCGGTCCACCCCGGCGGTGGCGTCGTCGGACGCGTCAGGCGGGGACCGGCGCGGCGTCCACCTCGTCCATCACGGCCTTCGTCGCCGCGAGCAGCCGGGCGTTGAAGTCGACACCGAGCTGGTTCGGCACCGTGACGAGCACGGTGTCGGCGGCACGAACCGCGGCGTCGGCGGCGAGCTCGGCCACGAGCTGCTCCGGCTCCCCGATGTAGGACCGTCCGAAGCGGGCGAGACCACCGTCGAGGTGCCCGACCTGGTCCTGCCCCTCGACCTGCGCGCGCACGCCGAAGTAGTGGCGCGACTCGTCGTCCGTGATCGGGATGATGCTGCGCGAGACCGAGACGCGGGGCTCGCGCGCCCAGCCCATCTCGGCCCAGGTCGACCGGAAGCGCTGGATCTGCTCGGCCTGCAGCTCGTCGAACGGCACACCGGTGTCCTCGGTGAGGAGTGTCGACGACATGAGGTTCATGCCCTGCTCCGCCGTCCACTCGGCGGTGGCGCGGGTGCCGGCACCCCACCAGATCCGGTCTCCGAGCGTGTCCGAGAGCGGGGACACCGCGAGCGACCCGGCCGAGCCGGTCATCTGCGGGTTCGCGTGCGCCATCGGCTCGCCGGCGATCGCGCGGCGGAACACGTCGGTGTGCGAGCGCGCCATGTCGCCGCCGTTCTGGTCGTGCGCCTCGGGCACGTACCCGAACTGCTGGTACCCGGCGAGGGCGGTCTCGGGTGACCCACGCGAGACACCGAGCTGCAGTCGGCCGCCGGAGATGAGGTCGGTCGCGGCCGCCTCCTCCGCCATGTACAGCGGGTTCTCGTAGCGCATGTCGATCACACCGGTGCCGATCTCGATCCGGCTGGTGCGGGCGGCGATGGCCGAGAGCAGCGGGAACGGAGCGGCCTGCTGCGGTGCGAAGTGGTGCACGCGGAAGTACGCGCCGTCGACCCCGGCCTCCTCGGCGGCGACGGCGAGGTCGATCGCCTGCACGAGGGCCTCGCGTCCGCTGCGGACACGCGAGCCCGGCACGTCGCGCCAGTGCCCGAAGGACAGGAACCCGATCTTCGTCATGCCGATGCGAACGCATGCTGCGGCGCCGCCATTCCGCTCGGCCGATGCGACTACCGTCGTCGCCGTGGACGATCCCCGTGACGCACTGACGACGGAGCGGCAGCGCAACGAGCGCCTGCTCGCCGACGTCGAGCGGAGCATGCGCGACGTGAGCGATGCGCGGCAGGACGCCAACTCCGACGACGAGCACGACCCGGAGGGCGCGACGCTGGCCTGGGAACGCGGGTCGCTGGGCGCGGTCCGTGACGCCGCCCGCGACCGCATCCGGATGGTCGACGCCGCGCTCGCGCGGCTCGACGCTGGTACCTACGGGCGGTGCGCCGTCGGCGGGGAGCCGATCCCCGAGGCCCGCCTGGCCGCCGTCCCGTGGGCGGCGACCTGCGTCGCCCACGCCTGACGCGCCTCCCGGCCGGAACGGGCCCGTCTGCGTGGGACGCCGCGCGGCGCGTGAGACGCCGCCGCTTCCAGGACCGTCTCGGTGGGGCCGCGGCGTCTCGGCGGAAGGGCGGACGGGAGGCGCAGCACGCGCCCGTCCCGCCGCTCACGTGGCGTGGACCGGTTGCGCCGCCGTTTCCCAGCCGCGCGCCCTACGGTGCCGACATGGACGACACCCACGAGCGACCCGACGCGGTCGTGCGTGCCGACACCGAGGCCCCCGGAACCGACGGCGAAGACCGCTCCCAGCGCTTCCGCTGGTTCCGCCGCATGCGTGCGTGGATCCACGCACGCCCGGGCTGGCACCTGTTCTACAAGGTGCTCGTCGGCATCGTCGGCGGGCTCGTCGTGGTCATCGGGCTGATCCTCGTCCCGCTGCCCGGGCCGGGGTGGCTGGTGGTGTTCATCGGGCTGACGATCCTCGCGAGCGAGTTCCACTTCTTCCACCGGATCATCACGTGGCTCCGCGCGCAGCTGCACCGCTTCTGGGACTGGGCGAAGCGTCACGGCCCGCAGTGGCTGCGGAAGGCGGCCGACCGCGGGAAGGCCGACGTGGACGCCGCGCACGCTGATGCGCACCGCAGCACCGGGGTGCGTGCTCAGCGTCCCAACCGGGCACGAGCGGGGCACTGACCCTCGCGCAGCGCTACTCCGCGACGGTCCGGACGGAGCCGGTCGCGGTCCGCTCGACCGCCTCGGCAGCGCGCTCCTCGACCGCTGCAGCGTCGCGTGCGACGAGCTGCAGCACCAGCGCGATCGCCGCCGCGAGGACGATGAACGCGCCGTACCCGGCGAGCACCGGCACGAAGCCGAACGCCGGTTCGACGAGCCCCGCCACGACGGCCGGGACGCCGAACGCCAGGTAGCTGACGACGTAGACCGACGACAGCAGCCCCGCGCGGTGGGTCGGCGCCGCCGTGGCGAGCAGCATCCGCAGGGGCGCCTGGAACCCGGCGCCGAAGCCGACACCGGCGATCGCGCTGCCGACGACGAGCCCGGGCAGCGAGTGCGCGAACACGAACGACACGGTCACGACCGGTCCGACGATGAGTGCGACGAGTCCGAGGAACAGGCTCCGACGCGTGTCGAGGCGCTGGATCGCGAGCCCGGTGAGGCCACCGACCCCGGTGACGACCGCGATCAGGGCACCGGCCGCGAAGTGGTCGTGGATGCCGAACACGGCACCGAGCGCCGACGGGACGAGCGACAGGAAGAGCCCACCGAGCGCCCAGCTGGCGACGAGTGCGCCGGCGACTCCGCGGAAGAGCGTCCGCGAGGCCCGTGGGACGGACACCGTCGGGCGCAGGGAGCGGAGCGCGCCGGGCCGTCGGGTGACCCGCTCGGGCACGACGAACAGCGCGGCGACGAGCAGCAGGAGGAGTGCACCGAAGAGCACGTAGACGAGCTGCTCCGGTGCCGGTCCCCACTCGACCAGCGCGCCGCTCGACACGGCGCCGGTGGCCAGGGCGAAGGGCGGGACGGCGCCGTTCAGCACGCCCGCGAGCGACGGGTGGCGCTCGAGCGAGTTGTCGATGAGCGCCGCGCCGAGGGCACCGATGAGCAGTCCGACGGCGACCCCCTGCACGATCCGGTCGACGACGAGCGCGACGAACCCGTCCGCTCCGGTGAAGAGCACGAGCGAGACCACGAGCAACAGGCCCCCGGCGACGAGGACGGGCTTCCGGCCGACGTGGTCGGACAGTCGGCCGGCCACGAGCATGGTGACGAGGAGCCCCGCGACGTAGATCGCGAACACCGCCGTCAGCATGAGCGGGGTCAGCTGCCACTCCGCGGCGTAGACGGGGTAGATCGGCGAGGGGACCGAGGACGAGGCCATCGCGACGAAGAGCATGGCGGCGAGGATCCAGAACCCCGCGACTCCGCGTGCTGACTGCATGGTGGCACCTTCCCGTCGGACGAGCTGCTGTACGAGAGTATTCGTACAGCAGTTCCGCAGTACGACGCAAGTCGTACATGACCGGAACGGTGCTACCGTCTCGGGCATGCCCGCGAACGTCGACGCCCCGGAACGGCTGCCCCAACCCGCCGTCGCCGAGCTGGACCTGCCCGTCGTGCTCGATGCGCTGAGCGACCCGATCCGCCTCGCGATCCTGCACCGCTACCTGGTGGACGCCGCCGGCGGGGTCCGGAGCTGCGGGTGGGTCGGCATCGACCGCCCGAAGTCCACGCTCACCCACCACTTCCGCGTGCTCCGCGAGGCCGGCCTGCTCGAGCAGCACCAGGAGGGGCTGACCCGCTCGAGCCGCGTGCGTGTCGAGGACGTGCAGCAGCGGTTCCCCGGACTCCTCGACCTGGTCGCGGCGTGGCAGGTGCCGGCCGCGATCATGCGCGAGGCGGTCCCCGCGTGAGCGTCGCCCACGCCCTGCCCATGATCGTCGCCGAGCCGGCGGTGACGACGGCGCTCGCCGCGGACCTCGACGCCGCCGGCTTCACCGTGGACCGCATCGACGGGCTCTGGGGCACCGAGGCCGCCGCGTCGCTGCACCGCGGCTCGCGGGTCGCCGCGCTCCGGGCCCTCGCCGCGCGGGAGACCATGCCGCTGACGACCCTCGCGACGCTGTTCGTGCTCGGCCTGCCCGTCGACCGCGCCGACGCCGAGCGGGCGTTCCCGTCCGCCGGGCTCGACGCGGTGCTCGCCGCCGGCCTGCTCCGGATTGACCGCGACACCGACGACACCGGCCTGCCCGACGCCGACCACGTCCTGGTGCACCCGACGGTCGACCTGCGGCCCTACGCGTTCGTCGACGACCTCGGCGCCGGCAGCTGGTGGATCGTGTCGGACCTCGGGGAGCTCGCGCTCGGCACCGAGCTCGGCGAGGAGCACGTGCTCGGCATCGGCGGTGCCTCGACCACGCTGTCCGGGCTGCAGGTCCCCGTGCCCGTCCGCCGGGTGCTGGACCTCGGCACCGGGTGCGGCATCCAGGCCATGCATGCCCGACGCTTCGCGGACGAGGTCGTCGCCACCGACATCTCCCGCCGTGCCCTCGACATCGCCCGCTTCAACACGCAGCTGAACGGCATCGACGGCATCGAGTTCCGGCTCGGTTCGCTCTACGAGCCGGTGGCGGGGGAGCGGTTCGACCGGATCGTGTCGAACCCGCCGTTCGTCATCACCCCGCGGCGCGAGGGCGTGCCCGCGTACGAGTACCGCGACGGCGGGATGGTCGGGGACGCACTCGTCGAGACGGTCCTGCGCGGCCTGGCCGACCACCTCGAGCCCGGCGGGACCGCGCAGCTGCTCGGCAACTGGGAGTACCACTGGGGCGTCGACGGCCTCGACCGGGTGCGCTCCTGGTTCGACGACGCGCACGGCCTGGACACCTGGGTCGTCGAGCGGGAGCGCGAGGACCCGCCCGCCTACGCCGAGACCTGGATCCGGGACGGCGGGACGAAGCCGGGCACGGCCGAGTTCGACATGCTCGTCGACGCCTGGCTCGACGACTTCGCCACGCGGCGGGTGACCGGGGTCGGCTTCGGCTACGTCGTGGTGCGCGCACGGACGGGAGAGACTGCCGGCCTCCGTCGCGTCGAGCGCGTCCCCGAGGCGCTCGGGTCCAACCCCGCGGGGCTCGGCGCGACGGTCGCCCGGGTGCTGGACGCTGCCGAGTGGCTCGCGTCGCACGACGACACCGCGCTCGCCGCCGCACACCTGCGGGTCGCCGGCGACGTCACCGAGGAGCGCCACTACTGGCCCGGCAACGACGACCCGACAGTGATGACGCTGGTGCAGGGCGGCGGCTTCGGTCGACGGGTCGACGCGGACACGGCGCTCGCCGCGTTCGTCGGGGCCTGCGACGGGGAGCTCTCGGTCACCGCGATCGTCGGGGCGATCGCGCAGATCACCGGGGTCGACGAGGACGCGCTGACGGCCGACCTGCTGCCGCGGGTGCGGGACCTGGTGCTGGACGGCCTGCTGCTCGCACCGACGTCCTGAGACGACCCGCGCCTCCCGTCCGCACCCGCGGTGCGTGTCGGGGTCAGGCGCGGTGGTTCCGCCACGTGTGCTCGGGGGCGTAGCCGAGGAGCTCGCGGGCCTTGTCGGATGACAGGAGCGAGCTCGTGCCGTCGATGTCCGTGCGCCGCTCGATGTCCGGCACGAAGCGCTCGACGAGCTCGATCGTCGGGGTGTCCATCACGGTGTCCGGGCTCGCGATGACGAAGGCCTCGAACCCGGTGAGGTCGGCCTCGAGCGCCTTCCGCACGGCCTGGGCGCCGTCGCGGGAGTCGATGTACGACCACAGGTTGAACGTCTTGGCCTCGGGGGAGGCGTCCCACGGGAACGACGGGTAGTCGGTCTCGTCCATGACGTTCGAGAACCGGAGACCGATCATCTTCAGCTCCGGGTCCCAGCGCGTGAAGTGGCGGGCCATCTCCTCCTCGACGGCCTTGCCGAGGGAGTACGACGACTGCGGCCGGACGGGGAACTCCTCGTCGACGGGCAGGTAGGGCGGGTGGTGCTCGCCCATCGGGATGCCGAGCAGGGTCTCGCTCGACGCCCAGACCACGTTCCTGATCCCCGCGACGCGAGCGGCGTGGAAGACGTTGATCGACGCGGTGACGTTGTTCGTGATGAGCGCCACGTCCGGCACCTGGCCGGGGGCGGGCACGGCGGCGAGGTGCACGACGGCGTCGATCGCGTCGTAGCGGTCGTCGATGCCGGTGAGTGCGCCGAGCACCTGGCCGTAGTCGCTCAGGTCGACGCGCACGAAGGGCACCCGCTCCGGCTTGTCCGGCGACGGCACGCGGTCGAGCAGGACCACGTCGTACCCGTGCTCGTCGAGGTCGCGGACGACCGCCCGCCCGAGCTTGCCGCTGCCACCGGTCACCACAACACGCGTCATCGCGTCACTCCACATCGTCGTCGGACGGCCTGGTCGGCCGGGTCCCATCCTGCCGCGCGACGCTCGGAGGGGACCAGGCACTGGCGGTACCTGTCCGGCGGACGCGTCGGGGTGTCAGGAGGGCGCGGTCGCCGTCGACGCGCGGGCGATGGCGAGCTGGGCCACGAGTTCGACGTGTTCGGCCATGTCGCGGGACGGGTCGTACAGCCACTGGATCTGCATGCCGTCGGAGATCGCCAGGAGCACGCTCGTGAGCTGCTCGACGTCGACGTCGGGACGCAGGCGGCCGTCCTCCTGCATGACCCGGAAGTCCGCCGCGAGGTTCCGGCGGGAGCTGGCGTAGCGCTCCCGGAAGTACTCGTGGGCGGGGTGCTCCGAGTCCGTCGCGGCTGCGGCGGACAGGTTCACGAACATCTGCACGAGGCCGGGGACCTCGGCGTTGTGCCGCACGATGGCGGCGAGGAGCTCGGCCGGGTCCGCCGCGTCCCACTCCGTCGTGTTGTCGATCTCGTCGCGCCGACGGAGGACCTCGACCCAGAGGTCGTCCTTCGAGTCGAAGTAGTGCAGCAGCCCCGCCTGGGTCAGCCCGACCGCGTCGGCGATGTCCTTGATGCTCGTCCGCCGGAAGCCCTGGCGGGCGACGAGGTCGAGCGCCACCGTGAGGATCTCCTCGCGCTTCGCGATGCCCTTCGCGTACGAACCCCGTCGTGTCATGGCGCGAGCGTACCGCCCTGTCTGTCGGCGAAGAAACCTACCTCCGATAGGTTTTGCCTGCTACGCTGACGCCAGCCGCCGACGATGGCGCGCGGAGGTCATGCCCCGGCGCCCGTCGCACAACGAAGGGACCGACCATCGTGACCACCGTGGACGACACCACCCGCGCCTCCCGGCCGACCGCCGCGCCGCTGACCGAGCGCATCGAGGCGCTCCTCGCGCAGCTGACGACGGAGGAGAAGGTCCAGCTGCTCACGGGCCGTGACTTCTGGACGACCTGGCCGATCGAGAAGATCGGGCTGCGCCGCATCCTCATGTCCGACGGCCCGTCGGGTGTCCGCGGCGAGGTGTGGGACGAGCGCGACCCCTCGCTCAACCTGCCGTCCGCGACGGCCCTGTCCGCCAGTTGGGACCGCGCGATCGCGAAGCGCTACGGCGCCGCCGCCGCGGTGGAGGCCCGACGCAAGGGCGTCGACGTCGTGCTCGGCCCGACCATCAACCTGCACCGCTCGCCGCTCGGTGGCCGCCACTTCGAGGCGTTCAGCGAGGACCCGGTGCTCACCGGCGACCTCGCGGCGTCCTACGTCGCGGGCGTGCAGGAGAACGGCGTCGCCGCGACCCCGAAGCACTACATCGCGAACGACTACGAGACCGACCGCTTCACCGCGTCGACCGAGGTGTCCGACCGTGCGCTCCGCGAGCTGTACCTGCTCGCGTTCGAGAAGGCCGTGACCGAGGCGCACGCCTGGGCGGTCATGTCGTCGTACAACGCGATCAACGGCGTCACCGCGTCGGAGAACGACCTGCTCGAGACCCCGCTCAACTCCGAGTGGGGCTTCGACGGCATCGTCGTGTCGGACTGGACCGGCGTGCGCTCGGTCGACTCGGCGAAGGCGTCGCAGGACGTCGCCATGCCCGGGCCGAACCCGTGGTGGAGCGAGGGCCCGCTGCTGGCGGCGGTCGAGTCGGGCGAGGTCCCGGTGGACGCGATCGACCGGAAGGTGCGCCGCATCCTGACGCTGGCGGCCCGCGTCGGCGCGCTCGAGGGCTTCGAGCCGGTCGCCGCGCAGCCCGTGCACGTCGAGGACGGCGTCGCGTTCGTCCGCGAGGCCGAGGCCGAGGGCACCGTCCTCGTCCGCAACACCGGGGCGCTGCCGATCGACGCCGGCGCCGTGTCGCGGATCGCACTCGTCGGGCACAACGCCGACCAGGCCCGCTCCCAGGGCGGCGGTTCGGCGACCGTGGTCCCGGAGCACGTGGTCACCCCGATCGAGGGGATCCGCGCCGCGTTCCCGGGTGCGACCGTCGACTACGCCATCGGTGCGGTGGTGCAGGAGGGCATCGCGGAGTTCCCGCTGTCGGCCATCACGAACCCGTCCACCGGCGAGCCGGGCGCGCGGGTCGCCTTCGTCAAGGACGGCGAGGAGCTGTACGTCGAGGACCGTCGCGCCACCGCGCTGTTCTGGTTCGGCGGCGATGCCCCGACCCGTGAGGCCGACCGGCTCGACATCACCACCACGTACACCGCCGAGACCACCGGCACCGTGCGCATCGGCATCGGTGCCGCGGGTCACTCGCGCCTGTGGATCGACGGCGAGCTCCTGCTCGACGAGACGGTGCCGTACGAGGGCGACCAGCTCGGCGCCGCGTTCCTCAACCCGCCGGCGCGCTCGGTGCCGGTGTCGGTCGAGGCCGGCCAGCAGGTCGCGATACGCATCGAGTACGACATCGTGCAGGACGAGGCGCTCGGTGGGGTGCTCGCGTACCAGTTCGGCACCGAGCCGAGCGACGAGGACCCGGCGACGCTCATCGACGCGGCCGTGGCCACCGCCACCGGCGCGGACGTCGCGATCGTCGTGGTCGGGACGAACAGCAAGGTGGAGTCCGAGGGGTACGACCGTTCGTCGCTCGCGCTGCCCGGGCACCAGGACGACCTGGTCCGCGCCGTCGCCGCCGCGAACCCGAACACCGTCGTGGTGGTCAACTCCGGGTCGCCGGTCGAGATGCCGTGGCGGGACGACGTCGCCGCGGTGCTGCTGACCTGGTTCGGCGGGCAGGAGTACGGCAACGCCCTCGCCGACGTGCTGACCGGTGCAGCCGAGCCCGGCGGGCGCCTGCCCACCACCTGGCCGGCGACGATGGCCGACGTCCCGGTGCTCGACGTGACCCCGGTGGACGGCAAGGTCGCGTACGACGAGGGCGTGCACGTCGGCTACCGGGCCTGGCTCCGCGCCGGCACCGAGCCCGCGTACCCGTTCGGCCACGGCCTCGGCTACACCACCTGGACGATCGACGGGGTCTCGGCCTCGCCGACCGTGACCGAGGGGGACGCCGCGATCGTGACCGCGACGGTGGCGAACACGGGGGACCGCGCCGGCAAGCACGTCGTGCAGGTCTACGCCTCGCGTGCCGAGTCCGCGGTGGACCGGCCGGTGCGGTGGCTCGTGGGCTTCGCGCCCGTGCGGCTCGGTGCCGGCGAGTCGACCGAGGTCTCGATCGAGGTGCCGGCACGGGCGTTCGCGCACTGGGAAGGCGCCTGGCGGTACGAGCCCGGCACCTTCGAGCTCCACGTCGGGGCGTCGGTGACGGACATCGTCGGTTCGACTCCCCTCGAACTGGAGTGATCCGGTTTCCGCGCACGAAGGGTTTCGTTCAGTACCATTGATCTGCGCCTGACGGCTGGTTACCGTCGGCGCGCGCATCATCGAGGGATCGTCGTGCGCGCGAAGTGGCCTCCTGATCCGGTCGCGGAGCCCCTTCGGTCCCGATGCGTCCAGAATGCGTCCCCGCGTCCGCGCGGGGGCGCATTCGTCGTCCCGGCGCAGCTCGCCGCTCGGCGCCGCCCACTCCGTGAGCCGGCTGCCGACCCTCCGAATGATCCTCGTTTGTCCGGTTCCCGATAGTGACAAACACTCCGCTCGGTGCGAGAGTGGAACGACCATCCCGTGCGGATCAGGAACGGGATGGCCATCCGGCCGGGGACCGGGTCCTCACCACACCAGTGCCCCGGCCGGGTGCCCTCGGGGGAGCGGGCGTCAGGCCAGGCGGGGAGCGATCTCCTCGGCGACGATCCGCAGGATCCGCTCGTGCGATGCCGTGTCGCCGTTCGCCGGCAGGGTGATGACGAGCTCGTCGGTCGCCTGCACCGCCGGGTCCGCGGACAGGGCATCGACGATCTCGTCGACGCCGCCGGACACGACCTTGCTGAAGCGGAACGGCGGACCGCTCAGGGGGCGACCCTCGTCGTCCATCCCGCTCGCGTAGCCGGTGAGGAACTCCTCGTGGACCTGTCGGTCGTGGTCGTCGAGCAGCGGGACGACGATCCGACCGACCGCCACCTTCGGGGTTCGGGACGGGTGCAGCTCGGCGAAGCGCTCGCGGTACGCCCGGACCTGGTCGGCCTGCGCCTCGGCGAACGGCGCCCCGGTGTCCTCGGTGTTGAGCGTCGAGCAGTGCAGCAGCAGGCCCTTCTCGGCCGTGCGGATCGCGGTGCCCGTGCTGCCGCCGCCCCACCACACGCGGTCGCGCAGGCCCGGCGACAGGGGCTGCAGCGTGAGGTCGGCGCCGGCCGGGATGCTCTCGTACCCCTTGCCGGCGCTGCCGAGCGGATCGCCCTGCAGGACCTCGAGCAGACGGGCCGCGCGGGCCTCGGCCTCGTCGCGGAAGCTGCGCTCCGACGCACCGAAGACCGGGTCGAGGATCGGCCCGTACCCCGCGATGCCGGTGCTGATGCCGAGCTGCACCCGGCCGCCGCTGAGCAGGTCGACCGTGCTGGCGTCCTCGGCGAGGCGCACCGGGTCCTCGTAGCGCATGCCGAGCACGGCGGTGCCGAACCCGATGGTGCTCGTTCGCTGCGCCGCGGCGGCGAAGAAGGTCATCGGGCTCGTCAGGAACGGCTCGAAGTGGCGCCCGCGCACCCAGCCGGTGCCGTAGCCGAGGGACTCGGCCGTCGCGAAGAGGCGGAGGCCGTCCTCCAGCGCTGCGGCCGCACCCGCGGTGCCGCCGTGGTTGGGGACGAAGGAGAGGAAGCCGAGTTCGCGCACGCCTCGATCGTATGCGAATGCATTGAAAGGCGACAGGGCGTCGGCCGGGAGGCGCGTGGCGGGGCCGCACCGTGCCTCCCGTCCGTCGCCCGGTCACCACCCACCTGGGAGGATGGACCCATGACCGACGTCACCACCGCCCCGCCACTCGTCGCCGCCCTGCCGGCGGCGGTCGACGGCGCCGTCGACCCCGACGCGGTCTACCAGGCATTCGCCGACTGGGCCGAGGCCGGCGGACGACCGCTCTACCCGGCGCAGGACGAAGCGCTCATCGAGCTCGTGTCGGGCGCGAACGTCGTGCTCAGCACCCCGACCGGTACCGGCAAGTCGCTCGTCGCCGCCGGCGCTCACTTCGCGGCGATGGCCGAGGGGAAGCGCAGCTACTACACGGCACCGATCAAGGCGCTCGTGTCCGAGAAGTTCTTCCAGCTCGTCGACCTGTTCGGCGCGCAGAACGTCGGCATGGTGACGGGCGACTCGAGCGTCAACGCCGACGCCCCGATCATCTGCTGCACGGCCGAGATCCTCGCGAACACCGCGCTCCGGCAGGGTCCGGACGCCGAGGTCGACGTCGTCGTCATGGACGAGTTCCACTTCTACGGCGACGCCGACCGCGGGTGGGCCTGGCAGGTGCCGTTGCTCGTGCTCGAGCGGGCGCAGTTCCTGCTCATGTCCGCCACCCTCGGTGACGTCACCACCATCGCCGACGACCTGTCGCGCCGGACCGGGCGTCCGACCGCTCGCGTGACCGGGGTCTCGCGGCCCGTGCCGCTGTCGTACGAGTACGTGCTCACGCCCGTGCAGGAGACGGTCGAACGGCTGCTCGAGGAGGGCAAGGCGCCCGTCTACATCGTGCACTTCGCGCAGGCGGCGGCGCTCGAGCGGGCGCAGGCGCTCATGTCGGTCAAGGTCGCATCGCGAGAGCGGCGCGACGAGATCGCCGACGCCATCGCCGGGTTCCGCTTCAGCGCCGGCTTCGGGCAGACCCTCTCGCGACTCATCCGCGCCGGCATCGGCGTGCACCACGCGGGGATGCTGCCGAAGTACCGGCGGCTCGTCGAGCAGCTCGCGCAGCGGGGACTGCTGCCCGTGATCTGCGGCACCGACACCCTCGGGGTCGGGATCAACGTGCCGATCCGCGCCGTGCTGCTCACCGGGCTGACGAAGTTCGACGGGTCCCGCATGCGGCAGCTGTCCGCGCGCGAGTTCCACCAGATCGCCGGTCGCGCCGGCCGTGCCGGGTACGACACCGAGGGTGACGTCGTCGCCGAGGCCCCCGAGCACGAGATCGAGAACGCCCGCGCCGTCGCCAAGGCCGGGGACGACCCGAAGAAGAAGAACAAGGTCAAGAAGAAGAAGGCGCCCGAGGGCTTCGTGTCGTGGGGGCCGGCCTCGTTCGACCGGCTCATCGCGGCGGAACCCGAACCGATGGTGTCGCGGATGCGGATCACGCACGCGATGGTGCTCGCCGTCGTCGCACGAGGTGGCGACTCCTTCGCGTCGGTGCGCTCGCTCGTGTTCGACAACCACGAGCCGCGCGCGCGACAGCTCGACATGGCCCGACGCGCGCTGTCCATCGCACGGACGCTCGTGAACGCCCGGGTGATCGAGAAGATCGACGGGCAGTACCGCATGACCGTCGACCTGCCGGTCAACTTCGCCCTCAACCAGCCGCTGTCGCCGTTCGCGCTCGCCGCGTTCGAGCTGCTCGACCCGGAGTCGCCCACGTACGCGCTCGACATGGTGTCCATCGTCGAGGCGACCCTCGACGACCCACGGGCGATCCTCGCGCAGCAGCAGTTCAAGGAGCGCGGCGAGGCCGTCGCCCGGATGAAGCAGGAGGGCATCGAGTACGAGGAGCGGATGGAGCTGCTCGAGGAGGTCACGTGGCCCAAGCCGCTGGACGAGCTGCTCACCGCCGCCTACGAGGCGTACGCCGCCGAGCAGCCGTGGGTGCTCGACTTCCGGCTCTCCCCGAAGTCCGTCGTGCGCGACGTGTACGAGCGGGCGATGACCTTCGGCGACTTCGTGCGGTTCTACCAGCTCACCCGGTCCGAGGGACTCGTGCTCCGCTACCTGTCCGACGCGTACCGGACCATGCGGCAGACCATCTCCGAGGAACAGCGGACCCCCGAGCTCGACGACCTGATCGAGTGGCTCGGCGAGGTCGTCCGGCAGACCGACTCGTCGCTCGTCGACGAGTGGGAGGCCCTGGTCAACGGCGACGTGGCGGAGGCCGCGGCGGAACACGACGAGATCGCTCCGCCGCAGCCCGCCCGGCTCACCGGGAACCCGCGGGCGTTCCGGGTGCTCGTGCGGAACGCGCTCTTCCAGCGGGTGCTGCTCGCCGCGGCGGACGACGTCGCGGGACTCGCTGCCTTCGACGGTGCGGCGGGCTTCGGTCAGGACGAGTGGGACGCGGTGCTCGAGGAGTACTACGACGAGCACGACACCATCGGCACCGACGGGGACGCCCGCTCGATGCAGTACCTCGTGCTCGACGAGAACGGCGCAGGGCGTACCTGGCGGGCGCGGCAGATCTTCGCCGACCCGTCAGGGGACAAGGACTTCGGGTTCTCGGCCACGATCGACCTCGACGCCTCGGACGAGACCGGCGAGGCCGTCGTGCGGGTGACCGAGATCGGCCGCTTCGACGGCTGGTCCGAGGTGGACGTGGACTGATCGTGGCGCTGTCGCTCCGTCTGCTGGGTCCCGACGACGTCGAGGCGTTGCAGGGCCTGCTCGAGAGTGTGCCGTCGTACGCGGAACGCATCACCGGGTACCCGCCGGGGCCGTCCGACGGGCTGAGCGCGCTCATCTCGGTGCCCGACGGCTTCGACCCGTCCGGCAAGCACGGCCTCGGGCTGTGGGACGGGGGCGAGCTCGTGGCGTTCACGGACGTGCTCGTCGGGTACCCGGACCCTGCCGTCGCGTTCGTCGGCCTCCTCGTCGTGCGGGGCGGTGCCCACCGCCGTGGGCTCGGTCGTCGGATGCACGACGCCGTGGTGGACCTGGCGCGCTCGGCCTCGACGGTCACCCGGCTGCGGCTCGGGATCGTCGCGACGAACGCGGCCGTGGCGGAGCCGTTCTGGCGGGCCCTCGGCTACGAGCCGACCGGGGAGACGAAGCCGTACCGGTACGACCACCTGCGAAGCACCGTCGCCCTGTGGGAACGTCGCTGCTGAACTCTCGGTAGGTTCGGTGGGAATCCCGAGCCACCCGGCGGTCGGGACCATCGGAAGGACCTGCCATGCGCATCGGCTCGAGCATCGCCCTGATCGTGATCGGCGCCATCGTCGCGTTCGCGTTGGACTTCCAGGTGGCGGGCGTCGACCTGCGCCTGATCGGCTACATCCTGATGGCGGCCGGGGTCGTGCTGCTCATCATCAGTCTCGCCGTCGGTTTCGGCGGACGTCGGACCACGACCACCACCCGGTCGGGCGTCGACCCGGCGTCGGGGGAGCAGATCACGCGGCAGGACCGGCGGGACGGGACGTACTGACGCGCGTCAGAACAGCGTCGCGGGCGGGGTCGCTTCGGGGAGGGCCGACGGCTCCGTGACCTCGACGCCCGGCCAGCCCGGCCCCGTCGGGACCTCGGTGCGGTTCTGGTAGGCCGTCGCAGCGCCGCGGGCACGGACGTCGGCCGCCTCGTTCATCTCGTGACCGACGTGCCCGCGCACCCACTCGAACGTGACCGTGCGGCCCTGCAGCTCGGCGTCGAGCTCCTTGATGATCTCGACGTTCAGCACCGGCTTGCCGTCGGCCTTGCGCCAGCCCTTCCGCTTCCACCCGGCGAGCCACTCGGTGCACGCCTTGATCGCGTACTGGCTGTCGCACAGGATGTGCAGCGGCTCGCCGGTGTCCTTCGTGGCGCGGAGCAGCTGCAGCACGGCCGTGAGCTCACCGATGTTGTTCGTCGCCTTCGGCCATCCGCCGGCTGCCCACCGGTCGTCGTCGACGTACCAGGCCCAGCCGGCCGGGCCGGGGTTGCCGAGTGCGGAGCCGTCTGCGGCTGCGACGATCGTCACGGTGGGACCTCCTGGGTGGTGCGGACTGCCCGTCGAGCGTAACGGAACAGCGCCCGCGCCCGGTGTCAGCGCGTGGCGGGGTCGAGGTTGAGCAGGGTCCCCTTGATCACCCAGTCGTCGCCCTCCGTCTCCATCTGCGGGTTCAGCCACCGCAACTGGGCGACGGTGACGCCGAAGCGCTTCGCGATCGTGATCAGGTCGTCACCCTGGTTGACGCGGTAGCTGACCGGCGTGCCGGTGGTCCCGCGGAGGGTCTCGTCGGCGGCGTCGAACGCGTAGCCGTAGGCGCCCGGGCGAGCCTTGCCGAGCGTGACGTGGAGATCCGGCTCCGGGTCCGGGATCGACCACGACAGCGTGCCGATCGCGAGCACCTTGTGGGCCCACGGGCGGTCGCTGTCGTCACCGTCGGATTGGTCGGGCACGAGGACGACGGTGCGCAGCCAGTCCGGATCCGCCCCTGCTGCGGACAGGCTGACGACGGCCGGGGGCTGCGCCTGCGCGCCCCACCTCGTCGTGCTCACGGCGCGGCCGTCGTAGCCGTCCCCGTACTGCGCCGTGCGCCGGAACTCCACCGACATCGGCTGCGGCTGCGTGGTGCGGTAGCCGGAGAGCTCCGCGTCGAAGGTGCCGTGGTCGTTCGCGACGACCTTGACGTGGACCGCGGTGTCGCCGGACTTCGACACGGCGTCGGTCTCCGCGACCACCGTTCCGGTCGGGACCGCCTGCGGCGCCGCGACGGGCTGAGCGGTGGCGTCGGCGGCAGCCGACCCGTCGACGGGCCCCGGCGTCGCGGAGGCGCTCGGTGCCGCATGCCCGGTCGGCGCCGGCAACGGTGCGTCGTCGCCGAACAGCGAGCAGCCCGCCAACAGCAGCGTGCTCGCACCCACCAGTGCGACGGCCGTCGCGCCCCGCGTCCTCGTCCGACCCATCAACGTCCCCCTTCGTCGGGACGACCGTACCGGAGCGGGAACCGGATCAGCGCCGTCGTGACCGAACCGGTACCCCAGGGTCGACGCCTACTGTGCGGGGCATGAGCGACAACACCCCCGACGTCCGCGGCCCCGAGCCGTCCGACGACCGCGCGCGCAACGACGCGCTGCGCGACGCTGCGCACGGCGACGACCGCGACGGCGTGAGCGAGTCCGAGCAGCGGGCCGCCGACACCTCCTACAGCCCGTCGAGTGAGCGGGAGACCGTCGCGTCGCAGACGCAGCAGCGCAGTGACGAGGACCTCGAGCAGGACGGGATCGACCCGTCGCGGGTCGTCGCTGCGCCGGGCACCGGTGGTGCGGACGACGCCGGTGACGTCGAGCCCGAGCCCGGTGACCTGCACCTGCCGTGGCAGTCCGAGGAGGACCGGAAGGGCTGACCGGCGCCAGCCCCGCGCTGTCAGGGTCCGGCGGGTCGACGCCGGTCCTGCCCCGTCAGGACACGGCGTCCGGGTGCGACCCCGTCCGCTGGCCGGACTCGAGCGTCGCGATGGCCGCGAGGTCCTCGTCGGTCAGCACGAAGCCGTCGACGTCGAGGTTCGACCGGATCCGCGCGGGCGTGACCGACTTCGGCAGCACCACGACCCCCTGCTGCACGTTCCACCGCACGAGGACCTGCGCGACGCTCACCCCGTGCGCCGCCGCGATGCCGCTGAGCACCGGGTCGTCGACGAGCCGCCCGCGCCCGAGCGGCGACCACGCCTCGGTCACGATGCCGTGCTGCTCGTGGAACGCCATCAGCTCCCGCTGCGGCAGCCACGGGTGCCGCTCGACCTGGTTGACGGCCGGCACCTCGCCGGTCTCGTCGATCACGCGCTGCAGGTGCGGCACCTGGAAGTTCGAGACGCCGACGCTCCGTGCCCGACCCTGTTCGCGCAGTTCGACGAGCGTCCGCCAGGTCTCGACGTAGCGGTCGTTCGCCGCCGCCGGCCAGTGGATCAGGTAGAGGTCGACCGCGTCGAGTCCCAGCCGTCCCAGGCTGGCGTCGAACGCCCGCAGGGTCGCGTCGCGCCCCTGGTGGTCGTTCCACACCTTGGTGGTGACGAAGACGTCGTCGCGGTCCAGCCGGGAGGCACGGATCGCCTTCCCGACGCCCGTCTCGTTGCCGTACATCTCGGCGGTGTCGACGTGCCGGTACCCGGCATCGAGCGCGAGACCGACGGCCGTCTCGGCCTCGGCGTCGTCGACCTTGTAGACGCCGAACCCGACCGCGGGGATCGTCGCGCCGTCACGGAGGGTGATCACGGGCAGCATCCCGCCATCCTGCCCGGACCTGCTGGGACCGTCCTCCTTCGAAGACATGACATACGAAATGCCCACAGTCGCTCCCCGCCATCATCGTCCCGGCCCGCCGACGGAGCGGGCCGTCACCCTGAAGGAGTACCCCCATGCAGAAGACCGCCCGACTCGCCACGACCGCCGGCGTCGCCCTCGCGCTCGGTGCCTCGCTCCTGGCCGCCACCCCGGCCACCGCGGCGACCGCCCACGAGGCCGCGCCGACCGTCGCCGCCGCCGGCGCGCAGGCCGAGCACACCGGCCCGACGATCGCCTACCGCAACGTGACGATCACCACGAGCGTCATCCAGGGCGACGAGGTGCTGGTGCGCGGCGTCGTCACGCAGAAGAACAAGCCGCAGGCCGTCCAGGCGGCGGCGGGGAAGGGCTACCAGACGCTGGCGCCGGTCGCCGCCGACGGGTCGTTCGAGATCCGCTTCCCGACCGAGGGCGACCGCCCGTCGCAGGACTACGCGCTGCGCTTCGGCAAGGACTTCTTCGGCTCCTTCATGCCGATGGCCGACCTCTGGACGCCGTTCTACGCCACGCGCGCCTGACGCCGGACGCCGGCCTCCCGGACCGACGACGGGCCGGACGCCCGTTCCTTCCCATGACGCCTGCTGTGGCAGGTGCAACCGGGCGTACCTGGTCGGATCATCCGGCCAGGTACGCCCGTTTCCACCAGGTACGCCCGGTCCGTCCAGGCACGCCCGGTCCGACCAGGCACGCCCGCCCCGTCGGCGCGCCGCGTCAGCTCGGCAGCGTGACCGGCTCGGTGTCCGGCAGGGGGCTCGCGTCGCGACCGCGCAGGTCCGGCAGCCACCGCTTCGTGAACAGCGGGAGCAACACCCCGGCCGCGGCCATCACGGCGCCGACGGTCATGCCGCCGGTGGGGCCGTTCGCGTCGATGAGGAACCCGGCCACCGCGGAGCCGCCGGCCGCGCCGATGAGCTGCCCGGTCCCCATCCAGCCGTAGGCCTCGGCGGTGTCGGAGAACTTCACCGTCGCCGACACCGAGCCGAACATGACCGCGAGGGCGGGCGCGATGCCGGCGCCGGCGATCACGAGCGCCAGGCAGAGCCACCAGAAGTCGGTGCCGCCGACCGCCAGGGCGAGGCCGACGAAGACGATCGACATGCGGGCCCAGAGGGTGTTGCGCGAGATCGGGCGGTGTCCGAGCGCGAGGCCGCCCGCGAGCGACCCGACCGCGAACACGGCGAGGACGATGCCGGCGTTCGGGCTGCCCTCGCCGAAGACGCTCGTGACGCTCGCCTCGACCGCGGAGCACGCGCCGATGAGCAGCAGACCGGTCAGGGTCGCCACGACGACCGAGGGGCGCCGGAGGACGACGCCGAACGCGCGCTTGGACCGGGGGATGCGGACGCGGCCGAGCTCGGGGGAGGCGATGAACCACACGCCGCCGACGACCAGGAACACCATCGCGACGACGATCGCCTGCACGGTCCCGATCTGCGTCGCGACGAACGTCGTGATGACGGGCCCGGCCACCCAGATGAGCTCCTGCGCGCTCGCGTCGAGGGAGAACAGGGGCGTGAGCTGCGACGAGGTCACCATCTTCGGGTAGATGGTGCGCACCGCGGGCTGCACGGGCGGCACCGCGAGGCCGCCGAGGAACCCGACGACCACGTAGGCCCACAGCGGCATGAGCACGAACGCGACGACGCCCATGCTCACGAGCGCGACCGCGCTGGTCAGGACGAGCACCGGGCGCATGCCCCAGCTGCCCATCCACCGGCTGGTGAGCGGTCCGGCGATCGCCTGGCCGATGCTGGTCGTCGCGAGCACGAGACCGGCGGCGCCGTACGAGCCGAAGATGTGCTCGACGTGCAGCAGGTACGCGAGCGACAGCATGCCGAACGGGAACCGGGCGGTGAGCTGCGCAGCGATGACGCGACCGACGCCGGGGGTCTTCAGCAGGGGTCCGTAGGCACTCACGAGACGAGTGTACGGACCGGACGGAAGGGGCTGTCACCCGTCCGGGGGCACTGGGGACGAGCGACCTCCGGAGGGCCCTCCGCGACACGCCGATCGTCGGATTCCACACATGTGGATCGAACCTGTCCACGTGTGTGGGGAAGTGTCGGTGGTCGGCCCCAGACTGGCGGAATCACGGGCCTCCCCGAGGTGTTCACACTGTGGAGAGCTTGTGGAGAACTACACGGCTGTAACACTTCCTCTTGTGGTCGGTGCGGGGGCCAGCCACTAGATGTAGTGTGGAGTCATCGCAGCGGCCCCTCCCGGACCGTGTCTGCGGACAAGCATCAGCACCACCTCCACAGCATCGGAACACCCAGCAAGAACCAGGGGAGATCATGGCCGTCACCGTCTACACCAAGCCGTCCTGCGTCCAGTGCACCGCGACGTACCGCGCCCTCGACAACAAGGGCATCCAGTACGAGGTCCTCGACGTCTCCGCGGACGAGGCAGCGCTCGAGCACGTCAAGAGCCTCGGCTACATGCAGGCCCCCGTCGTCGTCACCGACGACGACCACTGGTCGGGCTTCCGTCCCGACAAGATCGCGACGCTCAGCGCCGAACTCGCGTGATGCGTGCGGGTCCCGTCACGGGACCCGCACCTCCGCCGGCCTGGAGGCACGCACCGCCTCCGACGGGCCACCCCCGATCTGCTGTCCGCACCTCTCCCAAGGAGCGCGCGCATGAGTCGCCTCGTCTACTTCTCCAGCGTTTCCGGCTACACGGCCCGTTTCGTCGAGAAGCTCGGCAGGGACGCGGACCGCATCCCGCTCCACCCGCGTGATCCGTTCCTCCAAGCCGACGAGCCCTACGTGCTCGTCCTGCCGACGTACGGGGGCGGCAACGGGCAGGGCGCGGTGCCCAAGCAGGTCATCAAGTTCCTCAACGACGAACGCAACCGCTCGCTCATCCGCGGCGTGATCGTCGGGGGCAACACGAACTTCGGCGAGGCCTACGGCCTCGCCGGGGACGTCATCGCGCAGAAGTGCGGCGTCCCTCTGCTCTACAGGTTCGAACTCTTCGGAACGCCGGACGACGTCCAGGCGGTCAACCAAGGATTGGATGCATTTTGGACGCAGCAGTTGCAGACGTCGATCTGACGTCGCCGCAGACGGGGATGGACTACCACTCCCTCAACGCGATGCTCAACCTCTACGACGCGAACGGGAACATCCAGTTCGACAAGGATCGTGAGGCTGCCAAGCAGTTCTTCCTGCAGCACGTCAACCAGAACACCGTCTTCTTCCACAACCTGAAGGAGCGGCTCGACTACCTGGTCGAGAACGAGTACTACGAGCGCGAGACGATCGACATGTACTCGCTGGAGTTCATCCAGCAGCTCAACGACCTGGCGTACTCGAAGAAGTTCCGGTTCCAGACGTTCCTCGGTGCGTTCAAGTACTACACGAGCTACACGCTCAAGACGTTCGACGGCAAGCGCTACCTCGAGCGCTTCGAGGACCGCGTCGTCATGACCGCTCTCGGCCTGGCGCAGGGCAACCAGCAGCTCGCGATCGACCTCGTCGAGGAGATCGTCGCCGGCCGCTTCCAGCCCGCGACCCCGACGTTCCTCAACACCGCGAAGGCCCAGCGCGGCGAGCTCGTCTCCTGCTTCCTCCTCCGCATCGAGGACAACATGGAGTCGATCTCGCGCGGCATCAACTCCTCGCTGCAGCTCTCGAAGCGCGGCGGCGGCGTGGCCCTGCTCCTCTCCAACATCCGCGAGGCCGGCGCCCCGATCAAGCAGATCGAGAACCAGTCCTCGGGCATCATCCCCGTGATGAAGCTGCTGGAAGACTCCTTCTCCTACGCGAACCAGCTCGGTGCGCGTCAGGGTGCCGGTGCCGTCTACCTGTCGGCGCACCACCCGGACATCATGAAGTTCCTCGACACCAAGCGCGAGAACGCCGACGAGAAGATCCGCATCAAGACACTGTCGCTCGGTGTCGTCGTGCCGGACATCACGTTCGAGCTCGCGAAGAACAACGAGGACATGTACTTGTTCTCGCCGTACGACGTCGAGAAGGTCTACGGCGTCCCCTTCGGCGACGTCCCGATCTCCGAGAACTACCGCGCGATGGTCGACGACCCGCGCATCAAGAAGACGAAGATCAAGGCGCGTGACTTCTTCACGACGATCGCCGAGATCCAGTTCGAGTCGGGCTACCCGTACATCGTGTTCGAGGACACGGTGAACAAGGCCAACCCGATCAAGGGTCGGATCAACATGTCCAACCTGTGCTCGGAGATCCTGCAGGTCAACACCCCGACGACCTTCAACGAGGACCTGTCCTACAAGGAGATCGGCAAGGACATCTCCTGCAACCTCGGCTCGCTGAACATCGCGCTGACGATGGACTCGCCGGACTTCGGCAAGACCATCGAGACGGCGATCCGCGGCTTGACCTCGGTGTCGCAGATGTCGCACATCTCGTCGGTCCGCTCGGTCGAGGACGGCAACGACAAGTCGCACGCCATCGGCCTCGGCCAGATGAACCTGCACGGCTACCTCGCTCGTGAGCGGGTGTACTACGGCTCCGAAGAGGGCATCGACTTCACGAACATCTACTTCTACACGGTGCTGTTCCACGCCCTGCGTGCCTCGAACAACATCGCGATCGAGACGGGTGAGACGTTCGACGGCTTCCGTGACTCGAAGTACGCGTCGGGTGAGTTCTTCGACAAGTACACCGAGCAGGCGTGGACGCCGGCGACCCAGCGCGTCGCCTCGCTGTTCGACGACGCGAACATCGCGATCCCGACGCAGGACGACTGGAAGGCGCTGAAGGCGTCCATCCAGGAGCACGGCATCTACAACCAGAACCTGCAGGCCGTCCCGCCGACCGGTTCGATCTCGTACATCAACCACTCGACGTCGTCGATCCACCCGATCGCGTCGAAGATCGAGATCCGCAAGGAAGGCAAGCTCGGCCGCGTCTACTACCCGGCGCCGTTCATGACGAACGACAACCTGGACTACTACCAGGACGCGTACGAGATCGGTGCCGAGAAGATCATCGACACCTACGCGGCTGCCACGCAGCACGTCGACCAGGGCCTGTCCCTGACGCTGTTCTTCAAGGACACCGCCACCACGCGCGACATCAACAAGGCGCAGATCTACGCATGGCGCAAGGGCATCAAGACGATCTACTACATCCGTCTGCGCCAGCTCGCCCTCGAGGGCACCGAGGTCGAGGGCTGCGTCAGCTGCATGCTGTAGAGCTGCTGCTCTCTTCCTGGAGGCGCGGGGCGGGCCCCGCCCCGCGCCTCCAGTCGATACAAGTCCACAAAGAGCTCAGGACCAGGTTCGCGAAAACCTGGTCCTGAACAGCCCCTAACAGGGACTCCAACTTGTCGGCTGGAACGTCCACTGTACATGAGTCGAACCGACCCTCCCGGGTCGGGCTCTCGGGGCTGAGGTAGCCCCGAGAGGAGGTGATGACAGTGGGCAAGAGCGTTAACAGGAGTGCGGCAAGTGGGCGCTTCGTCAGTAACGCTGCTGCCGCTCGTTGGCCGTCGAAGACGACCACCGAGCGCGTCGGTAGCGGGACTGGGAACTCCCGTACCGTGAGCCGGTCGGCCAGCAGCGGCCGGTTCGTGACCGAGGCAACCGCGAAGCGGAACCCCGGCGGCACCATCACGCAGCGCGTGTAAGCGCTGGGACGGGGCAGGTTACGGCCTGCCCCGTTCACCTCGACGGCAAGCTACATTCAGGAAGAGACCATGACCCTCACCGACCCGGTCCACGCCACGGGCAAGTCCATCCCGCTGATCAGCGCGGTCAGTGCCATCAACTGGAACCGCATCCAGGACGACAAGGACGTCGAGGTCTGGAACCGTCTGGTCAACAACTTCTGGCTGCCCGAGAAGGTGCCGCTGTCGAACGACGTGCAGTCGTGGAACACGCTCACGCCGGAGGAGCAGCAGCTCACCATGCGGGTCTTCACCGGCCTGACGCTGCTCGACACCATCCAGGGAACCGTCGGCGCGATCAGCCTGATCCCCGACGCGATCACCCCGCACGAAGAGGCCGTCTACACGAACATCGCGTTCATGGAGTCGGTGCACGCGAAGAGCTACTCGTCGATCTTCTCGACGCTCGCCTCGACGCCCGAGATCGACGACGCCTTCCGCTGGTCCACCGAGAACGTGAACCTGCAGAAGAAGGCTCAGATCGTCCTCGACTACTACACCGGTGACGACCCCCTGAAGCGCAAGGTCGCCTCGACGCTGCTCGAGTCGTTCCTGTTCTACTCCGGCTTCTACCTGCCGATGTACTGGTCCTCGCGCGCCAAGCTCACCAACACTGCCGACTTGATCCGCCTGATCATCCGCGACGAAGCCGTCCACGGGTACTACATCGGCTACAAGTTCCAGAAGGGCCTCGAGGGCGCTTCCGAGGAGCGCAAGCAGGAGATCAAGGACTACACGTTCAACCTGCTGTTCGAGCTCTACGAGAACGAGGTGCAGTACACGCAGGACCTCTACGACGGTGTCGGGCTGACCGAGGACGTCAAGAAGTTCCTGCACTACAACGCAAACAAGGCGCTGATGAACCTGGGCTACGAGCCGATGTTCCCCAAGGAGACGACGGACGTGAACCCGGCGATCCTGTCGGCGCTGTCGCCGAACGCGGACGAGAACCACGACTTCTTCTCGGGGTCGGGGTCGTCGTACGTCATCGGCAAGGCCGTCGTGACGGAGGACGAGGACTGGGACTTCTGATCCTGGTCTGACTCGAGGGAACGCCCCGCTGGCTTCGGCCGGCGGGGCGTTTTCGTGCTTCCCGAGCTGTGGACGCCTCCGGATGGCGCCCCTTCACCGAGAACGATTGCGGACGGGCCATGTGCGACAGGCGGTCGCTGAGCCGGTCCTGCGTGCGACTGCGTCCGGTCCAGGACCGGCTATCGGACACCTCTAAGCTCGGGGCATGGGGATGAATAAGGATCAGCGACTGGCCGCGATCATCGGGGGCGTGGTGGCGGTGGTTGCGGGTTGCTCTGTGGCCGTTGCGGGGGCTCTCGGCCTATTCGGTTCGTAGCCGACCTGTCTCACCGACCGATCCCCTAGCGAGGTCTTCGAGGAGCCTTTGATCGTTTCGTGGCTCGTCGATGAGTGTCACGAGTTTCGGTGGCGGATGATCACTGAGGCGGAGCCCGTGAGGAGGGCGACGATTCCGACGACCTCGATTGTGAGGAGGTCGGGGTGGAGGACCGACTGGCCTCGTAGTGCCTGCCACAGCGTGATCGAGGTGGCTGCGGCGTAGCCCGCCCCGGCGGTGACCACGACGCGCAGCCGAGTCTGTTCGCGCATGGTCGCCGGCAGGACGAGCGCGAGGAGGGGGAGTACCTGCAGAGCGTGCATTCCCACGAAGTGGGACACCCGGAGGTCGCCGTGGACGGTGTTCCACCCGAGGAAGGGGATGCCGCCGGACGCGTCGTCACCGCCGACGGAGTGTGACCCGTACGTCCCCGAACCCGGGTCCGCGAGCTGCGCCGCCGTCGGGACGACCATGAGGAAGCCGACGGACAGGCCGACCAGCGCGATGACGAGACCGATCCGCAGTGCCCAGGCCGTTGCCCGGTCCGGCAGGTGCGAGAAGACGGCGACCGCGGCGCCGACCAGCAGGGTGGCGCAGTACATCAGGGTGACCCCGCCGGCCATGAGCTGGTAGAAGAGCTGGTTCGTCGGCGTCGAGACGTTGAAGTGGCTGCCGACACCGCGCACCACCTGGACGGCGATGACGACGATCTCCAGGAGGGACGCGCCCGCGCCGATGGTCCCGGCCCACCAGCCGAGTCGACGGAGGACGGGGCGCTGCACCATGGAGAGCATCCACGCCAGCGTCACCGCGTAGAGCGCCAGCGAGATCGAGAACTTGAGCGGCTTCGCCCAGATCGGGTCCGCGGCGAGCGTGCGGTGGTCGACGAGCATCCCCACGAGGCAGACCACCGCCCAGACGCACATCGCCGCGGCGAAGGCCACGAGCGGTCGATGCCACCCGCGCGCCCCGGGACGGACCGCCGGGGTGTCGACGCGGACGGTGCTCACCGGCGGGCGTCCACTGCGGTCATGTCCTCCGAGATCGACCAGAGACGAGCCGCGATGTCCGGGTCCTGCACGCGCTTGGACCGCCCGATCACCTCGGCGCCGCCCCGCATGTGCATCATGCGCTGCGGCCCGACGAAGGTGTCCCCGGGCAGGTCGGCCGTCGCGGCCATGAGGGAGGGTAGCGCCCCGTCCTCCGGCTCCTGTCCGAGGACCGGGACGAGTCGGTCCCAGAGGTTGGGGCGCGCTCCGGCCGGTCGCTCGTAGATGGCCGTCTTGACCAGCCCGGGGTGCGCGGCGAGGGCGCGCACGCGGGACCCCGCCGCCAGCAGCCGCCGGTCGAGTTCAGAGGTGAAGAGCAGGTTGGCGGCCTTCGAGTCGGCGTAGGCGCGGCCGCCGTTGTACGTGCGTCGGTACCAGTCGAGGTCCGTGAGGTCGAGTCGGGCCATACGCTCCGCTTGGGAGGCGACGGTGACGACCCGGTCGGTGATGTGCGGCAGGAGCAGAGTCGTCAGCAGGAAGTGCCCGAGGTGGTTCGTGCCGAACTGGAGTTCGTGCCCGTCCGCGGTCCGCTGGAGGTCCTTCGACTCGACGCCGGCATTGTTGACGAGGATCGCGATCGGCTCGCCGATGCTGGCCGCGAACGCCTCGACGGTCTCCAGTCGCGCGAGGTCGAGCGCGCGGACCCGGTGCGTTCCCGGCGTTCCCGGGAGGGTCGACGCGACCGCGCGCCCCTTCGCCGTGTTCCGGACCGCGAGGACGATCCGCGCTCCCGCCCCGGCCAGTGCGACGGCCGTCGCCCTCCCGATGCCGCTCGTGCCGCCGGTGATGATCACGGTCTCGTCGGTCGGTGCCCGACCGGTCCTGGTGTCGTCCATGACGCCAATGTAGACACTGCAAACATTGTTGTCAACGCCTACACTGGAGGCATGAGTGCGCAAGCGCGGACGTACCATCACGGGTCGCTCCGGCAGGAGCTCGTGCGCGAGGGGCGCGCGCTGCTGATCGAGGAGGGGCAGCAGGCGGTGACGGTGCGTGAACTCGCGCGTCGCGTCGGTGTGAGCCACGCTGCGCCGCTGCGCCACTTCCGCGACCGCGACGCCGTCCTCGGCGCGATCGCCGCGGACGGCTTCGACGAGCTCCGCGGTCACCTGGAGGCCGCTCGCGGACCGGGGGACCTCGAGCCTCGCCTCACGGCGTACGTCCGGGCGCACGTCCGCTTCGCCCAGCAGAACGGGCCCCTCATGCAGCTGATGTTCGCCTCGACGGAGGGCGAGACCCGGGACGAGGCCTCGCGGTCCTCGGCGGAGCGGTTCTTCACGCTCGGTGCGGAGCTGCTCGGCGAGCGCGACCCGTCGTCGATGGGCCCCATCCCGTTCCTGCTCGCGGCGACGACCGAGGGCATCAGCGCGCTGGCGGCCGCCGGCCGGATCCCGCCCGACCGGGTGGACGACGTCGTCACCGCGGCGGTGCGGATGCTCCTGCCGCAGATCGAGCAGCAGCTCGGCTGAACTCCGACGTCTCGGCACGCGACGCCGGGGCGACCTGCCGCTCACCGGCCGGCTGCGAAGTGTTCCTCGACAGCTGCTGCCGACAACGTGTCGTCGTAGATGGTGACGTCGTCGAGGTTGCCCTTGAAGTGGAACGTCGTGTGGTTGCCGGGCCAGCCGTTGAGGTTGTCGAAGCCGATCCGCCACCATCCGGTGCTGACCTCGGCCCTGGTGTTGCTGTTCGCCACGACCTGCTTGCCGTCGATGTAGAGGCGCATGCCCGAGGCGTCCATGGTCGCGGTGGCGAGGTGCCAGGCGCCGTCGTTGAGGCCGGCTGCGGAGCTGATCGCGGTGTTGGTGCCGTTGTAGGCGCCGAAGAACACGGCGCCCTCGTCGGAGAGGTAGAGCTGGCGGTCGTACTTGGTGGACTGGTCGGTCTGGAGGTCCCCGAAGCCGAGGAGCATCCCGCCGGTGGTGGTGGTCGTCCTGAACCAGGTCTCGATCGCGAACACCTGCGGCGCCTCGATCGCCGTGTCCGTGATCACCTGCCCGCGGACCCCGCCGGTCAGCAGGGACGGGCTGTCCCCGGGACGACACGTGCCCGGGGCGAGGGAGACGCCCGGCCTGAGGGTGCCGTGGTGCCCGTTCCCGGATCCGTCGGCCGCAGTGGTCCCGGGTGCGTCGTCGAAGCGGTAGGTCAGATACGTGTGCGCGAACGGGGCGCGCTGAAGGCACGGGAAGGTGCCGGTGGCGAAGCGGTCCGCCGTGTTCGCGGCGGCCGCCGTGAACGCCGCGTGCGCGGCGCTGTTCGCAACGACCGCCACGGCGAGGCCCGCGGCCAGCACACCGATCAGGGCCACGCTCCGGGCTCGTTCCGCCCGGCCGGACCGTCGCCGTCGCCGTCCGTGCCCGACCGGACGGGTCACCTCGGACCCGCCGGGGCCGCTCAGTCGGGACGAGAGCACGAGGGCGCCGCCGAGTCCGAGCGCCGCCGCGGCGAGCCTGCCGGTGTCGTGCTCGCGGACCCACAGTGCGGGGAGACCGACCAGCGGGACCCGGAGCACGCCGATGCCGCGCACGTCCTCTGGGTCCACCGTCCGGGCGTCCGGCGCGGGGTTGGCGTCGCCGCGGAGCTGCAGGGCACCCGACGGCGTCCGCGCGACGAGTCGGTGCAGCAGCAGCGCTCCCGGGCGATCGGGGTCCTCGACCAGGAGCACCTGCCCGACCGTCACGTCCCGACCGTGGACCGGCATGGCGACGACGACGTCGCCGGGGCGGATCTGCGGCGCCATCGAGCCGGAGACCACCGTCGTGGGGATCCACGCCCACGCCGCGGGCAGCGCTGCCCACAGCAGCAGGCCCACCGTGACCAGGAGGACCGTGCGGCCGAGCAGTGCTGCGACGAACACCACCCAGGTCGCGGTAGAGGCGTCCTCGGACAGCGTCGCCACCGTTGCGGGGGACCGTTCGCGTCGTCCGTCCGGACGCGGGGCGACGTCGACCACGACCGGACTCAGGAACTCTGGGCTTCCCAGGTGAAACCGATGCGTGCGGTCCCGTTCTGGGCGGAGTTCGGCGTCGCAGGGTCGAGTGCGACCGTCATCTGGTAGGTGCGCGACTCGGGTGAGCCGCCGGCGGTGCGCCAGGTGCCGACGCCGTTCGAGGCCTTCGTGGCGGTCGTCCCGAAGTCGGCGAGGGTGCCCGACCAGACCATGGCGCCGGACGGCAGCGGGGTGAATCCGCTGCAGTTGCCGAAGGTGCCACCGGTGCCCTGCGTGATGGAGACGTTCAGCGAACTCGACAGCGCGTTGGTGGTCGCGGGGCTCGTGCCGTACAGCTTGACCGTCGACGGGAGCGAGCCGGTCGACGTGACGACGATGCACGAGGTCTGGCTGTCGCCGGGCTTCAGGCCGGTGGCCGTGAAGAGCGCGGTGTCGGAGTCGTCGTCGCTGAGCGCGACCGACCCGGCGGACCAGCTGTTCGGGGCGTTGCTCGTGGTGGCGGAGAAGGCGGCGTAGGACGCCTGCGCGATGATGAGGCCGGACGTCAGGACCGCAGTCGGGACGACGGCGAGGGCGATGGTGCGGCGTGCTCGCTGGGTGAGCTGCATGGTCTTCCTTCAGGAGTGTCGACACACCGAGATCGCGGACGCGCGACTGTGTCGGGTTTCGGAGAACGGTGTCTGGGGTGGCCGCAGGCGGAGCCCCAGGTGCGGGGTGCGTGTCGACGGTGAGCAGCAGCGTCGACCCGCGGAGTGTGGTGGGAGCCGGTCGTGCCGGCCCCCACCACGGGCGGGCGATCAGACGCGGCCGAGCAGCGCCTCGTTGAGGATGGTGCCGCCGAGCATCCAGCCGCCGTCGGCGACCTCGTCGAGGATGACGAGCGTCGTGGGGCGGGCTCGTTCGCCGTACGCGGCGACGATGGCGTCGGTGACGGCGTCCTGGAGCTTCTTCTTCGACTCGGGGGTCAGGGTGTCAGCGGGGACCTTGATGTTGGCGAAGGGCATGGTGTTCCTCTCGGTGGGTGTCCCGGACGGTCCGGGGTCAGAGTGCGGCGTTCGCGGACAGGAGGTCCCCGATGCCGACGCGGTGGTAGAACTCGGCTCGGATGCGGTCGGCCACCGCCGACACGACCTCGCTGCCGTCGCGCGAGGGGTCGACGTGGACCCGGTACGGGCGACTGCCGGCGGGGAGACCGACCAGGCGGACGATCTCGTCGGCGACGTCCTGCACGTCGGCGTCCACCGGTACGATCGCGGCGAGACGCCCGGTCAGGTCCTGGCGGAGCGTCCCGTACTCGGCGTCGTGTTCTGCGACACGTGCGGTGTCGTCGGGGACCGCGGCGTTGGTGAAGTGGTTCGTCCCGGAGGTGAAGGCCCCCGGCACGACGATGGTGGTGTCGATGCCGAAGCGGATCAGTTCCGCGGCGTAGCTCTCGGCGAGGGCGTCCATGCCGGCCTTCGCGGCGAAGTACGGCGCGAGGAACGGCGGGTGGCCGCCGCGGGTGGACGAACTGCCGACCCAGACGACCAGGCCGGATCGCCGGTCGCGCATGTGCGGCAGGGCGGCACGGGCGACGCGCTGGGCGCCGACGACGTTGACGTCGTAGAGCGCCGCGAACTGCTCCGGCGTGAACGCCTCGGCGGGTCCGTACGCCATGTGCCCGGCGTTCTGCACGAGGACGTCGATGCGTCCGTGCTTGCGGACGACCGTGTCGACGGCGTCGTCGACGGACTGCTGCGACTGGACGTCCAGCTCGACGGCGCCGAGCTGCAGGCCCTCCTGCGCGGCGAGGTCCGCGAGCGCGGTGCGGGCGGGTGCGTTCCGGCCGTCGACGGCACGCATCCCCGCGACGACGACGTTGCCGGCCCGCGCGAGCGACTCCGCGGTCAGTCGACCGAAGCCGCTGGACGCGCCCGTGACGAGGATGATGCGGGGCGTGGTCATCAGACCATCCCGCCGTTGGCGCGGATCGTCTGCCCGTTGACCCAACGGCCGTCGGGCCCGACGAGGAACGCCACGACGCCGGCGATGTCCTCCGGCCGCCCGAGGCGCTCCAACGGCGGCACCTTCGCCAGCGCGTCGATCTGCTCCTGCGTCTTGCCGTCGAGGAACAGCTCGGTCGCCGTCGGCCCAGGGGCCACGACGTTCGCGGTGACGTCCCGGCCGCGGAGCTCCTTCGCCAGGATCATCACCATGCCCTCCGCCGCGCTCTTGCTCGCGACGTACGCGCCGTAGGTCGGGACCTGCGTCCCCACGACCGACGTGGACAAGCCGACGAAGGCGCCGCCTGCCCGGAGTCGGTGGGCTGCCTGCTGCGCGACGACGAAGGTGCCACGGATGTTCGTCCGGTGGAGTGCGTCGAGGGCCTCGAGGTCCTGGTCGGCGATGGTCGACAGGGCGAGCCGTCCGGCGGAGTGCACGACGACGTCGACGCCGCCGTGGTCGGTCTCGACCCGGTCGAGCATCGCGGCGACGGCGTGCTCGTCGGCGACGTCGGCCTGCACGGCGAGAGCGCGCCCGCCTGCTCCTTCGATCTCGGCGACGGTGGCGGCTGCGGCGTCTGTGCCGCTGGCGTGGTTCACGACGACGGTGAAACCGTCTGCGGCGAGTCGGGTCGAGATCGCGCGGCCGATGCCGCGGGATCCGCCAGTGACCACGGCGATGCGCTCGGGTGCGGTGCTCATGGTGCTTCCTTTCACTGGTACGCGTCGTTCATTTCGACGTTACGCAGACGCTAACACGGATACGATCATCGATACAACCTGCGCTACGATTGGCGCATGGCCCGTACTGACGAAGCACTCCGGAGCGATCTGCTCCGCGCCGCGGAGGAGCAGCTGGTCGCTGCGCCCGACGGCGACGTCGCCACCCGTGCGGTGTGCGAGGCGGCGGGTGTCACCCAACCGGTGCTCTACCGCCTGTTCGGCGACAAGCGTGGGTTGCTCGACGCCCTCGCGGACGCGGGGCTCGAGCGCTACACGCAGCGGAAGGCCGAACTCGAGGTGTCCGACGACCCTTCGGTGGACCTCCGCCGGGGTTGGGACGACCACCTCGCCTTCGCCCGCGAGCACGCCGCGCTCTACCGGCTGATGTTCGCACCGCGCCCCTGGGCGAGCAGCGCCGCGAGGGACGGTCTGACGGTGCTGCTCGAGCGGACCCTGTCCCGCTGCGCCGCCGCCGGCATGCTCCGGATCGACGTCCCCGTCGCGGCGACGATGCTCCTGGCTGCCAACGTCGGGTTCGCGCTCGACCGGATGGCGGACCCCGACGCTGTCGGCACGAGCGAGGTCGCTGACACCCTGCGGGACGCCGTCCTCGACGCGGTCCTCGTCGCCCCGTCGCGCCGGGGCGGCGCCTCGGACCCGGACGGCGCCAGCGCGGCCGCGCGTCGCCAGGTCCGCGCCCAGCTCGAGCAGGGGGCGTCGGACGCGCTCCTCCCGGAGGAGTCTGCACTCATGCGCATCTGGCTCGACCGACTCGACCACGACCACGACCACGACCGCGACCGAGACCGCGACCGCGACCGGAAGGCCTCCTGATGATTTCCACGTTCCTCGTCGAACACGCATCCCTGTTCCGCGCGGGGTTCTGGGTGGTCGTCGTGCTCGCAGCCGTGCTCGCATGGGTGCTCCACCGGCTGCGCCTCCGCGGGGTGCTGCTCGGTCTGTCCGCGGTGTCGCTCGTCGCGGCGTTCGTCCTCACCCTGCTGCCCGACGGCACCCGACCCGGCGGTGTCAGCTGTACGGTGCAGTTCTCCGTCCCCTTCCAGGGCCTCGACACTCTCGCCAACGTCGCGCTGCTCCTGCCGCTCGTGCTCTTCCTCGGAGCTGCGACGGGCCGCCCCCTCACGGTCCTCGCGGGTGCGGTCGCGCTCTCCGCCGGCATCGAGGCCGTCCAGGCCCTCGCACCCGCGCTCGGCCGCCGGTGCGACACGAACGACTGGTTCATGAACACGGTCGGAGCAGTCCTTGCAGCAGCCATCGCCCTCGCGATGTGCAGGATCGATCGACGCCGCGGTACCACCGTCAACGCCTGAACCACTCATGACAGTGGGCCGGTCGACACCGAGTCGGTGCCGAGGGTGGTCACGGCGCGACGTGCGCGTGGTCTCCAGCCGCCGTGAGGATCGTGAGCACCTCAACGGCCCTCGGAACGGTCTTGGTGTCCACCGCCTGGTCCCAGACCCGCCGGAAGCCGGCATGGCAGGTCATGGTCGTCCTTGCCGGACGGTGTTGGATCATCGTCGGCCTGATCCCAGAGGACGTCAACATCGCCGGACACTCCGTCGGCGCTCTCCCGATCTTCATCGTCGGGAACATCGCCCTCGTCGTCGCCGGTCGTTCCGGGTCGACCCGAGGTTGCCCGATTGTTCGTCGCTCCGCACTCGTGCTCGGGATCACGGGGCTGCTCGGCTTCATCCTGACCGCGATCGCCATCGTCAACCCCGTCGGCCTGTCGGAATCGAGATGGCAGAACGCATCACGGTGTTCCCACTCCAGGCCTGGGCGCTCATCGCCAGGATCATCATTCTGCGCCAGCCGTGACCGCTCCGGGCCAGTGGGTCAACGCAGAGACTCACAAGAAGTGTCCAGTTGCCGATCGGCGAGCGAGACGGGCACGCTGGTGAGTCGAGGAGCAGTTCTGAGCCGGAACCCGATTCCACTTCCCGCCAGAGGTCCGCGGAGGTCGAGACGGAGCGCGATACTGGCTGGCACAGCACGTCCGGTCGGTCAGTGGGTTGCGTCGAAGTCCTCCTGGTGCGCCGTGACCTCGTCACGGTGCTGCTCCGACCACGTCTTCAACTGCCGCACCGTCTG
>NZ_JAUCML010000017.1:0-27021 GCF_030362955.1 Curtobacterium citri
AGTCTCGGGCCTGGCGACGGTCTGCACGCTCGTACGCACGAGGACCGTCGCACACCGCGAGTCTCGTGCCCCCCCCGGGGGGGGGGGGGGGGGGGGGGGGGGGGGGGGCCGCCCCCCCCCCCCCCCCCGCGCCTCCCGTCCGTCAGTCCGTCCGTCAGTCGTAGATCGTGACCCAGTCGACCTTGACGTGCCCACTCGCCTTGGCGGGGGTCCGCGAGCCGGTGTCGGTCTCGGCCTGCAGGGTCACCCGCATGGGCTTCGTCGGCACGGCCTTCGTGGTCGAGGCGACGAGCTTGCCGTCCCAGTAGAAGCGGACGGCGGTCCGGTCCCACTCCGTGGTCGCGACGTGGTAGAGCGCGGTGTCGGTGGGGGCGAACGTCTCACGCTCGGGCTGGAACACCATCCCGCGGGCGGACATGCTGCCGGGTACCGCGGACGCCGGTCGGGGCTTGGCACCCAGCGTGGCCTCGGGCCAGTCGATCTCGCCCTCGTTCCAGTTGTCGCTGTTGGGCCAGAGCATCACGACGAACTTGTAGCCCGGCGTGTTCGTGGTCTTGTACCGGATCGACACGCGACCGGTCGTGTGGGGCTTGTAGCCGTCCGGCATCACGGCTGCGGCCATGGGTCGTCCGGCGTCCGACTTCAGGTAGAAGTCGAGCGCACTGTTCGACACGCTGAGCACCTTCGACGGCGTGTACCGGCCCTGCCCGCTCGTGTCGGCGAAGCCGTCGTACAGGCCCATGCCCGGGTACCGCTTCGCGACCGTGCCCGTCGGTGCCGCCGTGTCGAAGTCCTGGCGGTAGGTCTGCTTCCACGTCCGCCCGTTCGAGACGACGTTGCCCTTCGGCGCCGTCGTCGTGTACGCGTTCGCCGGCGGTGCCGCGGACGCCGGGGCGGGAGCCGTGGTGTCGGCGACCGTGCCCGCTGCGAGCACGGCGACGGTGAGTGCGGCGACGATCGAGGTCTTCATGTGCGCTCCTGCCTGCGATCGCCGACGGTGGGTGACGTCGGCGGTGTGGGTGGTGGTGCTCGGGTCCGTCCTGCCGTGTCGGCTCCGCGACGGCGTCCGTCAGTGGAACCGTGCGCGGATCGCGCCGCGTGCCCCCGTCTGGGGTCACAGCGGTCTGCGCCACCGTCGCTGAGAGGACGTGCAGCCCTCCAGTAGGGTGAGCGACATGTCAGTCGGGTTGCTCGCCGTGGTGGACGACATCCTCTCCGCGGCCCTCAAGGCCAGTGCGAAGACCGCCGGGGTCGTCATCGACGACGCCGCCGTCACACCGCAGTACGTCCAGGGGCTCGAGCCCGCACGCGAACTCCCGGTGGTCGGGCGCATCGCGCTCGGCAGCCTGTTCAACAAGTTCGTCATCATCATCCCGCTGGCGCTGCTGCTGTCCGCGTTCGCGCCGGGGGTGCTGCCCTGGCTGCTCCTGGTCGGCGGGACCTACCTGTGCTTCGAGGGCGCCGAGAAGGTGACCGAGTGGTTCGGCGTGCACCACGGGTCCGCCGGCCCCGAGACCGTCGCCGAGAAGGGACTCGTGTTCGGGGCGATCCGGACCGACCTGATCCTCAGCACCGAGATCATGCTCATCGGGCTCGCGAGCCTCGACCCGGACCTCGGGTTCTGGCCGACCCTCGGCGCGCTCGCCGTCATCGGCCTCGGCATGACGGTCCTGGTCTACGGCGCCGTCGCGCTCCTCGTGAAGATCGACGACATCGGTGTCCGGATGACGGCGAGCCCGTCTGCCCGGACCCGACGCGCCGGCACCCGACTGGTGGACGCGATGCCGACGGTGTTCCGCGTGATCAGCGTCGTCGGCACCGTCGCGATGCTCTGGGTCGGTGGGCACCTCGTCATCGCGAACCTCGCGGAGACGTTCTGGTCCGGCCCGTACGACCTGCTGCACGTCGTCGAGCACGCGGTCGAGGCCGCCGGGCCCGTGGTCACCTGGATCGTGGACACCGCCGTGTCCGCCGTGGTCGGACTCGCCCTCGGGATGGTCGTCGTCGGGATCGTGCTCGGCATCGGACGCCTGCGGGGCTCGTCCGCGCACTGACCGCTGCGCCTCGGCGACGCCGACCGGAGCGGGTGCCCTGTGGGTCAGTGACCGTCGACCGACGACTCCCACTGGTACCAGGCCTCGAGCTGCGCCTGCGCGCTGCCGAGGGCACTGTGCGACCCGCGGACCGCGCCGTCGGCCGAGGTGAGCTCGTACTGCCGCTCGAGCGAGATGCGTGCCACGACCCGGTCACCGGCCACCGCCGACCACGAGGTCTCGGTGTCCTGACGCCAGGTGAGGTTGTGCTGGTGCATCATCGCTGCGGCTTCCGCTCGGTGCCGCGGGAGCCCGTACGGCGGAACGACCAGTCGGACGGTACGCCGTGGTCCTGGACCGTGCCCAGGTCCGGCACCGCGGTGGTGTCCGGCGTCAGATCTCGACGTCGCTGCCCATCGTCACGGTGCGCTGCGCCGGCAGCCCGAAGCGGGCCGCCGGATCGGCGGCGTTGTGGGCGAGACCGACGAAGAGCTTCTTGCGCCACCGGGCCATGCCGCCGTTGCCGGGCTGCGGCCGGAGTGCCCCGCGCGAGATGAAGTACGACGCCTTCGCCATGTCGTCCGGGTCGATGTCGAGCACCTCGGCCAGGCACGCGGCGTGCAGGGCCCGCGGCAGGTCCTGGTCGTCCGAGAAGCCGAACTTCACGGTGATGTGGTCGATGCCGTCGTCCTCGTAGCCGAGGTCGTCGCGGAAGAACGCCCGGGAGTGCGGCACGTGCGGCACGTTCGCCGTCAGGACCGACACGATGAGGACCGTGCGGTGCACCACGTGGTTGTGCTCCACGTTGGCCCGCAGCGCCAGCGGGGTGGTCTCCTTGTTCGGGTGCGGGAACACCGCGATCCCCTGCACCCGCGGGACGTGCTTCGTGTTGATCCGGTCGATGAAGTCGGCGAGGGACCCCTCGCGCTCCTTGCGTTCGTCCTGCACGAGCTGGCGACCGCGGCGCCACGTCGTCATGAGCGTGATGACGGCGAGCGCGATGAGCAGCGGCACCCACCCTCCGTGCAGGATCTTCGACAGGTTGCCGGCGAGGAACGTCAGCTCGAGGCCGCCGAACACGACCGCGGCGAGCACGAGCTTCCACGTCGCCCAGTGCCAGAGCGGCTTGACCACGAGGAGCAGCAGGAGCGTGTCGACGACGAGCGCACCGGTCACGGACACCCCGTACGCGGTCGCCAGGCTGGCGGACGACCGGAACGCGAGCATGATCGCCATCACGCCGATGAACAGCAGCAGGTTGACGGCCGGCAGGTAGATCTGGCCGCCCTCGTCGCGCGAGGTCTGCCGGATCGTCAGCGGCGGCAGGAGCCCGAGCTGGATCGCCTGGCGGGTCAGCGAGAACGCCCCCGAGATGACGGCCTGGCTGGCGATGACCGTCGCCATCGTCGCGAGCACGACCACCGGGATCTGCAGGGCGTCCGGGAAGAGCAGGAAGAACGGGTCCTTCGCGGCCGCCGGGTCCTCGAGCACGAGCGACGCCTGCCCGAGGTAGTTGAGCACGAGCGCGGGGAAGACGACGAAGAACCAGGCCCGCAGGATCGCCGGCCGGCCGAAGTGGCCCATGTCGGCGTAGAGGGCCTCGGCACCCGTGATGACGAGCACGACCGCGCCCATCGCCACGAACGTGATGTACGGGTGCGCGACGAGGAACGCGATCGCCCAGGTCGGCGACAGGCCCTGCAGCACGCCGGGGTGCGCGACGATGTGCGGCACGCCCGCAGCGGCGATGACGACGAACCACAGCAGCATGACGGGCCCGAAGAGGTTGCCCACCTTGCCGGTGCCGAACTTCTGCACGACGAACAGCAGCACGAGGATGACCGCGGCGATCGGCACGATGAGGTGCTCGACGGAGGGGGCGGCGGTGGACAGGCCCTCGACCGCGGAGAGCACCGACACCGCCGGGGTGATCACGGAGTCGCCGTAGAAGAGCGAGACGCCGATGATGCCGATCACGAGGAAGACCGTCGCTCCCCCGCGACGCTTGGCGTAGAGCCGCCGTGCGAGCGCGGCGAGTGCCATGACCCCGCCCTCGCCGTCGTTGTCGGCGCGCATGAGCACGAGCACGTACTTGATCGACACGACGATCGTGACGCTCCAGAACATGATGGAGATGACGCCGTACACGTCCTCCTGGTTCGCCTTGACGAGGCCGCCGTCGATGGTGAACACCGTGCGCAGGGCGTAGAGCGGGCTGGTGCCGATGTCGCCGAACACCACGCCGAGGGCGGCGAGCGCCAGGGCGGCGACACCCTTCGCGGGGCCGTGCGAGGGCGCGTCGACACCGTCGGTCGTCGGTGTCTGGGAGCGGGTCTCGGTCACGCTCGTCTCTTCCGTGCAGGGCCGTCCGGGCGACGGCCGCGGATCATCATCGCACCGCCGCGGCCCTGCGGCTCGCAGCGGACGCCCAACGGGTGACACGGGTGCGGGGACCGGCTGCTGTGCAGGGGTCGTACCCCGGCCCCTCGACGCGTACAGGAACGGCGACCTACCGTACGGTCCGACGCGGGACGCGTGGGCGCCCGCGCGCAGGGAAGGAGCACTCCATGGACCTCGACGGCTTCCAACCGGTCCAGCTGATCGTGTTCGTCATCGCGGCGGCGCTGGTGTTCGGCGGGCTGCTGAGCAGCCGACGCCGGCGCTGACCCGCGAACCTGCTGACCCGCTGGCCCGCTGATCCGCTGACCCGACCAGACCGGGCAGGGCGAGCGGACGGCGGACGGGAGGCACGGTGCGGACGCGCACCGCGCCTCCCGTCCGCCGTCGGTGCCGGTCATGAAGCGCGGAGCCGGTCAGACCGCCAGGTCCAGCAGCACGTCGTGCGCGACGCGCGCGGCGCGCGCCGACGCGTCGTCGAGGTGCTCGCGGAACTCGTCGCCGTCCGGGGCGCAGAGGTCGCTGATCCCCCGGATCGACAGGAACGGCATGCGGTGGACGTGCGCGAACTGCGCGATCGCCGCCGACTCCATGTCGACCGCCGCGATCGTCGGGAACGTCACGCGCAGGTCGCGGGCACGCGCGTCGGTCACGAAGACCTCGCTCGACCCGATCGACGCGACGCGCACGCGGTACGGCGTGTCGGCCGCGGCGGCACGCGCCAGCATCCCGGCGTCCGGGTCGTAGCGGGGCGGCATGCCCGGCACCTGGCCGAGGGCGTAGCCGAACGCGGTGGCGTCCGCGTTGATGTTGACGTAGTGGTCGCCCACCACGACGTCGCCGATCTCGATGCCGCGCTCGAGACCGCCGGCCGTGCCGACGCTCAGCACCGGGACGGTCCCGAAGTCGTGGAAGCAGTGCGCGACCGCCGCGGTCGCGTTGGTGAAGCCGATGCCGCTCCGGCGGAGGGCGACGAGCGACCCGTCGACGTCGAGCAGGTGGTGCTCGTCGTGGCCGCCCACGGGTCCGTCGTCGATGACGACGCCGCCGAGCAGGTCGGCGACGGCGGAGAGCTCCTCGGTCATCGCGGCGATGACGACGGCGACGGGGGTTCCTTCGGGCTGCACCGACCGATCCTCGCACGCAGCCCGGACGTCGCGGGACGGCTCGACCCCGGCCGGCCCCTCGGACTGGGGCGTCGGCGCCCCGTTGACCGCCGCGGAACGGTGTCCGTACCGTTGCGCTCGACACGATCGGAAGGGGCCCGATGCGCGCCGTCACCACCACCCTCGGCAGGACCGCCGGCACGACCGTCCGGGTCGCCGCCGCGGTGCTCGCCGTCGTCCTGCTCGCCGCACTGCTCGTGGCGACCAGGGGTCCGGCGGCGAGCGCCGCCCCGACGCTGCTGTCGCAGGGCCGACCGGCCGTGGCGTCGTCGAGCGACGCGACCGGCAGGGCTCCGGGCAAGGCCGTCGACGGCAGCACGAGCACCCGCTGGGCGAGCGCCCGGAGCGACGCGCAGTGGCTCCGCGTCGACCTCGGTCGGACGGCGACGATCTCGCGCGTGGTGCTCCGGTGGGAGGTCGCCTACGCGAAGGCCTACGACATCCAGGTGTCGGCGGACGCGAAGACCTGGCGCACGGTGTCGAGCACCCGCTCGGGCAAGGGCGGGGTCGTCACGACGGACCTGTCCGGCAGCGGCCGCTACGTGCGGATGCTCGGCGTGCAGCGCGGCACCCAGCACGGGTACTCGCTCTGGGAGTTCCAGGTCTACGGCACCGTGCCCGCCGCCACACCGAGCCCGACCCCGACGACCCCGCCGAGCGCGACGCCGACGCCCACCCCGACCCCGACCCCGACGACCCCGACGACCGGCGTGCGGGTCACCGGCACCCAGGGGGCGTGGCAGCTCACGGTCGACGGGAAGCCGTGGCTCGTGAAGGGCGTGACGTACGGCCCGCCGAACGCCCAGGCGGCGGACTACATGGACGACATCGCGAGCTTGGGCGTCAACACCGTGCGGACCTGGGGCACCGACGCGTCCTCCGCGCAGCTGTTCGACGCCGCGCGGGCACGCGGCATCCGGGTCGTCGCCGGGCTCTGGCTCGACCAGGGGGCGGACTACGTCGGGGACACGGAGTACAAGGCCGACACGCTCGCGAGCATCACGAGGACGGTGACGTCGTACCGCGACCACGGCGGGCTGCTGATGTGGGACGTCGGCAACGAGGTCATGCTCGGCCAGGGCGAGGCCCAGCGCATCGCGTACGCGAAGTACGTCGAGCAGGTCGTGCAGGCGATCCACCGCGCCGACCCGGGCCACCCGGTGACATCGACGGACGCCTGGACCGGCGCGTGGGACTACTACCAGCGGTACACGCCGAGCCTCGACCTCTACGCCGTGAACTCCTACGGCGGCATCGGCTGGGTCCAGCAGAAGTGGCGCGACGGCCGCTACACGAAGCCCTACCTGGTCACCGAGACCGGCCCGGCCGGCTCGTGGGAGGTCCCGAGCGACGCGAACGGCGTGCCCCGCCAGCCGGACGAGACCGCCACCGCGCAGGCCTACACGGACGCGTGGCGTGCCGTCACCGCGGCAACCGGCGTCGCCCTCGGCGCGACGATGTTCCACTACGGCGTCGAGAACGACGAGCCGGGCGTCTGGCTGAACCTCCGCACCGACGGGCTCAAGCGGCCGTCCTGGTACGCGGTGCAGCAGGCGTACCGCGGCACCGTCGCCGGCAACCGGCCGCCCGTCGTCGGCACCACCACCGCGAGCCCGTCGACCGGCGTCGCCCCCGGCGCGACGGTGACCGTCACCGCCCCGGTCTCGGACCCCGACGGCGACGCGCTCACCTGGCGCGCGTACACGTCGAGCCGGTACATCGACGGCAACGGAGCCCAGCGGGAGACGCCGGTCACACGCGCCGTGGACGGCTCCCTCCGGATCACCGCACCCACGACCCCGGGTGCGTGGAAGATCGCCGTCTACGCCCTCGACGGGCACGGCAACGTCGGCATCGGGACGACCTCGGTGCGGGTGCGCTGAGGTCGGGACGCGCCCCGTCGCCGACGTCCGCAGGGCCGAGGGGGCTACGGTCGGACCGGTGACCGATGATCGACGCCGCGAGGTCGGCGAGGGCGACGCACCCGTCGAGGACGAGATCGAGGAGTCCTTCGACGCCGTGGTCGACGAGGGTGCCGAACGACTGCAGCGGACGACGCGCGTGGTCCTGGCGACCGGGTTCGCCGGGGGCCTCGAGATCGGGCTCGGGGTGATGGGCTACCTCGCCGTGCTGCACGAGACCGACAGCCACCTGCTCGCGGGACTGGCCTTCAGCGTGGGGCTGATCGCCCTGCACCTGGCGCACAGCGAGCTCTTCACCGAGAACTTCCTCATGCCGATCGTGGCGCTCATCGCCCGCGAGGGCACCGTCGGTCAGCTCCTGCGGCTCTGGCTCGGGACCCTGCTCAGCAACCTCGCCGGCGGCTGGGTGGTGATGTGGCTCGTCGTGCAGGCGTTCCCGCAGTGGCACACGGTGCTCGAGGAGTCGGCACGGCACTACGTCGACACGCCCTTCGGGCTCCAGGCCGTCGTGCTCGCGGTCCTCGGCGGCAGCACGATCACCCTGATGACCCGCATGCAGCAGGGCACCGACTCCGACCCCGCGAAGCTCGTCGCGGCCGTGGTCGGCGGTTTCCTGCTCGCCGGGCTGCAGCTCTTCCACTCGATCCTCGACTCGCTGCTCGTGTTCGGCGCGATCCAGGCGGGGTCGTCGATCACCTACGGGCAGTGGCTCGGGTGGTTCGGCTACACGCTGCTGTTCAACGTGCTCGGCGGGGTCGTGCTCGTCACGTCGCTCCGCATCATCCGGTCCGCCGACCTGCTCCAGGGCCGGCGGCGCACCGCGCCGGACGCACCGGACCGCGGGGCGCGCGAACAGGGCTGACGCCGACACGTGACGGACGGGAGGCGCGTGGCGGCGCCGCCACGCGCCTCCCGTCCGGCACGGGGTCCCGCTGCGCCGGAGGGGTCAGTGAGCGGCGGGGGTGGCGACGGCCAGCGCGGACGCGAGCGTCGCGATGAGGCCGAGTCGGGCGAAGTACGGGCGGACCGTCACGGGGAGCAGCGCGATCAGCGCGAAGGCGTCCGCCGCGGTGTCCGCGAGCCGCTGCTGCTCGGATGCCGACAGCGGGACGCCGGCGGCGACCAGCGTGGCCCAGCCGACGATCTCCGCACTCGGGAGCTCCGGGTCGCACACGCTCGCACGGTCCACGCCCTCGGGCAGCGGCGACGTGCTGTGCACCAGCAGGGCTGCCTCGAGTTCCTCACGCATCGCTCCACCGTAGAGCCGCACCTGCCGAGGGTCACAGGAAGCCGGGGGACGTCGCTGCTCGCCAGCCGCGGTCCGGGTCCGGTCCGGCCCGGTCCCGGGCGGCTTCCCGGCGAGCACGGGTTGAGTGGGAGCGTGCACCCCGTCACCCCGGAACAGCCGCAGCAGCCCCTGCTGTCCCTCGTCTACGCGAGCCGCGCGGTCGTCGGCTTCGGGCTCGACGACCTCGACGAGCTCCTCGCGCACTCCCGCCGGGCGAACGCCGTCGCGGGGGTCACGGGTCTGCTCCTGTTCAAGGACCACCGGTTCCTGCAGTTGCTCGAGGGCCCGGCGACCGCGGTCCGCGAGAAGATGGCGTTCATCGCGGAGGACCCCCGCCACGAGCACGTCACCGTGCTGCTCGAGGAGGACGTGCCCACGCGGCAGTTCCCCGAGTGGACGATGGGCTACGCCGCCGAGGACACGCTGCAGCGCGCCGAGGTCCCCGGGCACCGCACCACCTTCGACGACATCGACTTCATCCCGGACGACCACCGCGTCGGCCCGAACCTGCCCGAGCTGCGCGAGCTGCTGCGCTGGTTCCGGGAGCACCAGCCGACCGCCGCGTCCGGCGTCGGGACCGCCCGCCCCCGGTGATCCCCGTGCCGCCGGGGCGTCCGTCTGGGACGATCGGGGCATGCCCTCCGACGGACGACCGCTCGAACGCCTCGGCTTCCTGACCCTCGGGTCCTTCGACCCGGCCGACCCCGCCGCCGGCCACGAGGAGACCCTCCGCGTGATCGAGCGGGCCGAGTCGCTCGGCTACGACAGCGCGTGGCTGCGGCACCGACACCTGCAGCACGGCATCTCCTCCCCCGTCGCGGTCATGGCGGCCGCGTCGCAGCGGACCTCCCGGATCGCGCTCGGGACCGCCGTCACCCCGATCGGCGCCGAGAACCCGTTCCGGCTCGCCGAGGACCTCGGCACCGTCGACGTCCTGCTCGGTGGACGTCTGCAGCCGGGGTTCTCGGTCGGGACCCCCATGCACTACGACCTGTACCGCGACGCGATCCACCCGGACACCGCCGAGCACGAGGACCTCGGCAACGAACGGCTCCTGCGCTTCCGCGACCTCGTGCGCGGCGACCCGGTGACGGACGGCGTCCAGCGCCGCGGGATCGAGGAGTTCGCGACGACCGTCCAACCGCAGAGCCCCGGGCTCGCCGATCGCATCTGGTACGGCACCGGCAGCACGCGCTCCGCCGTCTGGGCGGCGGAGCACGGGTTCCACCTGCTCACCTCGAGCGTCACGCGCGCCGAGGCGGGCAACGACTTCGCGACGAACCAGCGTGCGCAGGTCGAGGCCTACCTCGACGCACACCCGGACCGCGGGCGTGCCCGGATCTCGCAGGGCCTCGTGGTCATCCCGACGGACACCGCGACGGCGGAGCAGGAGGCGCGGTACCGGGCGTACGTCGCGGCGCGGTCGGAGCGGGTCGGCGTCCCCCAGGGGCCGGCCGGGCTGCTGTTCGCCGCGGACCTCGTCGGGACCTCGGCCGAGATCGCCGACCGCCTGCGCGCCGACGCCGGGTACCAGGTGGCGACGGAGGTGGCGTTCGCGCTGCCGTTCTCGTTCGAGGCCGACGAGTACGCCCAGATCGTGTCGGACATCGCGGAGCGGCTGGGGCCGGAGCTCGGGTGGGCGCCGCGGACGGGGTCGGTCGCACCCTGACCGTGCCGCTCCGCCCGGCAGGGTGCAGGTCCGGCAGGACGCAGGTCCGGCAGGACGCAGGTCCGGCAGGACGCAGGTCCGGCCTCAGTGTCGCGGCACGTTCGCTTCCACCCAGTCCCGCAGGCCCGCCAGGGGCACCGCGGCTCCCCGGCCGAGCGGCGTCAACGCGTACTCGACCCGTGGCGGCACCTCGGCGAACACCGTCCGGCTGACGAGCCCGGCACCCTCCAGCCGCTTCAGCGACGCGGAGAGCACCTTCGGACTGACGCCCTGCAACCGGCGACGGAGTTCACCGAACCGATGCGGGCCGCCCTCGAGGACGCCGATGGCGAGCGCCGTCCACTTGTTCGCGAGCAGGTCGAGCATCGACCGGCACGGGCAGGCTGCGGCGTAGACGTCGTCCCGGTCGCGGTCGCGGTCGCGGTCGCGGTCGCGGTCGCGGTCGCGGGAGTCGAGCACGTGCTCGGTGCCGGGGACATCGCTCGTCGACGTGCTCACCCCGGCACTGTACCCGTCGACCCGGTGCCGGGCGAGCCGTCCGGTCCCCGCCGGGTACGGCTCCCGACCGGGGCTTCCTCGGTCACCCGAGGGTGACCAGGACCCCTTGCGGGTGACCACGTGACAGGGTGCACAGTGGTCGCGTGACCAGCACGAACGAGATCCGAGCGATCGCACAGACAGCCGCACTGCCCGTCACCAGCACCGACAGCCTGGTGTCCACGACCATCCCCGGACCGGTGCCCGGGCCCCACGACCTGCTCGTCGAGGTCCGCGCGGTCTCGGTCAACCCGGTCGACGTGAAGCTCCGCGGCGGCGCCGAGCCGGAGGACGGCCTGCGGGTGCTCGGCTTCGACGCCTCCGGCACCGTCCGCGCCGTCGGTGGGGCGGTCACGCTCTTCGCGCCGGGGGACGAGGTCTCGTACGCCGGTGCGATCGACCGACCGGGCAGCAACGCCGAGCTGCAGCTCGTCGACGAACGCGTCGTCGGCCGGAAGCCGTCGACCCTGTCCCACACCGAGGCCGCCGCGCTCCCGCTCACCGGGATCACCGCGTGGGAGAGCCTGTTCGAGAAGCTCCGGATCGCGCCGGAGGCCACGGGCACCCTGCTGGTCGTCGGCGGTGCGGGCGGTGTCGGGTCGATCGCGATCCAGCTCGTCCGCGCCCTGCTGCCCGGGGTGCGCGTCATCGCCACGGCGTCACGTCCGGAGAGCGAGGCGTGGGTGCGTGACCTCGGCGCCCACGACGTCGTCGACCACCACGGTGACCTCGCCGCGCAGGTCCTCGAGCTCGCTCCGGACGGCATCGAGTGGATCCTGACGACGAACTCGACCGGGCAGCTCCCCGTGTACGAGCGCGTCCTCCGCACCTTCGGGCAGGTCGTCGCGATCGACGACCCCGAGCAGGTCGACGTCGTCGCGCTCAAGTCCAAGGCGCTCACCTGGCACTGGGAGTTCATGTTCGCCCGATCCCTGCACGGCGCCGCCGACCTGGCGGAGCAGCACCGCATCCTCGACCGGATCGCGGACCTCGTCGACGCCGGACGCATCCGCGGGACCGCGACGACCGTCCTGCGGCCGATCACCGCCGAGACCCTGCGCGAGGCGCACCGGCTCGTCGAGGGCGGACGCGTGATCGGGAAGGTCGTCGTGACGGACGAACCGGAGGACTGAGTCCGTCACGCCCAGCGGTACAGGGTGTCCCGGGCGAGGACGGCGAAGTCCCGCAACAGGTCGCGCTCCACGGTGTCCTCGCGCCGCGGCTCGGGGTCGAACACGCAGACCGCGCCGACCCGGGTCCCGTCCATGTCCTCGAGCGGATGGCCGGCGTAGAAGCGGATCCGCCCCCGACGTGCCACCTGCGGACGGTCCGGGTCCCAGGCGTCCCCGATGACCATCGGCCCGGACCCCAACACCGTCGACCGGCAGAAGGAGTCCTGCAGGGCGCCGTTCCCCCGCGGGATCCACAGGCTCGCAGCGGACCACTGGCGCCCCTCCGGCAGGAACGTGATCGCGGCGCCCCTCGTGTGGAAGAGCTCGGTCATCCGCTGCACCATCCGGTCCAGTGCAGCATCAGCCGGGGCATCCACGATCCCCAGGCGGCGGATCGCCTCGTAGCGGTGCTCGAACGGCTGCGGCGTCGAACGGCGCCACTGGGGGCTCCCGGCTCGGGCACGCTGCTGCTCGAGGAGCAGGTGCGTCACCTCCAGGAACAGCGGCGGGACCGACGTGAGCGCGTCGGGGTCGAGGTCGAGGACGACCAGGTCCGGCCGGGCCCGCTGCAGCGCCGCCGAGAGGGCACCCTGGTCCTCCGTGAGGGCCAGGGCGACCACGACCTCGGCGTTCGGCGCCAGCCGTGGCCGGAGCTGGTCGACCAGGACGAGGGCCTCCTCGGCGGCTCCGACGACGGCCGTGGTGGTCGTGCGACTGTGGACGACGCTGCCGGAGAGGCAGACCACCACCACGTCGTGGTTGGCGACCTGCAGCCCGCTCACGGCCGAGAGCAGCGTCTGCTCGGACCAGCTCGACCAGGGCACCGCGGTGACGTCGGCACCCCGACCGGACCGTGCGGCCACCGCGTCCGCCACCAGGCGGGCGGCGTCGTGGAGCGCTTCCCCCGGCGCGAGGACCGCATCGCCGAACACGAGGATCCGATCGGGGTCCGAGCCACCGGCCGACGCCGTGACGACGCGGGTCGGGAGCGGGCGGTGGGTGGGTCGTGGTGGTTCCGTCATCGTCATCGTCGGTATCCCTCTCGAGACAGCTGCTCCGGGACCGCCGCGGTCCGGGGAGCACTTCGGTGTGCGGCCGGCGCGCGCCGGCGTGGCCTCGACGGTAGACACGCGGACGGGGACGCGCGATCCGTTGCACGCGGACCCGGTGACGATCAGCGCGGTTCCCGGTAACAGACTCTCATTCCGCTCGAAACCATCCGGAAACACCCGCTCCGCAGACTGGTTGCAACGCTTCTCCCCGCACCGCCCGACAGTCGTCGGACGCGTCCGACCAGACGAGACCGCCGACCTCCGCGTGGTCCGGGTGTCGTCGACCGACCTGCAGGAGCACCATGCCACCCATCACGGTCGCGTCGGTCTCGGCGAACTTCACCCGGGACCTCGACCAGAACTTCGCACTCATCGAGCAGACGCTGCAGGACGCCCGGGCGCAGGGCGTGCAGTTCGTCGCCTTCCCCGAGGCGGCCATCGGCGGGTACCTGTCGTCGCTCGGCAACCACGGGGACACCGTCGCGACGACGAAGCGTTCGCTGCCCCCGGCGATCCGTCTGGACGGGCCGGAGATCCGGCGCATCCAGGAGCTCGCCGGCGACACCCTCGTCGCCATCGGCTTCTGCGAGCTCGACGACGACGGCGTGACGCGCTACAACGCGGCAGCATGCCTCGACGGCGGCCGGGTCTACGGCTCCTACCGGAAGGTGCACCAGCCGCTCGGGGAGCACATGTCGTACGCGGCCGGCGACTCCTACGCCGCGTTCGACACCCCGCTCGCCCGGGTCGGTCTGCAGATCTGCTACGACAAGGCCTTCCCGGAGGCCGCTCGGATGCTCGCCCTGGACGGCGCGGAGGTCATCGTCAGCCTCTCCGCCTGGCCCGCGGCACGCACCGCCACCGCAGAGGACCTGCAGGACGACCGGTGGACGTACCGGCACAACACCTTCGACGTCGCACGGGCGCTCGACAACCAGGTGTTCTGGATGGCGTCGAACCAGTCGGGCACCTTCGGATCCCTCCGCTACGTCGGGAACGCGAAGGTGGTGGACCCCGGCGGGAACGTGCTCGCGAACACCCTCCTCGACGCCGGACTCGCGGTCGCGGAGATCGACGTCGAGGGGACCTTCCGGGCGATGCGCGGCGGCATGTTCCACCTGCGCGATCGCCGCCCCGACCTCTACGGCCCGGTCGCCGAGTCGGAGTCGGCCTCGGTCAACGGGTGGCGGGAGCTCGCCCGTGCCTGAGATGCACTTCGCCGTCCGGTGGCCGGACGGCTCGGAGGCCTCCTACTACTCCCCCAGTCTCGTCGTCCACGACCACCTCGAGGTCGGCGGCACCTACCCGGTGGCGGAGTTCGTCGACCGCGCGGACCGGGCGCTCGACATCGCGAGCGAGCGGGTCCGTGCCCGGTTCGGGTTCGCCTGCACGTCCGCCGCCCACACCCGGCAGGAGATCGCCGACGCCGCGCGGGGCGTGGACGACGGCGAGGTCGTGGTGCTCCGGATGGAACCGCCGCTCGACGGAGCGCCCGCGTGATCGCCGTCACGCTCCGCGACGGCGACCACTTCGAGGCCGTCGTCGTCGGGGGCGGACAGGCCGGCCTCGCGGTGAGCCACGGGCTCGTGGCCTCCGGGGTCCACCACGTCGTGATCGAGCGCGACACCGTGGCGCACGAGTGGCGTGACGGCCGCTGGGACGCGTTCACCCTGGTCACACCCAACTGGCACTGCCGCCTGCCGGGGTACCCGTACGACGGCTCCGACCCCGACGGCTTCATGACGCGCGACGAGACGTACGCCTGGGTCCGTCGGTACGCCGACACCTTCGACGCCCCCGTGGCCGAGGGCATCGCGGTCGAGCGGGTCGAGCGGCGGGCCGGCGGCGGGTTCACGGTGCGGACCTCCGCGGGGACCGTCACGGCCGACACGGTGACCTCCGCCACCGGCGGCTACCACCGGCCCGTCGTCCCGACGTGGGCGGACGAGCTGCCCGCGCGGGTGCACCAGGTGCACTCGCACGAGTACCGCAACGCCCGGTCGCTGCCCGACGGGGCGGTGCTCGTGGTGGGGACGGGGCAGTCCGGCACGCAGATCGCCGAGGACCTGCTGCTCGAGGGCCGCGAGGTCCACCTGGCGCTCGGTCGCGCCCCCCGTGTCGCTCGCTCCTACCGCGGACGCGACTGCATGACCTGGCTCGCGGAGATGGGCGTGTACGACGTCCCGGTCGCCACGCGGGGGCTCGCCAAGCGGGAGTCGACGAACCACTACGTCACCGGCCGTGGTGGTGGCCGCGACGTCGACCTCCGCGCCTTCGCCCTCCAGGGGATGCACCTGCACGGACGCGCGACCGGCATCGCGGACGGCGGCGTGACGTTCGGCGGCGGCCTCGCCGCGGACCTCGACCACGCCGACTCCGTGGCCGAGTCGATCAAGGACGACATCGACCGGTACATCGACCGTGTCGGGCTCGACGTGCCGCAGGAGCCCCGGTACGTGCCGGTGTGGCGGCCGGACGACACCGCACCCGGTGCTCCGCCGGCCCTGCCGCTGGACGCGATCGGCACGGTCGTGTGGGCGATCGGGTTCCGGGCCGACTGGTCGTGGCTCGGGGACCTGGGCGTCCTCGACGCCGAGTCGATGCCGGTGCACGACCGCGGCGTCACCGAGGTCCCTGGATTCCAGTTCATCGGCCTGCCGTGGATGCACACCTGGGGATCGGGCCGCTTCCACGCGGTCGCACGCGACGCGGAGCACGTCGCCGGGGTCGTCACCGCGAGGGTGCGCCCCGCGGTGCCCGCGCCGACGCGCTGATCGGCGGTCGCCGGCGCCGGAACGGACACCTCGCCCTACGCTGACCGTGTGACGACCGTGAGGATGGCAGCGGTGGCCGCGCACTTCGGCCGCGACGTGCAGCGCACGCTCACCAAGCTGCCCGGCATCGTCGAACAGGCCCGGGAGCGCGGCGTGGACCTGCTCGTCCTGCCCGACGCGACCATCGGCGGCTACCTGCTCGACCTCCACCACCCGGCCGCGACCGAGGACGGGATCCCCGGCGCGATCGACCTCGACGGCGCCGAGGTCCGTGCCGTCCAGGAGATGGCCGGAGACATGACGATCTGCTTCGGCATCTCCGAACGCGGCGACGTCGGGGGCGAGCCCGTGCGGTACAACACCGCGGTCTGCCTCACCGGCGACGGGGTGCTCGGCACGCACCGGAAGGTGCACCTGCCGCTCGGCGAGTCCGAGGCCTACCGGCCGGGCGACGAGTTCCGCGCCTTCGACACCCCCGTCGGTCGCGTCGGCATGCTCATCGACTTCGACAAGACCTTCCCGGAGGCGGCCCGCACGCTGGCCCTCGACGGCGCCGAGGTCCTGGCCTGCCTGAGCGCCTGGCCGGCCAGCGTCACCGACCGCTCCGACCGGATCCGTTCCGACCGGCAGGCGCACCTGTTCGACCTGTACGACTGCGCCCGTGCGGCGGAGAACCAGGTCGTCCTGGTGTCCTCGAACCAGACCGGGGTGCTCGGCGACCTCCGGTTCCTGGGGCAGGCGAAGATCGTCGACCCCGGCGGCGAGATCGTCGCCAAGACGTGGGCGAAGGGCGGCATGGCGGTCGCGGAGTTCGACGTCGCCGCGACGATCGCCCGCGCCCGACGATCGCTCGACCACGTCCGTCAGCGCTCCCCGTCGGCCTACCGCCTGGGCTGACCGTCCGCCCCGGAAACGCAATCGTCACGGACGAAACGCAGCGTTGTTCCAGGTGAAACCACTCCGAAACCGCGCGCCCGAACACTGGGACCACCGGCGCGGAGCAGTCTCCTCGCCGCCTCCCGACGCAGAGCAAGGAGCACTCGATGACCGATGCAGCCACCGACACCCCGGACTACGACGCGATCGTCGCGGAGAACGCCGAGAAGTCGCGCAACGAGATCGCGCACCCGTCACTGCCGAAGGGCAGCAACATCTACGGCTCCACCAAGGTCTTCCCCGACTACGAGGCGACGAAGGACCAGTACTACTTCCAGCTCGTGCACGGCATCGCACACGAGTCGTCGGTGTCGTTCGTCGCGGTGCTCCAGGCGACGCGTGCGCTCCGCAAGGGCTTCACCAGCGTCCTGTACTTCTACGGACCCGGTGCCATGAACTGCATCGCGAACCGCGGGTTCCCGACGACCGGCGCCGACGGGTTCCCGGGCGAGAACAACATCAACAACGCCCTCGAGACCTTCATCGCCGAGGGCGGGACGGTCTTCTGCTGCCGCTTCGGCCTCGCCCTGCACGGCAACCGCGAGGAGGACCTCATCGCCGGTGTCACCCCCTGCCACCCGCTCGACGTGCAGGACGCCGTCATCCACTACGCCCGCAAGGGCGCGATCATCAACAGCACCTACATGGTGTGACGCCGTGACGATCACCAACAACGGCACCGACCGCGTCGGGCACCGGGTGGCGGTGTCCCTCCTCGGTGTGCGAGTCGCCGCACCGGTGCACCGCGAGGGCGGAGCCGGTCCGTCGGACGACGGCCACGTGCTGTTCGAGGGACTGCAGGCGGCACTGCCGGTGAACGCCACGAGCCCGTACACCGTGTCGGGCGGGAAGCTCATGCTCGACGGTGCCGACCTCGGGCTGAGCGTCGACCCCGTCGCCCGCCCCCGCTTCTACGACCTCGTGACCGCGGACGGCGTGCGCTACGAGCAGGTCGCCCGGCTGCACGGCGCCAAGGTCCTCGCCACCACCGTCGTGCAGACCTGCATGCGGTACGACGAGGCCGAGCGCTGTCGGTTCTGCTCCATCGAGGAGAGCCTCCGTGCCGGGAACACCATCGCGGTGAAGACCCCGGCGATGCTCGCGGAGGTCGCCGAGGCAGCGGTCCGGCTCGACGGCGTCGAGCAGATGGTGATGACGACCGGCACCTCGAAGGGGCGCGACCGGGGCGCGACGCACCTCGCCCGCTGCGTCCGCGCGATCAAGGAGCGCGTCCCGGAGCTCGGCATCCAGGTCCAGTGCGAGCCCCCGGCCGACCTCCGCACCATCACGGACCTGTACGAGGCGGGTGCCCGCAGCATCGGCATCCACGTCGAGTCGATGGACGACGACGTGCGACGCCGCTGGACGCCCGGCAAGGCGCGCGTGCCGCTCGACGAGTACCGGGCCGCATGGCGCGAAGCCGTCCGGGTCTTCGGGTGGAACCAGGTCTCGACCTACCTGATCGTCGGCATGGGCGAGGACCCGGACGAGCTCGTCGCGTCGGCCGGCGAGCTCGTCGAGATGGGCGTCTACCCGTTCGTCGTCCCGTTCCGTCCGATCCGCGGCACGCTCGCCGTCGACGTCGACGGGGCGACCACGCCGTCCCGCGACGTGATGCACGACGTCACCCGCCGGGTCTCCGCGCTGCTGCTCGCCGCTGGCATGCACGGCGCCGACCAGGCCGCCGGCTGCGCCGCCTGCGGCGCGTGCTCCGTCCTCAGCACGACGGGGGCCTGACGTGCCGTCGATGGAGGTCCCCGCGCTCATGGGTCCGGCGCCCACCGCGTCGGTCGCACCCGCACCCTTCGTCGTCGGGATCGCCGACGCCGTCGAGGTCGCCGCGTACCGGCGGCTCCGGCACGACGCGTTCGTCGACGACCAGGGCCTGTTCGACCGGACGGACGTGGACCACCTCGACCAGGACCACCGCACGGTCGTCCTCGTCGCCCGCGCGACGGACGGCAGCGGCGCGGTGCTCGGCGGCGTCCGCGTCGCCCCGGCCACGGTCCGTGAGATCGGCTGGTGGACCGGCAGTCGGCTCGTCGTCGGTCCCGCGGCGCGGAACGCGGCCGGGGTCGGCTCGGCGCTCGTCCGCGCTGCGTGCGCACTGGTCGAGCAGCGCGGTGCGCTGCGGTTCGACGCCCTCGTGCAGGAGCGCGCAGCGGCGCTCTTCACCCGCATCGGCTGGCAGCCCACGGGCCGCGAGGTGCTCGGCGGCGTCCCGCACCTGCGCATGCGCTGGCCCGTCGACCGCTACCAGCGCCTCGTCGACGCGACGAAGGCGCACCTGGCGGCGCTGTTCGCCGGTGACCGGCCGGGAGGCGCGGGCTGGGTCGGCGACGACGGCGCACCGCTCGCGGGCACCGACGTGATCGCCGCGTGCGACGCGATCCTGCCGTCGATGGTCGAGCGGGACCCCGAGTGGGCCGGGTGGTGCGGCGTCCTCGTCAACGTCAACGACCTGACCGCGATGGGTGCTGCACCCACGGCGCTCCTCGACGCCGTCGCCGGACGCGACACCTCGTTCGTCGCGCGGGTCGTGGCGGGGCTGCGCCGCGCCTCCGACGCCTGGGGCGTCCCGATCATCGGCGGCCACACGCAGGTCGGCGTCCCCGCCGCGCTGTCGGTCACGGCGCTCGGCCGGACCGAGCACCCGGTGCCCGGCGGCGGCGCGCGGCCGGGCCAGCGGATCTCGCTGACGGCGGACCTGTCCGGCGGGTGGCGGACCGGGCACACCGGCGCCCAGTGGAACAGCACCGAGGGGCGGGACCGTGCCGCCCTGCGCGACCTCGCCGCGACCGTCGGCCGCGCGCGACCCGCGGCCGCGAAGGACGTCAGCATGGCCGGGATCGTCGGCACCGCCGGGATGCTCGCCGAGGCGTCCGGTGGCGGCGCCGTCCTCGACGTCGCCGACGTCCCGATCCCGCGGCTCGCGGCGACGGCGGACTGGCTCGGCTGCTTCCCCGGATTCGCGATGCTCACCGCGGACGATGCCGGGGCGAGCCGGATGGCCTCCCCCGCGGCGACCACCCGCGAGTGCGGGGAGGTCACGAGCGAGCCGGGGGTCCGCCTCCGCTGGCCGGACGGTGAGGAGACCACGGTGGTGACCGGCGGCGTCACGGGCTTCGGCAGCGCGGCGGCCTGAGCGTGCGGATCGCCCTGCTCACCTACTCCACCCGGCCGCGCGGCGGTGTCGTGCACACCCTCGCACTCGCGGAGGCGCTCGTCGAGCTGGGTCACGACGTCACGGTCGGCACGCTCGGCCGAGGCGGTGACCACGTGTTCTTCCGCGACGTCGACCCGCGCGTGCGACTGCAGGTCGTGTCGTTCCCCGACGGACCGGACGGCGAGACCGTCGGCGAGCGCATCGTCCGTTCCATCGCCGCCCTGCGCGACGGCCTCGGGCTCGAGGGCCTCGACGTCGTGCACGCGCAGGACTGCATCTCCGCGAACGCCTGCGACGGCGCGGTACGGACCGTGCACCACCTCGACACCTTCACCACCGCGCAGCTCGTGGCCTGCCATGACCGCGCCGTCCGGGAGCCCGCGGCTCTCGTCTGCGTGTCGGCGTCCGTCGCCGCCGAGGTCCAGGACGCCCACGGCCGCACCGCGACGGTCATCCCGAACGGCGTCGACGCCGTGCGGTTCACGGCGGCGGCCGGGCCGTCGCCGGAGGCCGTCGCCGCGCGGGCGAGGTGGACCGACCGGCTCGGCCGGTACGTCCTCGCCGTCGGCGGCATCGAGCCCCGCAAGGGCACCATCGACCTGGTCGCCGCGTACGACCGGCTGCGCGAGCGCGTGGGGTCCGATGTCCGACTCGTGCTGGCCGGGGGCGAGACGCTCTTCGACTACCGGCCCTACCGCGCGGCGGTGGACGAGCTGGTCAGCCGACGGGGCATCCCGGTGACCGAGCTCGGCGTCGTGCCCGACCCGGACCTCCCCGCGCTCGTCGCCGGGGCAGCGGCGTTCTCGTTCGTCTCCACGAAGGAGGGCTTCGGCCTCGCGGCGATGGAGGCCCTCGCAGCCGGGGTGCCCGTCGTCGCCCGGGACCTTCCGGTGCTGCGCGAGGTGCTCGGCGACACCGTCCGGTTCGCGGCCGACGTCGAGGGGATCGCCGACGCCCTGCAGGTGTCGCTCTCCGACCCGCTCGACCCCGGGCCGGGCCGGGCCCTGGCCGCGCGGTACTCCTGGACGACCGCAGCCGCGTCCCACGTCGCACTGTACGAGCGGCTCCTGGCGGCCTCGGGCGGCGTCGCGATCGGTCGGACCCGCAGCGCTCCCCTGCCGGCCTGACGCCGTGCGCACCTCGATCTCACGCGCCTTCACGGAACTCGCGCAGCGCGATCCGGACGCACCGGCGGTCGACGACGTCCCCCGCGGGGAGGTCGAGGCCCGCGCGAACGCCCTTGCTCGGCGATTCCGGGACGCCGGGGTCCGCACCGACGACATCGTGACGATCACCGGCGCGAACACGGTCGACACCGTGGTCGCCACGGTCGCCGCGTGGAAGGCCGGCGCGACCCCGCAACCGCTCTCCCCGCGCCTGCCGGGAGCGGACCTCCGCGCGGTGCTCGGACTCGTCCGTCCCGCCCTCGTCGTCGCCGACGACCCCGTCGACGGGCACCCGTGGATGCCGCTCACGTCCGCCGGCACCACGCCGTCCCCCGCCGACGCCGAGCCACTGGCGGAGGACCTGGCCGCCGCGTCCTGGAAGGCACCGACCTCGAGTGGCAGCACGGGCACCCCCAAGGTCGTCGTCGCAGCGGCCTCGGCGCACGTCGACCCGGACGGACGCGTCGCCGCCTTCGTCCCCCGGCACGCCCGCCAGCTCGTCGCCGGTCCCCTGCACCACGCCGCGCCGTTCGTCTACGCCATGCGCGGTCTGATGACCGGACACTCCCTCGTCCTCATGCCGCGCTTCGACGCCGGCACCTGGCTCGACTTCGTCGCTCGCGCACGCGTGACCTGGGGCATGGTCGTGCCGACGATGATGTCCCGGATCGCCGCCCTCGGTCCCTCGCGCCTCGACGCGACGGACACGACGGCACTGGACTCGGTCCTGCACATCGGCGCGGTCTGCCCGCCGCACGTCAAGCGGGAGTGGATCCGATGGCTCGGACCCGAGCGGGTCGTCGAGGTCTACTCCGGCACCGAGTCGAACGGGCTGACCACGATCCGCGGCGACGAGTGGCTCCGACACGAGGGCAGCGTCGGCCGGCCCACCGGCGGGACCGTCGTCCGGATCCTCCGAGCGGACGGGAGCGAAGCCCCGGTCGGCGAAGTCGGTCGCATCGAGATGACACGGCCCGGGCCGGCGACCTACCGCTACCTCGGAGTCGACGCGCCCCCTGCGGATGCCTGGCACAGCCTCGGTGACAGCGGGTGGCTCGACGACGACGGCTACCTGTACATCGCGGACCGGCAGGACGACCTGATCGTGAGCGGCGGCGTGAACGTGTGGCCCGCCGCCGTCGAGTCCGCACTCGAACGCCACCCCGCCGTCCGCAGCAGCCTGGTGGTCGGCCAGCCGGACCCGGACCTCGGGCAGCGGGTGCACGCGGTCGTCGACGTCGGGGACGCCGACGTCACCGCGGCGGAGTTCGACGCGTGGGCGGCGACGGCGCTCGACCCGGAGACGCGTCCCCGGAGCTGGACGATCGTGCACGAGCCGCTCCGGGACGACACCGGGAAGGCGCGGCGGAGCGCGTGGCGCTGAGCGACGGTGGATCAGGCCGTGGTGACGGTGATGCCCGCTGCCGTGAAGCGCTCGACGAGTTCCGGCGCCACGCCGTCGTCCGTCACCAGCGTCCACCCGCCGCCGAGGCGCGTCCACGCGTGGAACTCCGACTGCGCGAGCTTCGACGAGTCGGCGAGGACGTACACCGCGTCCGCACGCCGGGCGATGAGCTCCTTCAGGCGGATCTGACCGAGGTCCGCCTCGCAGATCCCGCGCTCCGGCGACACCGCGTCGGCACCGAGGTAGGCCGCGTCGAAGGTCAGGTACTCGAGCGCCGCCTCCGTCAGGCCGCCGACGAAGCCGTTGCTCAACGCTCGGTACTCGCCGCCGAGCGTGACGAGTCGGACGTCGTCGCGGTCGGCCATGTCGGTGATGACGCCGACGCTCGTGGTCGTGACGGTGAGGTCCGTGTCGACCGGCAGCGCACGGGCGAACGCGGCGACGGTCGAGCCGTTGTCGAGGAAGAGCGACGCCCCGGGGGCCACGGTCGCAGCGGCCCGTCGGGCGATGTCGCGCTTGGCGTCGAAGTGCTCGCCGAGCCGCTGTCGCAACGACGCCTCGGGGTGCGCGGCCACCGCCATCGCGCCGCCGAACGTCCGGGTCAGCTTCCGCTGCTCCTGCAGGCTCGCGAGGTCGCGCCGGATGGTGGAGGCGGTGACCCCGAACCGCTCGGAGAGCTCGTCGACGCTCGCGAGTCCGACCGTGGTCGCGAGCGTGACGATGGCTTCACGCCGCGCTCTGGCCGAGATCGACACCGGGCACCTCCGGACGGCAGGGACTGGGGACGGGTCAGGCGCCCTGCGACTGGCTCATCGCACCCGACGTCGGGGCGAGTTCGGCCGCCTGGCGGAGCGCCTCGATCATGCTAGCGACATCGGCCTTGCCGGTGCCCGCGATGTCGAACGCCGTCCCGTGGTCGACCGACGTGCGGATGACCGGGAGGCCCACCGTGATGTTGACGCCGGCCTCGATCCCGAGCACCTTCACGGGGCCGTGGCCCTGGTCGTGGTACATCGCGACGACGAGGTCGTAGTCCCCGCGGCCCGCGAGGAAGAAGAGGGTGTCGGCGGGCAGCGGCCCGACGGCGTCGATCCCGTCGGCGCGCGCGGCCTCGACGCCCGGAGCGATCTTCTCGGCCTCCTCGCCGTAGCCGAACAGGCCGTTCTCACCGGCGTGGGGGTTGATCGCCGCCACGCCGATCTTCGGGTGCGGGTTGCCCGCGCGCACGAGGGCCTCGTTGCCGCGCCGGATCGTCCGCTCGACGAGTCCCGGTTCGATCCGCGCGACGGCGTCGATGAGTCCGACGTGGGTGGTCACGTGGACGACCTTGAGCTTCGCGGTCGAGAGCATCATCGAGACCTCGTCGACGCCCATCAGCTCCGCGAGCATCTCGGTGTGCCCGGGGAAGACGTGCCCGCCTGCGTGCAGGGCCTCCTTGTTGAGCGGCGCCGTGCAGATCGCCTGGACCTTCCCGGCCATCGCCGCCTCGCACGCGACGCGGATGTACTGGAAGGCCGCGTCACCGGCGACCGGCGAGAGCCGCCCCCACGGCAGGTCCTCGGGGAGGAGACCGAGGTCGACCACGTCGACGACGCCGTCCTGGAACGTCGCGTCGGCGACGTCCGCGACGACGTTGAACGTGGCGTCGACGCCCCGGATCGCGGCGGCCTGGCGGAGGCGGGCGAGGTCGCCGACGACGACGGGTCGGCAGACGGCCAGGACGTCCGGTGACACGACGGCCTCGACGACGATCTCTGGGCCGACACCGGCCCCGTCGCCCATCGTGACGGCGACGATCGGAGTGGCGTTCATCACAGGTGCTGCCTTTCGGTTCGGTCTGCCCGGGGCCGCGTCGAGGCGGCCTCCGGCTGCGGGGTGTGATCGGTCGAGCCGGCCTGGAGGACCGTGGCGGCGTCGAGCAGGTTGGTGACGGTCCCGAAGCTGCCGGGACGCGTGACGACACGACGGCCGTCGTCCGCGCGGGACACGACGCAGCCCGGTTCGACGGCGCCCTCCGGCACGAGGCTCGTGATGTCGAGGCGGGTGAGCACGGACCGGGCCGTCTCCCCGCCGGTGAGCACGAGCGCGGCCTGCCCGCTGACGGCGGCGGCCACGATGCCGAGGCCGTCGGCGAGCCGTCGGGCGAGGTGCGGGACCGGTTCGTGCCGGTCCTCGACGCAGATCGCCGCGCTCCCGCTGCGCAGTGCCGTCCGCACGGCGTGGAGCGCCGGGTGGTCGACGTCGTCGACCTCGCGGCGGTCGACGGCACGGAGCAGGACGTCGCGGGGCAGGGGCACGACCGGGACGCCGCTGGCCGCGAGGACCTCGAGCTGCCGGGTCGCCTCGCTGCTGGCCGTCCCGACGACGAGCAGCACGCCGTGGACGTCACCGACGCACGCCGACCGCTCGTGGTCGTCGGGGACGACCGGGTCGGAGGGTGCCGCTCCGCGGAGCCGCCCGGTCGCCGCGGCGATGCCGCCGGAGCCGAGGACCGTGCAGTCGACGCCGTCGAGCGCCGCTGCGACCCGGTCCAGATCGTCGTCGGAGACGGCATCGAGCACGGGGACCTCGCCGGCGTCGAGCGCCCGCCCGATCGCGTCGAGGACGGCGTCGCTGCCGGCGCGCACGACCGCGAGGGGGACGGACCGGGCGCGCTGCCCGACCGCGGCCAGCGGACCGGGGACGACCCGTGCCTCCAGGCCGTGCAGTCCCGCTTCCGCCACCGGCCTGCCGTGCACGTGGAGTGCGCCGTCGACCACCGTCCGCCCGAGTGCCGGGAGCGCCGTGGCGACCACGACGCGTGCGCCGGCGTCGAGGAGCCCGTCGACGACGTCCCCCACGCCGCCGCGCAGCAGCGAGTCGGTCTTCACCAGCCGCACCGGCGCTCCGGCTACGCGCATCCGCTGCGCCGCCTGCGTGACGGCCGCGCGCCGCGCGGCCGGGTCGAGCGACCGCGTGTCGCAGTCCAGGACGACGTCGGACCGGGACCGAGCGACGTGCTCGAGCGCGGCGGGGAGCGTGAGGGCGACGGTGACCGACCCGGTGCCGAGGACCGCGGCGACCTCGGCGGCTCCGGACAGGTCGTCGGCGATCGCGGCGAGGCGGTTCGACATCGGACCCTCCTCGGGGTCGGTGGACGGTCCCGTCGACGGATCGGCGGGGTGCACGAAACACGCTAGACGACCTGCGTGAAACACGCAATAGTGGTGCGCACGGCTGTCGCCCGGCGACTCGACGACGAGTCGCTCCGACGGCGTCCGAACGAGAGGAACCCAGTGCGTGACACCGACATCCGAGGCCGCAGGCTCGCCCCCGCCGTCCTCGGCACCATGACCTTCGGCGACAGCGTCGACGAGACGACGGCGGCCGGGATGGTCGACGTGTTCCTGGAGGCGGGCGGGACCGGCATCGACACCGCGAACGGGTACGTCGGCGGCCGCAGCGAGGAGATCCTCGGCGCCGTGCTCGGCGGACGCCGCGACGACGTCGTGCTCGCCACGAAGGTCGGCATCCCGAACCCGGACGCCGAGGGCGCCGCGCCCCTGTCCGCCGCGGCGGTCGAGCGGTGCGTGCACGCGAGCCTCCGGCGGCTCCGGACGGACCACGTCGACGTCCTCTACCTGCACCAGCCCGACCGATCGACGCCGGCCGAGGACACGCTGACCGCCGTCCGGGCGCTCGTCGACGCGGGCGCGGTGCGCACGTGGGGCGTCTCGAACTTCGCGGCCTGGCAGATCGCGGAGCTGCGGCACACGGCCGCGGGACTCGGACTCGACGCCCCCGTCCTCGGGCAGCAGGTGTACAGCGTCATCGCGACCCGGATCGACGACGAGTACGCCGAGTACGCCAGGAGCACCGGACTCGCGACGGTCGTCTACAACCCGCTCGGCGGCGGGCTCCTGACCGGCAGGCACCGACCGGACGAGCACCCGGCGGAGGGACGCTTCGGGTCCTCGCCGCTCGCGGGCATGTACCGCGACCGGTACTGGAACGACGAGGTCTTCGCCGCCGTGGAGCGGCTCCGCTCGATCGCGGAGGGCGCGGGGCTCCCGATGGCCGAGCTCGCGCTGCGGTGGACGATCGGCCGCCCCGTCGTGGACGCCGTCCTGATCGGTGGGTCGCGGCTCGCGAACATCGAGGCGAACCTCGCCGCGCTGGCCGCGGGTGCGCTGCCGGACGACGTGCAGCAGGCCGTCGACGACGTGGCCGCTGCGCTCCGCGGACCGATGCCGGCCTACAACCGCTGACGGCGCGACCGCTTGACGGACTGGAGGCGGGGGGGCCGCGGGGCCCCCCCCCCCCCGCCCGGGGGGGGGGGGGGTTGTTGCGGGCCGCGCC
>NZ_JAUCML010000018.1:0-8963 GCF_030362955.1 Curtobacterium citri
TCACCACCCTCGACCACACCCTCGGCCGAGAAGTCCCGGTCCTGGTCCACCTCACCGGCGGCACCCGCACCGCACTCAGCCAGACCAGCTCCCGCGTCCAGTAGGAACCACACCAGGAGGACACCATGCGCAACCGCATCATCGTCATCGGGCTCATCGCCCTGATCGGCATCTGGATCGGCTCCCGGTCCAACCGTCCCGTCGTCAAGAAGACGAGCACTGCCGAGACCATCCGCAAGGCCTGGAACGACCCGCACGCGCGCAAGCAGCGCGCGAAGCTCCGCAAGAAGATCGAGAAGGCCGCCTCGCGCTGAGGCGGAACCGCACGACGGACGGGAGGCGCGGTGCAAGCTGGCACCGCGCCTCCCGTCCGTCGTTCGGTCCCGTCGGTCAGCGGGAGCGTGTGTCCGTGAGCGCGGCCGCGTAGGCCCGCACCGATCGGTTGTACCGGGGGAGTGTCGGCTCGACGGCCTCGATCGCCACCCGCAGTGCCTCGTCGACGCGGCCGGCGCTGTGCAGCGCGAGCGCCAGGAACACACGGGGAGCCGCACCCGTCGACGGGTGGTTCGGTGCGTCCCGCAGCATGGCGATGGCCTCGTCCACCCGCCCGAGGTTGCGGAGCGTGGACGCGTGCTGCACGACCATGCGCGCTGCTCGGTCGGGGTCGACCGTCGCGAGTCCCGCTGCCGTCGCCGCCGCGTAGCGCTCGTGTGCGTCGGCCTCGCGGCCACCGGAGTCGAAGGCGCCTCCGAGCTCGAAGGCACCGAGCGCCGGGTGCGGAGCGACCGAGGCGAGGTCGCGCATGCGGGCGATCCGTTCGTCGTCCCCGACCGCCGTGTCGTCCCAGAGTGCTGCGACGCGGTCCTCCCAGGCCGTCTCACCGTGCGTGTGCATGCCGACCACGCTACCGGCGGGCCGGTGGTCGCTCGGGGTCCCCGCCGACGCGTTCGGTCCACCGAACGTGGCGCGGCGGACGGTGCGGCCACCGGGATGCGAAGATGCATCGTTGCCTGCCGACACCGACGACGAGGAACGCATGGGACACGACGACGACGCCGCGCCGCTCCTCGACGGCCGGTACCGCATCGAGGGCGCCATCGGACAGGGCGGGATGTCGGTGGTCTACCGCGCCACCGACGAGGTCCTGCACCGACCGGTCGCCGTGAAGCTCTTCCACCCGGGCTCGGTGGACATCGCCCGGCAGGAGAGCGAGCTCGGCGTGCTCGCGGCCCTCGAGCACCACAACCTCGTCGGCCTGCTCGACGCCGGCGTGGTCACGGGTGCGGACGGCGGGTCGCAGCGGTTCATCGTGATGTCGCTCATCCTCGGCCAGGACCTCGAGGCCCGGCTCTCGGTGGGGCCGCTCGCGTCGCGGCACATCGCCGAGATCGGCTACGACATGGCCGAGGCGCTCGACTACATCCACGCCCACGGCGTCGTGCACCGGGACATCAAGCCGTCGAACATCCTGCTCGTCGACTACGGCAACGGCTCGGAGCGTGCGCGGGCCCGGCTGACCGACTTCGGCATCGCCCTGGCCGCTGGGGTCGAGCGGCTCACGGCGGACGGTGTGACGACCGGCACGGCCGCGTACCTCAGTCCCGAGCAGGCCCGCGGCGCGGACGTCGGCCCGGCGAGCGACGTCTACTCGCTGGGCCTCGTGCTGCTCCAGTGCTTCACACGACGTCGGGAGTTCCCGGGGTCGCTGGTGGAGTCCGCGATCGCGCGGCTCTCCCGCGACCCGGTCGTGCCGGAGCCGCTGCCCGAGCGGTGGAAGCACCTGCTCCGGGCCATGACCGCGCAGGACCCGTCCGCACGGCCGCTCGGCGGCCAGCTGGTCGCGATGCTCCGTGACGTCCTCATCGCCGAGACCGCGGACGAGGCGGCGTCGGGCTCCGCGGGCCCGGCGGTCGCCGAGCCCGCCGATCGGTCCGCTCCGGACACGGCCGGCAGCGGCACGGGCACGGGCACCGCGACCGGCACCGGCACGGTCGACAGCAACCGGCCCGCCACGCTCGACACGCTGCCCGAGGAGTCCCTCCAGCGCACCGTCGCGATGGCCGCCCGGCTCTTCGACGCGCCGATCGCCCTGGTCGACGTGCTCGACGAGGACCGCGAGTGGTCGCACTCCTGGATCGCCGACGGCGTCGACGAGGCCGCACGGAACATCAGTTTCCGCAACGGCTTCGCACCGGTGCCCGTGCCCGTCGTGATCCCGGACGGCTCCGTCCACCCGGAGATGCGGCAGAGCCCGCTCGTGACCGGCCCGCTCGGCATCCGCTTCTACGTGAGCGTCCCGATGCTCCGGCACGACGGCACCGCGGTCGGCACCCTGGCGGTCCTCGACGTCCGTCCCCGGGAGGCGACCGAGGCCGACCTGGCGAACCTCCGCGACCTCGCGGCGCTGGCCGTCACGCAGCTCGAGCTCCGGCAGGAGACCCTGCGCACCACGAGCGACTCGCTGCCCATCGACAGCGGCCGACCCGTCGACAGCGGCCGGCACTGACCGGGATCAGACCCCCGGCTGTCCCGCCGACCACCCCTGGGCGTGCTCGGCCTGCTCCGCAGTGAGCCGGGTCACGGCCCCGCAGTTGACGCACTCGTTCCGGTAGGAGCGGGAGAGCGGGACGAGCGGCACGAAGAACAGGCTGAGCTTGGTCGTGCGGCGGACGACCCGCTGCGCTGCGTGCACGCCGCACACCCCGCAGACGAACTGCACGACCGTGAGCAGGGTGTCGGTACCGCGGGTGCCGAAGATCAGGAACACGGGGCCGAGGCTACGCGACCGTGCCCGAGCGCACCGACGTCGGGTCAGATCGCGCGGCGTCGCACCAGCACCACGCTGTCGACGGTGTCGTGCCGTTCCCCGTCGGGACCCGTCGCGCTGCGCGGGCGGCCCTCGGCGACCACGACCTCCCAGCCGTCGTCGAGCCGGAGCGACGCGAGGTCCTCCTCCGGCGACGGGAAGCGGTAGGTGCGGAACGCCTCGGGCAGGTCGGCGTGCGGCGGTGCGGCATGGGCGGTGACGAGCAGGTGTCCGCCCTCGGCGACGAGGCCGGTGGCCCGGTGCAGGATCGCTGCGCGGGGGATCTCGACCGGCCACGACTGCAGGAACGACGCGGTCACCAGGTCGAACCGGCCGTCGCCGTCAGGCGCCCAGGTCGCGACGTCCGCGGCCACGAAGGACGTGCGTTCCCCGACACCGGCGGCCGCGGCGGCACGACGTCCGCGCTCCACGGCGGTGTCCGACAGGTCGACGCCCGTCGCGGTCCAGCCCTGCTCGGCGAGCCACACCACGTCGCCGCCCTCCCCGCAGCCGAGGTCCAGCGCCCGACCCGCACCGCGCGGCAGCGTCGGTGCCACCGCCGCGAGCACGGCGTTCACCCGACCCGACCAGATGCCGTCCCCGGCGGCGTACCGGGCCTCCCACCAGTCGCGGGCAGACGTCTCCTGATCGACCGTGCCGCCGCCGCGTGCCGTCCCGGCGTCCCCGGTGGCCGTGTGCTCGTGTGCCTGCATCCGCCCAGTGCACCGCGGACCGGGCGACTGGCGCAAGGGGCGTTGCCGGACCGGCAAACGGCGGGACCGACACCGGGGCGGACGGGAGGCGCGCGACCGGCCCGCCCCGCGCCTCCCGTCCGCCGCTGTGCACGACCGACCGCCGCAACGCCCGGTCCGGCCGCCGTCCCGTCCCGGTCCGTCCGATCTGCGCGGACGCTGGACGCGCCCCGCGTCCCACCGTCCACCCCGCGCGTACCGTCGCGCACACGACGAGATCGTCCGGTGTCCGCGGCACGCGGGGCTGCTCGGGTCGGGAGACCCGACGCCGAGGTCCCGGGACCGGGCAGGACGCAGGACGGTCGTGATGCAGGGAGCACGACATGTCGACGTACGAGTCCGACCACCGCGTCCAGCAGGTCCGGGTGACCACCTACCGCACGCTCCGCCGTGCCGCGCGTCGCGGGTGGGCGGTGCCGGACGGAGCGGTCACGCCGTCGCTCGCCGACCTCGCCCGTGTGCGCGGTCCGGGCCGCGGTGACCGCACGTGACCGTCGCCCCGCCTGCCGACCCCCCGACCGGGGCCTCGCGGCGGACCGCCGTCCACGAGGTCGTCCGCAGCGGCACCGACCCCGACGAGGCGCGGGACATCGCGGCGAGCGTGTACGGAGCGCGCGACGTCGTGTTCGGTCCGGACGCGCTCGACGGCGCCTTCGCCTTCCGGTACCGCTCGGTCGGTGACGGCTGGGTCAGCCTGCGGACCGCGTCCTCGTCGGCGCACGTGCGGGGGATCCTCGTGCCGGGGCGGCAGTACGTGCTCGCGTGGTCGGCGGACGGCGGCGTCGTCGTGGACCCCGAGCGCGAGGACGGCGTCACCCTGCGACCGAGCGTCCCCGTGATGCTCCCCGCCGGGCGCCCGTTCCGGGTGTCCGCGCCGGCCGGCACGGTGCACCTCGTCCACTTCCACGCCGACTTCCTCGAGGCGGTCGCGGTCCTCGGGGGAGCAGCACCGCCGGTCCCGCTCGCCTTCCCGGTCTCCGTGCCGTCGGTCCGGCTCGCACCGCTGCAGCGGACCCTCCGGGAGGTCGCCGGCCCGATGCTCGACGTCTCCGTCGCCGACGGTGCCCGCGCCGCGCTCGACTTGGTCGTGGCCGAGGCGGTCATCGACGCCTTCCACCCCGCACCCGACGGCGGGCTGCCGGACGTGCCGGTCGCCGCCCTCGACCGGGCCAAGGCCTACATGTACGCGCACTTCCTCCGACCGCTCACGGCGGCCGAGATCGCCGGGGCCGCCGAGATGAGCGTCCGGACCCTGCAGGAGACCTTCCAGCGGCAGGAGGCCACGACCCCCACCGACTTCCTCCGCGACCTCCGGCTGGCGAAGGCGCGGATCGCGCTGCAGCTCGCTGATGCCCGTGAGACCACCGTCGCGGAGGTCGCGCACTCGTGCGGGTTCCGGCACATGGGTCGCTTCTCGGGGTCCTACGCCGCGCTCTACGGGGAGCACCCGGGCGAGACCCTCCGCGGCCAGCGCCGGACGATCGCGGTCGCCTCGGCGGTCGAGCGGCCGGCCCGTCCGGATCCGCACGCCTCTCCGGATCCGCACGCCTCTCCGGATCCGCACGCCTCTCCGGATGCGCAGGCCTGTCCGGATCCGCAGGTCGGACGGGAGGCGCACGGCGCGTCCACCGCGCCCGCCCGGTCCGGTGCGAGGTCGCCTGGGTAGCGTGCAGGGATGCAGCCAGGAACGTCGCCCGCCACCGGTGCGGACAGCGTCGCGGTCGCCGTCCGCGGCACCGGCGCGCCGGTCCTGGTGCTGCACGGCACCCCGGGCGGCATCACCGCGGCGGACGCCATGGCACGGTTCCTGCCGTCCGACCGCTTCCGGGTCGTCACCGTCGCCCGGCCCGGGTACCCGGGCACGCCGCTCGTCCCGGGCCGGTCGTCGCTCGACGACGAGGCCGACCGCTACGCCGCCCTGCTCGACCGCACCGGCATCGACCGCGTCGCCGTGCTCGCGTGGTCCGGTGGCGGACCCGTCGCCTACCGCTTCGCGGTCCGCCACCCGGACCGGGTCCGCTCGCTCGTGGTCGCCGCCGGGCTCTCCGGCCGCTGGGCGCCGGAGCGACCGTCGCTCGCCGAGTGGGTCGTCGCGCACACGTCCTTCGGCGCCGCGGTCGCCGCGACGGCCGCCCGCGTGCTGCCGTCCGTCGTCGTCCGCACCGTCGAGGCGGGGGTCAGCTCCCTGCACGGACGCGCCCTGACCGCCCACGTGTCCGAGGTCGTGCACGACCTCCGCCGGCGCCGGGACGTGCTCGACCTGTCGACCAGCGGGAACGCGGGCGGCGCGTTCCGGCCCGGGTGGGACAACGACGTCCGGGTGCTCGGGGCGGTGGACGACCTGGAACTCGGTGCCGTCCGTGCGCCGACGCTCCTCGTGCACGGCGACGCCGACACCGAGGTGCCGTTCGGGCACAGCTCCCGTGCCGCGGCGGCCGTGCCGGACGTCGAGCTCGTGACTCTGCCGGGCGGCACGCACTTCGCCCTGTGGGACCACCACGACGCCCGGGCCGTGCAGGAACGGGCCGCCGAGCACCTCGCGCGAGACTGAGACGAACTCGAGACTGAGACGAACCGCAGGAACCGGGGGGCACTGCTCAGCCTGTGACCGGACCGTTACCAATACGTTGTCTTCCCGAGTCGTTCGGCCGACCCGGAAGGAACCATGGGACGTCACGCCCTGCCCGCAGCCCCCGACGCTGCCCGATCGGCAGCACCTGAGCCGGCAGCACCCGAGTCGTCGCCGTCCACACCGTCGGTTCCCGCGGAGCTGCGTCGTCCCCGTGGTCGTCGTGCCGCCCCTGACGCCACCGCCGACCGCGCGGTCCGCATGGAGAGCGCTCCGGCCCCCCGCGCGGTGCGCCGTCCCACGCCGCGCCCGCTCGCGTCGACCGCCGTCGCCGGCTCCGCGGTGCTGACCCGGACGGCCGTCCTTCGGGCCGAGCGCGCCGCCGACCCCCGCCACGTCCGTCGGGCCGTCAACGCCAAGCGGGCGGCGCTCCTGCTCGCGCCGGCGCTCGCCGTGACCTCGAGCCTGACGCTCGCCCTGCCGGCGGACGCGGCCCCGGCGACCTCGTCGCACGACCGGTCGCGTGACTCGTCGCTGACCACCGCGGCGGACGACGCGCAGTCCTTCACCGTCGCCCGCGACGTCGAGGTCCCCGTCGTTCGGACCGACGGCATCACCACCACGACGACCGTCGTGTCCTACCCGACCATCGTCACCAAGTACGGCGTCACGACGCAGCAGGCCGAGGACGCCATCTCGGCAGTCCTGTCCGCGGGTGGCAAGCGCGCCACGATCGTCTCGACCGCGCTGCAGTACATGGGTGACCCCTACGTCGAGGGCGGTGCGAGCCACGCGGGCATCGACTGCTCCGGACTGACGATGGTCGCGTACGCAGCTGTCGGCATCCCGCTCGTGCACTACGTGCCGTCGCAGGACGCGGTCGCCACGACCATCCCCGAGTCCGAGGCGCAGCCGGGTGACCTGGTGGTGTTCGACGACGAGGACCACGTCGGGATCTTCCTCGGCGACGGCATCGTGCTGCAGGCCCCGCACCCGGGCGACCCCGTCGACATCGTGCCGGTGTACCCGAACGCGCACCACTTCGCCCGCCTCCTGCCCGCGGGGGAGTGACCCGGCCGTCCGCCCGCCGGGGCGGACCTCGGGAGTCGAGCCGTGCCTCCCGTCCGCTGCCCGCCCGCACGCTCGTCGGCGGGCCGTTCCGTCGGCGTCCGCGGGGAGTTGCGCACCTCCCGTAAACTGGAGTGATGGCCACCGAGACCCGCACCCCGTTCGAGGAGCAGCGCTCCGCTCGTCCGCAGGTGCGCCCGCGCACCGAGGGCTGGACCCAGGCGCAGGACTCCGAGGGCCGACCCCTCCTGCAGTTCGCGTCGCCGAAGCGCGGCAAGCCGCCCGTGCACCTCGCCGACCTGACGGTCGAGGAGCGCGTCGAGAAGGTCAAGGAGCTCGGCCTGCCGGGCTTCCGCGCCAAGCAGCTCTCGACGCACTACTTCACGCACTACTCGTCCGACCCGGCGACGATGACCGACCTGCCCGCCGCCCAGCGGGAGGAGCTCGTCGCGGGCATGCTGCCGCCGCTCCTCACCGAGACCCGGCGCCTGGCCACGGACAAGGGCGACACGATCAAGTTCCTCTGGAAGCTGCACGACGGCGCCCTCGTCGAGTCGGTGCTCATGCGCTACCCCGGCCGCATCACGCTCTGCGTGTCGTCGCAGGCCGGGTGCGGGATGAACTGCCCGTTCTGCGCCACCGGCCAGGCGGGGCTCACGCGCAACATGTCGACGGCCGAGATCATCGAGCAGATCGTGCGCGCCAACGCCGCGATCGCCGCCGGGGAGCTCGGGGGTGACCCGCGCAAGGGCGGGCAGGACCGCGTCGACGCCGAGCGCGTCACGAACATCGTCTTCATGGGCATGGGGGAGCCGCTCGCGAACTACAAGCGCGTGATCGAGGCGGTCCGCACGATGGTCGCCCCGCAGCCGCACGGCCTCGGCATGAGCGCCCGCGGCATCACGGTGTCGACCGTCGGACTCGTCCCCGCGATCAAGAAGCTCGCGGACGAGGACATCCCCCTCACCTTCGCGCTCTCGCTCCACGCGCCGGACGACGAGCTCCGCGACGAGCTCATCCCGGTCAACTCGCGGTGGAAGGCCGACGAGGCGATCGATGCCGCGTACGAGTACTACGCGAAGACCGGTCGTCGCGTCTCCATCGAGTACGCCCTCATCAAGGACATGAACGACCACGCCTGGCGTGCGGACCTGCTGGCGGAGAAGCTCAACGCCCGGGGCAAGGGGTGGGTGCACGTCAACCCGATCCCGCTCAACCCGACGCCCGGCTCGGTGTGGACCTCGTCGGAGCCCCACGTGCAGGACGAGTTCGTCCGCCGGCTCAACGCGGCCGGCGTCCCGACGACCCTGCGCGACACCCGCGGCAAGGAGATCGACGGCGCCTGCGGTCAGCTGGCTGCGGCCGAGTAGGCGAGCGGTCGGATCGCCGGGTGGCGGTCCCACCCGGACAGTCCGTTCCGGACTGGGGGCGCGGTGCGAGTTTCGCACCGCGCCTCTCGTCGTTCCCGGCCCCGGTCGTGAGCGCCGGTACCCCGACATCCGCGAGCCCGCGGGGAAGTCGGGGGACGACACGCCCGGGCGGTGGGCCGGTTCGCTGCACCCCCGGGGCGTGTGTAGAGTAATCACTCGTTGCCGCTGAGGCGGAGAACGGATCGGCCGGAAGGTCGTCTCCGAGTCTCGCCCGGGCAGCGAACTTCCAGCCCCTCTGATGATGATCGTGTTCTGCGGTCGGAGTGGGGGGTGCGTCTGGTCCTTGAGAACTCAACAGCGTGCACATTGTCAATGCCAATTTATTGACCCCGTTGCCT
>NZ_JAUCML010000019.1:0-5512 GCF_030362955.1 Curtobacterium citri
TGAGTCCGGCGGCGTCCTACTCTCCCACAAGGTCCCCCTTGCAGTACCATCGGCGCTGAGAGGCTTAGCTTCCGGGTTCGGAATGTGACCGGGCGTTTCCCTCTCGCTATGACCACCGGAACATGTTCGACCCGAACCTGGATCCGAACCTGTCCTTCAAGCCGTTGCTGAAGTATTCAGTTCGATTCCCGATCGTCTGTCGGGAACCACAAAGTGGACGCGAGCCCGCCACCCACAAGGGGCGACGGTAAAAGTTGTGTTGTCAAGTCTTCGGCTTATTAGTACCGGTCAGCTCCACGGGTCGTTAGTCCCCGCTTCCACATCCGGCCTATCAACCCAGTAGTCTGCTGGGAGCCTCTCACACTCAAGGTGCATGGAAATCTCATCTCGAAGACGGCTTCCCGCTTAGATGCTTTCAGCGGTTATCCGGTCCGAACGTAGCTAATCAGCGGTGCCCTTGGCAGAACAACTGACACACCAGAGGTTCGTCCATCCCGGTCCTCTCGTACTAGGGATAGATCTTCTCAAATTTCCAACGCGCGCAGCGGATAGGGACCGAACTGTCTCACGACGTTCTAAACCCAGCTCGCGTACCGCTTTAATGGGCGAACAGCCCAACCCTTGGGACCTACTCCAGCCCCAGGATGCGACGAGCCGACATCGAGGTGCCAAACCATGCCGTCGATATGGACTCTTGGGCAAGATCAGCCTGTTATCCCCGAGGTACCTTTTATCCGTTGAGCGACAGCGCTTCCACAAGCCACTGCCGGATCACTAGTCCCGACTTTCGTCCCTGCTCGACCTGTCAGTCTCACAGTCAAGCTCCCTTGTGCACTTACACTCGCCACCTGATTGCCAACCAGGTTGAGGGAACCTTTGGGCGCCTCCGTTACTCTTTGGGAGGCAACCGCCCCAGTTAAACTACCCATCAGGCACTGTCCATGAACCCGATCAGGGTCCTACGTTAGACATCCAAAGTGACCAGAGTGGTATTTCAACAATGACTCCACGAACACTAGCGTGCCCGCTTCACAGTCTCCCACCTATCCTACACAAGCCACTCCGAACACCAATACCAAACTGTAGTAAAGGTCACGGGGTCTTTCCGTCCTGCTGCGCGTAACGAGCATCTTTACTCGTAGTGCAATTTCGCCGAGTTCGCGGTTGAGACAGCTGGGAAGTCGTTACGCCATTCGTGCAGGTCGGAACTTACCCGACAAGGAATTTCGCTACCTTAGGATGGTTATAGTTACCACCGCCGTTTACTGGGGCTTAAATTCAGAGCTTCGCCCGAGGGCTAACCCTTCCTCTTAACCTTCCAGCACCGGGCAGGCGTCAGTCCGTATACATCGTCTTGCGACTTCGCACGGACCTGTGTTTTTAGTAAACAGTCGCTTCCCACTGGTCTCTGCGGCCTTCAACGCTCAACGAAGCAAGTCCGTATCACGTGTCCGGCCCCCCTTCTCCCGAAGTTACGGGGGCATTTTGCCGAGTTCCTTAACCACGATTCTCTCGATCTCCTTGGTATTCTCTACCTGACCACCTGAGTCGGTTTCGGGTACGGGCGGCTGCAACCTCGCGTCGATGCTTTTCTCGGCAGCATAGGATCACTGATTTCCCCTTGCGGGTACGCGTCGGGTCTCAGGCATGCAGACGACGGATTTGCCTATCGTCAGCCCTACACCCTTACACCAGGTTCACCTTACGGATACCATCGCCTGGCTCAGCTACCTTCCTGCGTCACACCTGTTCATACGCTAGCCGCACCAGCATGGGGTCGAGCGTTAGACCGGACACCATCACCCCGAAGGGATCCGGTGAGCCGGGTTAGGACTCTTAGCACCACTGGATTAGCTTGGGCGGTTGTTCGCCGGTACGGGAATATCAACCCGTTGTCCATCGACTACGCCTGTCGGCCTCGCCTTAGGTCCCGACTTACCCAGGGCGGATTAACCTGGCCCTGGAACCCTTGGTCTTTCGGAGGACGGGTTTCTCACCCGTCTTTCGCTACTCATGCCTGCATTCTCACTCGTGTAGCGTCCACGGCTGGATCACTCCGCCGCTTCACTCGCCACACGACGCTCTCCTACCACTCCGCACGACTGAACCACGAAGGCTTGTCTGTGTGCGAAATCTACAACTTCGGCGGTGTGCTTGAGCCCCGTTACATTGTCGGCGCGGAATCACTTGACCAGTGAGCTATTACGCACTCTTTCAAGGGTGGCTGCTTCTAAGCCAACCTCCTGGTTGTCTGTGCAACTCCACATCCTTTCCCACTTAGCACACGCTTAGGGGCCTTAGTTGGTAGTCTGGGTTGTTTCCCTCTCGACGATGAAGCTTATCCCCCACCGTCTCACTGCTGCGCTCTCACTCACCGGCATTCGGAGTTTGGCTGACGTCAGTAACCTGTTGAGGCCCATCGGCCATCCAGTAGCTCTACCTCCGGCGAGAAACACGCAACGCTGCACCTAAATGCATTTCGGAGAGAACCAGCTATCACGAAGTTTGATTGGCCTTTCACCCCTATCCACAGCTCATCCCCTCCATTTTCAACTGAAGTGGGTTCGGTCCTCCACGACGTCTTACCGTCGCTTCAACCTGGCCATGGATAGATCACTTCGCTTCGGGTCTAGGACATGCGACTGAATCGCCCTATTCAGACTCGCTTTCGCTACGGCTGCCCCACACGGGTTAACCTCGCCACATATCACTAACTCGCAGGCTCATTCTTCAAAAGGCACGCCGTCACCCCTACAAGGAGGCTCCGACGGTTTGTAAGCAAACGGTTTCAGGTACTATTTCACTCCCCTCCCGGGGTACTTTTCACCTTTCCCTCACGGTACTTGTCCGCTATCGGTCATCTGGGAGTATTTAGGCTTATCAGGTGGTCCTGACAGATTCACACGGGATTTCTCGGGCCCCGTGCTACTTGGGATACACATCCGGCCATAACACCATTTCGTCTACGGGGCTGGCACCCACTACGGCCCGGCTTTCAAACCGGTTCGACTATGATGCGCTGTAACCGCCCCAGTCCGGCAGAACTGAGCGACGTGTCCCACAACCCCGACCATGCAACGCCCGCCGGCTATCACACATGATCGGTTTAGCCTCATCCGCTTTCGCTCGCCACTACTCACGGAATCACATGTTGTTTTCTCTTCCTGTGGGTACTGAGATGTTTCACTTCCCCACGTTCCCTCTACCCGCCCTATATATTCAGGCGGGAGTCACCAGGTCGACAAGTCGCCTGGCGGGGTTTCCCCATTCGGAAATCCTCGGCTCACAGCTCGATTATCAGCTCCCCGAGGCTTATCGCAGATTTCTACGTCCTTCTTCGGCTCCAGATGCCAAGGCATCCACCGTTTGCTCTTAGAAACTTGACCACAAAGATTAAAATTGCGATCGACTCGAACAACAACCACCACGAAGATGATCATCGTCACGAGCGATCTAAGATGCTCGCGTCCACTGTGTAGTTCTCAACATACGATCGGCACCAGCACTCCCCCACCAACCGGTAGGTTCACCCTGGCCCAACGAAGGACCCGTAGGCCCAACCCCCACCAACACTCACGTGTCAACAGGAAGCCTGGTCCCTCAGGACCCAACAACGTGCACCAGCCGGCCCGCTCACCCCGACCCGTCCCAACCAGCAAGCTGGCGTACTAGGGCCGGAAGCTCACGCTCCCGACTGCACTGTCAATGTTCCACCCATGAGCTACCGGCAACCACGTTCGGGTTGCATCGGCGCCTGAACCAAGCACCTGCAAGCAGGGCCGGTCAGATGCTCCTTAGAAAGGAGGTGATCCAGCCGCACCTTCCGGTACGGCTACCTTGTTACGACTTAGTCCTAATCACCGATCCCACCTTCGACGGCTCCTTCCACAAGGGTTAGGCCACCGGCTTCGGGTGTTACCGACTTTCATGACTTGACGGGCGGTGTGTACAAGGCCCGGGAACGTATTCACCGCAGCGTTGCTGATCTGCGATTACTAGCGACTCCGACTTCATGAGGTCGAGTTGCAGACCTCAATCCGAACTGAGACCGGCTTTTTGGGATTCGCTCCACCTTACAGTATCGCAGCCCTTTGTACCGGCCATTGTAGCATGCGTGAAGCCCAAGACATAAGGGGCATGATGATTTGACGTCATCCCCACCTTCCTCCGAGTTGACCCCGGCAGTCTCCTATGAGTCCCCGCCATAACGCGCTGGCAACATAGAACGAGGGTTGCGCTCGTTGCGGGACTTAACCCAACATCTCACGACACGAGCTGACGACAACCATGCACCACCTGTACACCGACCACAAGGGGGCGACCATCTCTGGCCGTTTCCGGTGTATGTCAAGCCTTGGTAAGGTTCTTCGCGTTGCATCGAATTAATCCGCATGCTCCGCCGCTTGTGCGGGCCCCCGTCAATTCCTTTGAGTTTTAGCCTTGCGGCCGTACTCCCCAGGCGGGGCGCTTAATGCGTTAGCTACGACACAGAAACCGTGGAAAGGTCCCTACATCTAGCGCCCAACGTTTACGGCGTGGACTACCAGGGTATCTAATCCTGTTCGCTCCCCACGCTTTCGCTCCTCAGCGTCAGTTACGGCCCAGAGATCTGCCTTCGCCATCGGTGTTCCTCCTGATATCTGCGCATTCCACCGCTACACCAGGAATTCCAATCTCCCCTACCGCACTCTAGTCTGCCCGTACCCACTGCAAGCCCGAGGTTGAGCCTCGGGATTTCACAGCAGACGCGACAAACCGCCTACGAGCTCTTTACGCCCAATAATTCCGGACAACGCTTGCACCCTACGTATTACCGCGGCTGCTGGCACGTAGTTAGCCGGTGCTTTTTCTGCAGGTACCGTCACTTTCGCTTCTTCCCTACTAAAAGAGGTTTACAACCCGAAGGCCGTCATCCCTCACGCGGCGTTGCTGCATCAGGCTTTCGCCCATTGTGCAATATTCCCCACTGCTGCCTCCCGTAGGAGTCTGGGCCGTGTCTCAGTCCCAGTGTGGCCGGTCACCCTCTCAGGCCGGCTACCCGTCGTCGCCTTGGTGAGCCATTACCTCACCAACAAGCTGATAGGCCGCGAGTCCATCCCCAACCAAAAAATCTTTCCACCACCAGACCATGCGGCCGGCAGTCGTATCCAGTATTAGACGTCGTTTCCAACGCTTATCCCAGAGTCAGGGGCAGGTTACTCACGTGTTACTCACCCGTTCGCCACTAATCACAGGAGCAAGCTCCTGCTCATCGTTCGACTTGCATGTGTTAAGCACGCCGCCAGCGTTCGTCCTGAGCCAGGATCAAACTCTCCGTAAAAAAATTACAGATCCGACACCCGAAAGCGTCGAACCGAGTTGAAACTGACTGTAAAGACTGTCTACTGACAATCAATTCAATCCAAAAGGAATTGTCTCCGTACCTCCACAAGTGAAGGCAACGGGGTCAATAAATTGGCATTGACAATGTGCACGCTGTTGAGTTCTCAAGGACCAGACGCACCCCCCACTC
>NZ_JAUCML010000020.1:0-2196 GCF_030362955.1 Curtobacterium citri
GAGTGCGGTGCGGGTGCCGCCGGTGAGGTGGACCAGGACCGGGACTTCTCGGCCGAGGGTGTGGTCGAGGGTGGTGACGGCGTGGTCGACGGCGTCGAGGACGGTGACCGCGTCGCCGCCGCGGCGGACGTGGACCCGGATCCGGGCCGCCCGCTGCTTCTTCACCAGGTACGTGTCGACCTTGGTCGTGACGATGTCGTGGACGTCGGCGAGTTCGTGGTCGATGACGTCCCGGACGAGGGCGACGTTGACGGTGACCTGGTCGTCACCGGTGCGTTCCCGGACAGCGACGGACGTGCCGCCACCACCGCGGGTGAACACCACGACCAACGCGAGGACGATCACGACCGCGCAGACGCCGGCGATGATCCACAGCGCCGTGCCCGGCACGGTGACCTGCTGCGGGAGGGTCACGTACTGCTGCACCGCGTCGCGGACGGGTTGCAGCACCCCCGCGCCGATCACGACCCCGGCGATGATGCCGATCAGGCCGATCAGGAACAGCAGGACCCGGTTGAAGCCGCGGTTGGTGGTGGTCATGCCAGGGTTCCCTTCTGCTCCACGGTGACCTGCACGCTGGAGCCGTGCTTGCCGCCGAGGCGGCTGAGCCGGTCCTGCACCGCGTGCTCCACCGTGCTGGTGTCGACGGGGATGCCGGACAGGGGCACCACGTGCACCTGGGTGCGGTGCCCACGCGCCGACGCACTCGTGTTGGCCTCGGGGACACCTGCTGCCAGGGCGGCGGCGTTCGCGGCGGTCGAGGCGAGGATGCGGGTGTCGATGATCACCGCACCACGGTCGTGGTCGATCCCGGACCGGGGCTGCCGACCCGGCTTCAGCGCCAGGACCACCAGGATGATGCCGAGGATGACGAGGACGGCGGCGATGACCTCGGCGATGGTGGTGAACGCGGCGTCGGGCTTGAGGGCGGTGTCGGCGACGGTCTGCGGGTCCGCCAGCAGCGGCCCCTGACCGATCGCCTTCAGGACCGCTTCGGTGCCGATCCACGCCGCGACCAGGATCACCACGACCAGCGTCACCGCCAGGGCGGTGGACCGGGACCGGTGGATGCTCCGACGACGCAGCCGCTTCTCGAGCTGTTCGGTGCTCATGTGCTTCCTCCTACCGGACCCGGCCCTCGTGCTCACGCACGAGCCCGGTCAGTTCGATGTGCGTCCGACCCACCCGACGGCCGGCGAGCTCGCTGACGCGCTGCTTGATGTCGTCCGCCGCGGACGCAGCCGCACGGACGATGTCGGGCTGGTCCCGGATGGGGCCGGTCACGTCCAGTGCGAGGGATCCCTGCTCGTCGTCGATCCCCACGCGCAGCCGCTTCGCGGGCACCCGGAGGCGCTCCGCGGCGGCGGCCCGGGCCAGGGTCGTCAGGGCCCGGGCCGTGATCTCCACGCGGCCCGGGACGGCGCCTGCCGGGACGCTTCCCGAGCCGGTGCTCGCCGGGCCGGCGGTCACCGGGAGCTCCGGCGTCCGGTCAGCACGTCGGTCAGGGCGCCCCGGTCGATCTTCCCGGTCACCAGCGCCGCGACGAGGGCACCGACCAGACCGAACACGACCACCAGGACGAAGCCCCAGAACCCGAACTGCAACGCCACGACGGCGAGGATCGCCCCGATCAGGGCACCGATCAGCGTGTTACTCAACGCGGGACTCCTTCTTGTCGTCGTTGTCGTCGTCGTCACCCGGGATGAAGACGTCCTGCACGGTCACGTTGACCTCGGCGACCTCCATGCCCACGATCTGCTGCAGCGCACGCGCGACCGAGGAACGCACCCCGTCCGCGACCTGCTGCAGCGACACCGGGTACTCCGCGACGATCACCACGTCCGCGGCGACCTGCTTCTCGCCGACCTCGACCTTGACACCCTGGCCGTGGTCACGCTGCCCGATCGCGTCACGCAGCGCACCGATCGCACGAGCGGCACCGCCACCGAGCGAGTGCACACCGTTCACCTCACGCGCAGCGATCCCGGCGACCTTCGACACGACCGTGTCGTCGATCGTGGTCTTGCCCGCAGTGCCCGACGCGTTCGCGTGCGAACCGGTCGTCCGCGTCGCCGTCGTGGCCGGGGTGGGGGTGGTGGTGTCAGCCATGTTCATGCTCCTCTCGATGCCCGCCGGGACACGTTCCCAGCGGTTGCTGTTCACGGATGAGACGGGGTGACACCGAGGTTCGTCACG
>NZ_JAUCML010000021.1:0-1323 GCF_030362955.1 Curtobacterium citri
TCGTGGAGGTGCTGTGTCGACGAGGTGCCGGGGATGAGGAGAACGTTGGGTGACCGTTGCAGCAGCCACGCGAGCGCGACGGACATCAGCGTCGCCCCGAGCCGCGTCGCGACGGCCGAGAGCGCATCCGTCTGCAGCGGGGTGAAGCCGCCGAGGGGGAAGAACGGGATGTACGCGATGCCGTCGGCGGCGAGCTCGTCGAGCAGGGCGTCGTCCCACCGGTTGGCGAGGTTGTACATGTTCTGTACCGAGACGATCGGTGCGATCGACCGCGCCTGCGCGACCTGTTCGGCAGTGGCGTTGCTGACGCCGAGGTGCCGGATGAGGCCCTGCTGCTGCAGGTCGACGAGGGTCTCCATCGCCCGGGTGACGTCCTCAGCGACGGGGCCATCGGCGTCACCGAGGCGGAGGTGGACGAGGTCGAGGGTGTCGACCCCGAGCTGGTCGAGGTTGTCGTGGATCTGCGCGCGGAGCTCGTTGGGCTTCCGGGCGGCGGGCCAGCCACCGCCGGCGTCGCGCCGTCCGCCGGCCTTCGTCGCGATGAACAGGTCGTCTGCGTACGGGTGCAGGGCCTCTCGGATGAGGTCGTTGACGACGCGGGGGCCGTAGGTCTCGGCGGTGTCGATGTGGGTGATGCCGCTGGCGACAGCCGCCCGGAGCACGGCGATCGCCGCGTCTCGGTCCTTCGGCGGCCCCATCACCCAGGGGCCGGCGAGCTGCATGGCGCCGTAGCCGAAGCGGGACACGGTGCGATCGCCGAGTGTCCAGGTGCCGCCGGGGAGGTCGGTCGGGGTGCTGTTCATGATTGCCTTCCGGGCTTGTGGAACGAGGTGCCGTGGTCGAGTCTTGACGAGCTGCTTCCCGATGGGAAGGAGTTACCCCGAAGTGTGTAGGTGCCCAGGAGAGTTCGATGGCGACCATGACGGCAGCGGAGAAGCGGGCCGAGGCGAAGGTGCAGTACAACGCGTTCCTCGCCGTATGCCCTAGTCAGCGCCTGCTCGCGCAGGTGTCGGGCAAGTGGGTGACACTGGTCCTGTCGGCGCTCGGAAGCGGTCCTGACTGCGACGGGGATCCGCGACCGATGCGGTACTCGGAGCTCGCCCGGGTCCTCGCGGGCGTCAGCCCGAAGATGCTCTCGCAGACGCTCCGGTCGCTCGAGCGCGACGGGCTGCTCGCTCGGACCGCCACGGCGACCGTCCCCGTGACCGTCACCTACGAGCTGACTGGCCTAGGGCTGTCGCTCCACCAGACGGTGCGGCAGTTGAAGACGTGGTCGGAGCAGCACCGTGACGAGGTCACGGCGCACCAGGAGGACTTCGACGC
>NZ_JAUCML010000022.1:0-1057 GCF_030362955.1 Curtobacterium citri
GGTACTGCAAGGGGGACCTTGTGGGAGAGTAGGACGCCGCCGGACTCACCTTTGCAACACCAGGGAACCCCTGACCATCCATGGTCAGGGGTTTCCTGCGTTTTCGGGGTATTGGCATGGTCTCCCTTTCTCCAGGCGATCCGCTGTTGGGCCAGATGACCGTCCGAGTCGGGCTCCTGAGCCGTGCAACGCTTCGCGCGGGAGTGCGGAAGACCCTCGACGGCGACGGCGACGATCGTCCTGCGTCCTGGCTGGGTGTCGTCGGCACCCGTGGCAGATCCGTGAAGGGCGCCGACACACGGACGGGCCAGGGGGATCTACGGGTCCTCTTCCGATCGTCGTGATCGCTCGGAGCTCAGCGGCCCCGGGCACGCTCGCCGCAGCTCCCGGACGTGCGACTCGACGAGGAGGGGGGTAATGCGGTGGAGGGCGATCCGGTACCGCCGGCCGCAACGGCGACGGCACCTGCAGGTGTGTGAACGTCGACGGCCTCCCAGCGGCGGGGGTCGTCGCTCGACGCGCAGCGGGGCCTGGCGTTGTGCGTTCCACGTGACCGACTGCCGGTTTGTTCGTTCGTGCTCCCGGAGCGTGCTGGCCGCGCGGTAGTCGATGGTCGAGCGCCGGCCCGTTCAGCCGCGATGAGCTCGCACCTGCCAGCCCGGGACGGCAGGACGGGCCCCCATACGCGACCACTCGCGCGCTCGAGCGAGTCCAGGACGCTTCGTATCAGCACGGGTACCCCAACTGCGGTTCGGCTCCGTGTGACGAGGGCGGGATCGGCACCTCGCGAGTCAACGTCGAGGGGGCAGCGCCGCCGCCCGCGGCGATCGATCGCCGCCAGTCACCAGTGCCTCCGGCAGAGCCCCGAGGCGCCCCACCCAGGGCGACACGCCCGGGATGTGGGCGTTGTTGGCAGGAGCGTTCACCTCCGCGTAAGGTTGTACCTCGTTGCCGCTGAGGCGGAGAACGGATCGGCCGGGAGGTCGTCTCCGAGTCTCGCCCGGGCAGCGAACTTCCAGCCCCTCTGATGATGATCGTGTTCTGCGGTCGGAGTGGG
>NZ_JAUCML010000023.1:0-924 GCF_030362955.1 Curtobacterium citri
CCCCAAGGCTCCAGTTCTCCTACCCCATTTCTACTAAAATGCTAAAGCGATCATTCATAGGGAGCACTTCAGCTCCTCAAAGACAGCTCAGCGCTCACACCCGCTAGACATTTCCTCTGGCTTCACCATTCAAATCAAAGAAATATTTCATAACTTTTATAGCAAGTCACATGCAACCCCCCTAAGGATACCCCACATCTACAGACACCAAAGCCTCCAACCTCTACCATGAAGATCGCCATCACAATCACTGTGGTCATGCTGTCCATCTGCTGCAGCTCAGCTTCTTCGGACATCTGCCCAGGATTTCTTCAAGTCCTTGAGGCCCTCCTCATGGAATCAGAGTCTGGTTATGTGGCATCCCTGAAGCCTTTCAACCCTGGCTCAGACCTGCAAAATGCGGGCACCCAGCTGAAGAGACTGGTGGATACCCTATGGTGGTGCCTCTTGGGAAGGAGCAGAATTACACATGCCATGTGGAACATGAGGGGCTGCCTGAGCCCCTCACCCTGAGATGGGGCAAGGAGGAGCCTCCTTCATCCACCAAGACTAACACAGTAATCATTGCTGTTCCGGTTGTCCTTGGAGCTGTGGTCATCCTTGGAGCTGTGATGGCTTTTGTGATGAAGAGGAGGAGAAACACAGGTGGAAAAGGAGGGGACTATGCTCTGGCTCCAGGCTCCCAGAGCTCTGAAATGTCTCTCCGAGATTGTAAAGCGTGAAGACAGCTGCCTGGACTGTACTGAGTGACAGACGATGTGTTCAGGTCTCTCCTGTGACATCCAGAGCCCTCAGTTCTCTTTACACAACATTGTCTGATGTTCCCTGTGAGCTTGGGTTCAGTGTGAAGAACTGTGGAGCCCAGCCTGCCCTGCACACCAGGACCCTATCCCTGCACTGCCCTGTGTTCCCTTCATAGCCAAC
>NZ_JAUCML010000024.1:0-792 GCF_030362955.1 Curtobacterium citri
ACCCGGAAGCTAAGCCTCTCAGCGCCGATGGTACTGCAAGGGGGACCTTGTGGGAGAGTAGGACGCCGCCGGACTCAACGTAAGTGATGTGGCCATCGGCCCTCCATCGAGAACTCGTAGGGGAGACCCTCGTTCTCGAGGTGGGTCGGTGGCCACATCTGTTTGTGCTGTGGGTCGCTCGACGCGCGGTCTGGTTCGTGATGGACTGGATGACGAGCGCGATCGACCGCGCAGTACCCCCACAACGACACAGCGGACGACAGCCCGGCCTCTCGGCACGGGCACGCGATGAGGAGCAACGGTGGCGAACGACGACGAGCAGCAGCGCAACGACCGAGATCGCGCAGGTCGTCCCGATCGGGGCGGAGACCGGGGCCCTCGTCCCGAAGGCGGTCGCTGGTCGTCCGGTCCTCGAGACTTCGAACGGCGCGAGGCCGATCGTCCGCGTCGGGACGGCGACCGTCCGGCTCGTGACGAGCGTCGGTCGTTCCGCGACGGGGACCGGTCCTTCGGCGACGGTGGCCGGCGCCCGGCCGGCCAGGGTGACCGCTCCGGTGGTTCGCGTCCTCCTCGGGGTGACGGTCCGCGCGGCGCCGACCGGCCTCGTCGTGAAGGCGACCGTCCGTACCGTTCCGGTGGCGATGACCGTCGTCCGCCGCGTGACGGCGACCGTCCGTACCGTTCCGGTGGCGATGACCGTCGTCCGCCGCGTGACGGCGACCGTCCGTACCGTTCCGGTGGCGATGACCGTCGTCCGCCGCGTGACGGCGACCGTCCGTACCGTTCCGGTGG
>NZ_JAUCML010000025.1:0-768 GCF_030362955.1 Curtobacterium citri
GAGGGTGCCGAACCACTGTCACAAGCCGGGAAACACCCGGAGCGCTCACCAGCCGCAGGTAGCTGGTTCTCCACCCCTGGTCGGGGTGTGTTCGGCGCGCACACAGCATGCCGCGCCGAGCGCGACGACGAAAGGAACGCATCCCATGCGCAAGTCCATGAAGACCTCGATCACCCTCGCCACCACGGGCGCGCTCGTCCTGACCGGTGCGGCGTTCGGTATCTCCAGCGCGAACGCGGCGACGCCGAACGTGCACACGATCTCCTCCTCGTCCGAGTCGAAGATCCCCGCCCCGGTCGCGTCGGTGCCCGAGGTCCTCGGCGGCAACACCTCCGTCGCCCTCGACAGCGGCTTCACCGACGCGCTGACCGCGCTGAAGCTGACCCCGGGTGTCTCCGGCAACGCCAAGCTCGAGAACGGTGCGGTCTCGTTCCCGATCACGTCGGGTTCGGTGACGTACTGGAGCCCGGACGGCAACTACCGCCCCTACGTGCAGGGTCTGCTGAACCACGACGACTCGGGTCTGACGCTGCAGGCCGGTGACACCACGGTCACGCTGGAGAACTTCGTCGTGAACCCGGGCTCGTCCAAGCTCTACGGTGACGTCCTGGTCAACGGCAAGGTCGCCGTGTCGAACGCGTACCTGTTCTCGCTGCACGGTGGCACCCTGAAGCCGCTGCAGCTCGAGGGTGACAACGCCATCCTCACCGGCACCACCGTCCACGTCTCCGACGACGCCGCGAAGCTGCTCAACGACACCTTCAAGAC